>JBLHKB010000049.1:0-21760 GCA_047619315.1 Polyangiales bacterium
ACGAAACGTGCCGGAACGTTCGGGTACTCGCGGGAGAGGCGCCGGGCCACGTCGAGGGCAGGGTCGCGTTCGTCCGATGCACAGAACACGATCTCAAACGCTTCGGAGTAGACTTGCTCGAAGAATGAACGCAGATTCTTCTCGAGGTCATCCTCAAGTCCCTTGAGGGGCTTCAGGAGTGAGACGGGCACGACATGCGCGGAGCGGGGTGGTGTTGAGCCGAGATGCTTCCAAGTCGCCCAGACGGAGAGTCCCGCCAGAACGAGACCGACGGCGGCCACTACAAGAATGGCGTAGGCGCTGCCGAGGAATAGGGAAATAGCGAACATGCGCGGCGACTATGAACCGCACTTCGCCTGGCGCAAACCAACGACGACTCAAGTGTTCAGTAGGCGCTGCCGTTGCAGCCGCCCATGCACTGTCTGTGATGGGAGATACAGGCGTTGATACAGCCGCCTGAGCGGCCGTTGCAGCGTTCAGCGCATTCGTACCACCTTGGGTTACAAGCTATCCCACACGCGCCATTGGAGGCCCCTGGAGGCCCAGGAATGGGCGCTTCATCTGGTGGAGCCACCGCGCGTGCGGAAAAGTGCCGTCCTGGAGGCGCACCTTCGTCTTGGCGAAATACGTTTGGATCGGCGATCGCCTGCGGGTTTTCTGCGCTCGCCTCAAGCGTCTCGCTCGCTTCTTGTGTTGAACCCACCGCCACATCAGTTTCCCCACGCGTCGGGCCACTCTGAGACGGCTCCTGGGAGGAGCGCAGCTCATGCCCTGGGTCTTCTCGATCCGGTAGCGGCGCGATCTCCTCGCCGTGGGCCAGCGCGATACGACGTTCTTGCGCATAACTGACCCGCTCAAGAGGCTGCCCCGGTGTGTAGTGTTCAAGCCAAGCGACCCAGCACTCGCGTCGCTCATCCAGAGTGCGAACAGGGTTCAGCTCTGCAGCCTGGCAGCGTTCGTAGAAGGCAGCGCTTTGCTGCACCATTCGTGGGCTCGCTCCACAGGCGAGGAGGGCGGCGCTCAGCGCAAGGAGTGGAGTTTTCCGCAGCCGCATTCGACCAGAAGGTAGCGCACCCTCACTCATGGCGCCCAGGGGATAAACCTGATTCCCCGCGTCCGTTACGTGCTAATTTGCTTACGTGCGGAACAAACCAATTGCGACCCATCAAGCGGCATTGACGCTCAAGCGACTTGGGAAGCTCTGGTTGGCCTGGAATGAGAGTGGGCTTGTGTCCCTCCGTTTTGGAGACTCGGGCGTCGAAGCCTTTGAGGATGTGCGCTTGCGAAAGCACGCACCAGCTGAGTTTTCAAAGCCGCTTCGGGCACTCGACGCTGGGAAAAAACCTGACCTCGGTGAAATTCGCGTGGACCTTGGGGGGACCATATTTCAGCAGGAGGTCTGGAACGCTCTTCGCAAGATTCCGATCGGTGCCGTTCGCACGTATGCCGGCGTCGCCGCGGACATCAAACGTCCCCGCGCCACGCGCGCCGTTGGGATGGCGAATGGAGCCAACGCGCTCCCCGTTGTGATTCCCTGTCATCGAGTTATCAGCGCAGGCTCAGCGCTCGGCGGATACAGCGGTGGCCTTAAGCGAAAACGACTCCTTCTTGAGCTTGAAGGAGTCGAGTTCGACGGTGACCTGGTGCTACCAGGTCAGCTCGCGTTGTTTTAATCTGAAGCGTTCTTGAGCTTAGGCCCCGAGGGATGAGAGGGCGCTCTTCAGCTGTGCCTTCTCCTCTTGGAAGCGGGCAACATCGGCGCGCGCTTTCTCAACGACGGCCGGCGGAGCTCGGTCGACGAAGCCGGCGTTGCCGAGCTTCTTCTCCATGATCAGAAGGTCCTTGTCGATCTTCATGATCTCTCGTTCAAGGCGCTCGCGCTCACGCTCCGGGTCGATGACGTTGGGGACGACGGCTCGAAGACCCGGGTTCACGAACATGGCCGCGTTCTTGAAGTGTTGATGCGGGTCATCGAGTTTCTCCACGGTGGCGTGATGCAGAGTGGACACTGTGAGTGCTTCGATGAGGTGCTTTTCGCCTTCGAGGACGAACGCTCGTTTGGCGTCATCCGCGTGAAAGTGACACTCGATCTCTTGAGCCCGCGGGAGGCCGTGTTCGGAGCGAATGGTTCGTACGGACACGACGAACTCTTGGAGCACGGCCATCGCGGCCTCCGCCTCGGAGTCCGGCCGACCGTCGGTGACTTCTGGGTAGCGGGCGACGATGAGGCTCTGGGGCTTCGTTTCGTCGATGGGGTGCTGGCCGAGAGAGTCTTCTTTGGGCACACGATGCCAAATCTCTTCGGTGATGAATGGCATCATTGGATGTAGCGCGCGCAACACTGTCTCGAGGACGTGGACGAGCGTCGCGACGGTTTCTGCGGCGTGCTCTCCGGTGAGGAGCGGCTTGCTGAGCTCGAGATACCAATCGCAGAACTCGTCCCAGACGAAGTGGTAGAGAGCGCCGGAGGCGTCATCGAGACGATATTCTTCAACGCCGGTATTGGCCGCCCCTATCGCCGCGGAAAGCCGCGAAAGGATCCAACGGTTGGCCAACTGAGACACATCGGGTGGCGTCCCGCTCGCCTTGATCTCCGAGTGACCTTCGAGGTTCATGAGGCTGAAGCGAGCAGCGTTCCACAGCTTGTTCGCGAAGTTCCGGTAGCCCTCGACGCGCTTCAGGCTGAGTTTCATGCGGCGCGCCTGCGGCGAATAGCTCAGTAGAGTCATTCTCAGCGCGTCACAGCCGTACTCGGCGAAACCGTCTGCGTAGGTCTTTTCGAGGTACTTCACGCCTTTGGGCGCCGCACCATTGAACTGGGCCTTCGCGAGAAGGTCGTCGAGCGTTGCGCCATCGATGACATCGAGGGGGTCGATGACGTTGCCCTTCACCTTGCTCATCTTGTCGCCGCGCTCGTCGGTCACCATTCCGGCGAGCAGGACACGGGAAAACGGCGCTTCTCCCATGAAGTGGTAGCCCATCATGATCATGCGAGCGACCCAGAAGAACAGGATGTCATAGCCCGTCTCCAAGTCTTGAGTGGGGTAGTAGCGCTTGAGGTCCGGCGTCTCGTTCGGCCATCCCAGCGTCGAGAAGGGCCACAGCGCCGAGCTGAACCATGTGTCGAGGACATCTTCGTCTTGGCGGATATTCGCCGACTCGCAGCCCCCACATGCCTCGGGCGTTTCACGAGACACGGTGATGTGTTCACAGTCCTCGCAGTGCCACGCGGGGATCGAGTGACCCCACCAGAGCTGCCTTGAGATGCACCAGTCTTGGATGTTCCGCAGCCAGTGGAAGTACGTCTTCTCCCAGTCCTTCGGAAGAATTTCGACGACCCCGTTTTCGACGGCGCGAATCGCAGGCTTCGCGAGTGGCTCCATTTTCACGAACCACTGCGTGCTGATCATGGGCTCAACGACGGTGCCGCTCCGCTGGGAGTAGGGCACGTTCATCATGTGCTCTTTGCTCCCACGGGCGAGTCCAACCTCTTCGAGTCGTGCTTTGACGGCTCGGCGCGCGGCGAAGCGCTCGACGCCTTCAAACTCGCCGGCGTTCTCGTTCATGGTCCCGTCGAGGTTCAGGACGTTGATCTCTTCCAGGTCGTGACGTTTGCCGGTGGCGAAGTCGTTGGGATCGTGGGCCGGAGTGACCTTCACCACGCCGGTTCCGAACTCCATGTCCACGAGCTCTGCGTCGCAAATGATGGGAATGAGGCGATCGACAAACGGGTGTTTGACGGAACGGCCGTGGAGATGTGTGTAGCGCGGGTCGTCGGGATGAACCGCGACTGCTGTGTCGCCGAGCATGGTCTCGGGACGCGTTGTTGCGACGACCACTTCGCCGCCATCATCTCCGTCGATGGGGTAGGCGAACTCGAAGAGCTCTCCTTTGACGTTCTCTTTGGTTTCGACCTCAAGGTTGCTGAGCACGGTCTGGGCGGTGACGTCCCAGTTGACGAGGCGAGTGCCGCGATAGATCAGACCTTCTTCGTAGAGGCGCACGAAGGCCTCACGAACGGAGACGGAAAGCCCGTCATCCATCGTGAATCGTTCGCGTTCCCAGTCGCAACTCGCGCCCATACGTCGGAGCTGGGTGAGGATCCTTCCGCCGGACTTTTCCTTCCAATCCCAGACCCGTTCGACAAACTTCTCACGACCGAGATCATGTCGGGTGAGACCTTCTTTTTTAAGTAGCCGCTCCACAACCACCTGCGTGGCGATGCCGGCGTGGTCCGTCCCCGGAATCCAAAGAGCATCGAAGCCCTTCATACGATGGTAGCGGACAAGCACGTCTTCGAAGGTCGTTCGGCAGGCATGGCCCATGTGCAGCGTGCCGGTGACGTTGGGCGGAGGGATCGCGATGGTGTACGTCTTGCGCGGGTCTCCTTCGCCACCGGCGGCAAAGAAGCCGTTCGATTCCCAAAACTCGTACCAGCGGCGTTCCGTTTCCGCCGGTGCGTACGTCGTTGCAAGCTCTTCCATAGCCTGGCTCTGTCTCAAAATGTGTCGTCTGTCGATCCGTCGCGCGAGCAGGTCAGATGACGTTTCCGCGAGCCGAGGAAATGCGGGCACTTTCGAACACGAGCGCATGAGGCCAGTGCCCTTGCGCCACGGATCCAAGCTGGAAAATTCTAAGCGCGAGCCGACCGGCTGCGCGGCGTTTCGTCATGGCCGAAACACAGGAAACCCTCACTCGCGCATTTCGTCGCATGCGTAGAGATCTCGGTGCTCCGAGCATACGCACGCTTGCTCCGAGGTGGAGAGGCAGGGGCCGAAGTCCGAACCTACACTAAACGTGCACTCGGGGAATGCTCGTGTGGTGCACACATCGCCGGCGAATCCACCACACGTGGCACGTCTGCGGCCTGGAACGCAGCGACCATCGACGCAAAGAAAAGCATCGGTACACGGGCACTCACGACCGATCTCCAAGCCAACACATAGGCCAACTGGACCCACGTCGGGACCGGTATCTGGACCGCCGTCCGTCTCCGCCGCATCGGTGCCGGCATCCCCGCTGGTACTTGCGTCAAAGCTGGCCACATCCGGACTGTCAGCTTCCACATCATCGGCGGCGTCGGATGGCGCTGCTGCGTCCGCAGGACCGCTGTCCGCTCCGCGTGCGTCTGCGGCGCCGGCGTCTCGTAAGCCCGCGTCGGATGCATCGTCGTCACCACAGTTGAAGATGAACGAGCCGACGACGAGCAAAGACAAGATACGCATGGCCCAGTCTACCGAAGAACGAAAGCTTCGGGAAACCGGGCCTGCGGACTCACTTCATCAAGCGTCGGATCTCTTCGCGAATCAGAGTCTCGGCCATGTCTGGAACGACTTCCCAAACGACCTTTTCCACGATGTCACGCGAGAGAGCCAAAACGGACTCGACCTGCTCTTTGCTTAAGCCAAGTGCATCGAGGCTCCCGGCGAGGGCGCTGTCCGGTGCGGTGGCTGCCGCTGCTGGAGATGCCGCTGCCGCAGGAGCCGGAGCGGCTTTTCTCTCTGGCTGCTGAGGCCTCTTGCTCTGCACACGTGCAGCCGGCGGAGCACTCAGCTCGATCACTGGATCGTCGTCTTCTTCTACAACCTCAAGCTGGGCTTTGGCCGCGGGCGGAGCCGGTGGTGCAGGAGGACGCGGTGGGGGTGACCCGAACGCCATCGTTCTTTTGAGGGAACGAGCCGGGGTTCCCGACGAGGCTTGACCCGACGAGGCTTGCACTGGTCCACCAGCAGGAGCGGGAGCGGGCTTCCGTGAGACGGCACCCGACATGGCAGCGTTCACCTTGTCGATGATCGCCTGACTGTCGAAGGGCTTTGCCACGTGGTCATCCACACCGCTCGCAGCGCCTTTCGCTTCATCATACGGTGTGTGCTGACTCGCCATGACGATCACGACCGGAGCGTTGCCGCCCTTGGACTTGATCGCGCTAGCCACCGCGTACCCGTCCTTGCCTGCCATGGATGCATCCGCGAAGACGATGTCAGGCGCGAATCGTTGCGCTGCGGCAAGACCTTCGTCAGCCGATGCTGCAGTGAGCACTTCCGCATCTTCGCCCGCGAAAGTCATTTCCATGATCTTCCGCATGACTGCACTGTCGTCTACGGCCAAGATTTTCACCGCCACATGGGCCTCCACTCTTTATATATGCGCGAACCACCTGGCCGCGACCCTCTTTGGATACGCTATGCCGCTTGTAAGGGTCAAGAAAAGCTCGCGCTCATTGCTCTGGAGGGGCTGGAGGCGTCAGGTCGAGACCAAGCTCCCGGGCCGCATTTTGGACGGCATTTTCGGCGACTGGCAGGCCGTGGGCGTGCTCCTGAGTGGCTCGCAGCACCTCCGTAGCCTGCTCTTCGTGCCCAAAACGGTGGGCATTGAGCGCCCGTCGGTAGTGGCGAAGGGCGACGCCATCGTTGCCATACGTTTCAGCTTCGTTCGCCATCCGAACCTCTTCCGTGGCCACACGACGTACGTTTCGACCTAGTTGCTCGGCGTATCGTGCCGCCGCCAACGCATCTCGCTGCTGGAAAGCGCATTCGATGGCGAGTTGAACTGCACCTTCTTCGTCCACTGCGTTCGGTCGCTCATTCGCCACATTCATGAGTAGGTCGCAGTCTTGCGCCACCCACGCTCGCACAATGGCCGCGATGGGGTCGTCGGTGGTGTCATTGCGGGATGCTTCGGCATCGAGAGCGGCTTGCGCTGCGTCACGATCCCGCCGGGCGATGGCTGCGCGAAACAGGAACATCGGCGAATCCACTCGGGCTCCCGAACGCTGAAGCTGGATCTGCTCGGTGTAGAAACGCTCGGCATCGAGGAGCACGCCGAGTCGATAGCGGGCTTCGGGGTCGTCGACGGCCTCACGGTATGCCGCCAAGGCACCATGAAGGTCTCCACGTAGTTCGGCGATCGCGCCTTCGACGAGTCGCCTCTCATCGTGTGTGATCGGCAGGTCGGGGAGCGCGATGCGAACGCGCTCGACGGCGTGGTAGCGATCACCGATGTACTCAAGCCGTCGCAGCAAGACATCCACGCGCATCGCCGCCGGGAACGTCTCGAAGGTCTCAGCGCTCATCCACGGAATATCGCGGAGGAGGTAGTCAACATCCGCTTCGGCCAGGCCGTCTGCCTGGGGGATGCGAGCTAGCGCGAATTCCAGGGCAGGGCGGTCATCCACGAGGTCTTCGGAGTCCGCGCCAAAGGCGAGCGTGCCGGCGTTATCGAGCTCGATGACGCTCGCGTAGTCCACGATGTCGTCCAGGCCAAACGGCCTGAGATACAGGCGTGAGCCCTCTTCATCGAGGCGGTCCATGAAGCGCGAACCGTAGGTAATGGGTGTGTCGCTTGCCGCGAGGATGAAGCTCGAATCTTCACACATATAAGCGTGTACATGCTCGAAAACGCCGCGAAGTGTTCCGACAATTCGTTGTAGGTGAACCCCATCCATCCGAAAGAGGTTGGACCAAAGGGCAAGGACGCCCCCGGTGCGAAGCGCGGCCTTGGCTTCGTTGAAGAACTCTCGTGTGTAGAGCGCACTGGAGCCGGCCAGCCATGGATGTGAGGGCTGGGAGATGATGGCGTCGTAGGTACCTTCGGGGGCGAGCACGAGCTGGGCTCTCGCGTCGTCGACGATGAGGTTTGTGCGCGGGTCGTCGAGTGGGAAGTCCTTGTCGCGCGACTCGTAAAGAAAGCGCGCGGCGTCGACAATGGCACCTTCGAGTTCGACGACATCAACGCGCGTCCAAGGTCCTCCAAGCACGACCGCTGTGGAATGTGCGCCACCGAGCCCGACGACCATCGCACGCTCTCGCTGCGCTGCGTGGAGCACGGGAAGTGAGCCGAGGGTCGCGAGTTCTTCGCCAAAGCCTGGCTCGTCCGTGCCGATGCCGGACTCAGGGCGACCGTCGTTGAAGAGCCGAAGGGTCTCGTCACGTTCCAGAATGCTGACCGTCGTGTTTCGGCCTTCTTCGAGGAATCGAATGGTGCTGTCCCATCCGACGCAGCAAGTGCCGTCGTCGCAGGTCCCGATCTCGCCGCCGCAGGAAGCGCCGTCGTTGTCTTCGCAGTCGAAGTCCTCGTGGCATTGGGCGGAAGGGCCTTCGACGAGGGCCCGACTGGGGTCGTACCAGGCGTCGAGAAGATAGGGCAGGTGCAGGTCTGGTGGGGAGATGAGAGCTACGGCACCAAAGGCGAGGGGGAGAACGCTGGCGAAGTCGCGGTAAGCGACGATGGGCTTCGCCATGGCTTTCGCCACGAACGCGGCGGTGGCGATCCCAAAGTGAAGAAACGCCAAAAAACCAATGGACCGTGCGACGCCAAGCAGGGGGACGAGAGCGAAGCCCGCCAAGAGGCTTCCGACGAGTCCGCCCAATGTGTTGGCCGCGAGGACCCGTCCAGAGTTGCGCGCCGCTTCGTCGGCGGATCCACCCGCGATGCGCCAGGCGATGGGGATCGACGTGCCCAGGGCGATGGCCAGCGGCAACAAGAGCACCATCGCCGCGCCCAGTACGACGCTTGCTTCGTGCGGAACGACGACGGTCTCGCCCTGGATCAACATGACGACCTGAGGCAGCCGAGCGCCCACGTACATGGCCGCCAGGGTCAGCACGCCCAGGATCGTTTGAAGGACGCCGAAGAGCGTTCGCGCCTCAAAGCGACGGGAAAGCGGGGCAGCGATCAGGCTTCCCATGGCGATTCCGAAAAGGAATACCGTCAACATCGCCGCAAATGCCTGGGTGGTCCCCTGCACAACGAGGCGCAGAACTCTCGTCCAAAGCACTTCGCCCGCGAGGGATGCGAGGCCCGCCGCCGCGGCCAGCCCCATGGCCAAACGTGGGCGAGAAGGGCCCGTGTCGACGACGCCCGGTGCCTCTTCCTCTTGGGCTTTGCCGGCGCGTGACCAGACCACGAGGACCAGCAGTGCGGCGCCAAAGCTCAGCCCAGCAGCGATGACGACGGAGTCGCGTGCTCCGTAGGTCGGCACGAGCCAAAGCCCCGTCGCCGCTGCTCCGGCCACCGCGCCGAGTGTGTTCGTCGCGTAGAGAAACGTTGCGTTGCGTTCCCATGGGATGCCAGCTCTGGACACCGCAGCGATGAGCACAGGAAGCGTCGCACCCATGAAAAACGTGGGTGGGAGAAGCACCAAGACCGCAAGAAGGAAGCGAAGGGTTGTCAGCGTCCCAAAGCCCGCATCTGGCCCCAGGAACGAGTATGCATCGTGAATTCGCGGCATGAACCAGAGCGAGGCGAGCGCCCAGCCGCCCACGGCGACCTCAAGCAGTGCGTAGGTCCGGGCAGGCGACGATTTGCGTGCCTTGGCGAAACGTCCACCCGCTGCGCTGCCGAGGCCCAGGCCAAGGAAGAACGTGGCGAGAACCGTGGCGACGGCGAGGTCGCTGACCCCAAAGACTCGCTGGAGCATTCGGCCCCAGGTTGTTTGATAAATAAGCGCAGCGCTGCCGCTTGCGAAGAGGGCAACGTAAAGCGTGGCCATGCGAACGACGCGAAGGGCAAGCACGGGGCGCACCCTTCCGCGCCGCGCTTCCCCTGTCAACGCTGCACGTTCGACGAGCGGCGTGTTTCGTGCGAAAACCGCGACCATGGAGCTGCCAGACGACGAAAATGTGCTTAAAAATGGCACTCTGGACCCTGTCCCTGAGTCCGACAAAGGCCTCCGTCGCTATGGCGTCGTGGCACCACGTATGCCTGACGGCGCCATCGATCTTGCTGCGATCATTCCCGGAGACACTCCTCTCGAGATCGACATTGGCTTCGGGCGGGGCCTCTCGGTTTTTAAACGAGCCGCGGTCGCGCCCACTTGGCGACTTCTCGGGATCGAGATCAAGACGAAATGGGCCTATAAAGTCGAAGAGCGAAGACTTCGCGAAGGGCTTGTGAACGTCCGGGCATATGCCGGTGACGCACGGGACATCCTCGAGAGAGCGACTCCATCCGCGTACGTCGAACGCTTCTACGTTCATTTTCCTGACCCCTGGTGGAAGCGGCGTCACGAGCATCGCACCGTGGTCGCGGATCGCTTTCTGCAGTCGGCGGCTCGTCTACTCCGGGACGGCGGAGAGCTGTTCGTACAAACAGATGTGAAGGCGCGCATGGATGAGTACGTGGAGCGCATGGAAGAACACCCACTTTTTGGGCCCGTGCGTCATCTTGAGGACAACCCCTACGGTTCGGTGTCAGGTAGAGAGGCGAAAGCCGTTGTCGATGAGCTACCCATCTACCGTGTTGTTGCGGCACGCCTTCCACGCGATCCGAACGAGGTCGAAGAGGAAGAGTAGGGCGCCCATCGGCGCGAGGAAGATGCCGAAAGAAGGGTCGCCCTCGGGATGTGCGATGGCCCCGAGGAAAAATCCAACGGGTACGAGGACGGCGCCGGCACGCAGGAACCGACCAGGTATGAGCTCGGCTGCGGTCGCAGAGTGAGCAAGAACCACAAGCGCCAAGCCGACGCCGTGTGCGTGCGCGAGTCGTACCAGAAGGCGCGCCAGCTCATCGTCAAAGAACGCGGCCCATTTGAATGCGTGGGCCGCTTCCATGCTCAGTCCGACGAGAGACCATGCGCAAAGGCTGACCCAGCCGAGACGTAGTGAGCGCTTTTGGGCTTGAGTACTCATTCGCCAATCTCGATGTTGACCTGGGCGGCCTCCGCCTCGAGCCGACGAAGTACATCTTCCTCCGGCCGGTAGTGCGTCAGACCCAGCAACGTGATGGCAGCGTCGCGTTCGCTTCGGGACGCCATGGGATCGAAGTCTTCGGGCGAAAGAGCCGGATTCCTGCGCCGCATGGAGCGCCAAGCGAGGCGCCGAATCGCGGGGTACTTGTCACGTTCCATCGCGCTGAGGAGAATGCCCTCGTCTTCGTTCTTGTTCGACCTGCCGTAGGCGTCCGCCGCCAAGGCGCGCACGATGGGGTCTCCACCGAATAGCCAACGGAGCCCCACGATGGTCTCCTCCTCGCTCTCGAGCCCGAAAAAACGATCCGGTTGGTTCAGGTGGCAGAGGCCACAGGCGTGAGGACGGTCGCTCAAGGCGGGCCGCGGGATCTCAATTCGGTGCGTCCGGTGTGCGTCGAGGACGCCGTAGACGATCCGAGGCATGTGACAGTCCACGCAAGAAACGTCTGCGTGCCCGTCGCCTGCGTGCTCATTTGTTGATTCATGGCACTCGGCGCAAGACCGGTCCGCCAATACGCCGCCCGAATCATGGCTCTGAAAGGTCCCCGAGTCGGCGGGGCGAAGCTGTCCTTCGGGCTCTCCCTCGTGCATCCCGTGGCAAGTAGTGCAGGTCAGTTCGCCATCGAGTGTGCATCGCGCTTGCAGCCACCCTTGGTAC
The DNA here is from genome assembly GCA_047619315.1 of Polyangiales bacterium. Classification (GTDB taxonomy): domain Bacteria; phylum Myxococcota_A; class Polyangia; order Polyangiales; family Houyiibacteriaceae; genus JBCCRV01. Next base: position 11,346 of record JBLHKB010000049.1, read on the forward strand.
TCGTAAGCGGTCAGCCGAGGAGATCCGTCGGCCCAGAAGCGCTGGCGAAAGATGGCGTCCCCGTTGAGCGTGGTGTCCGCCCAAAGAGGTTCTGAGTGATGGGCGAGGTCGTCCCCGGGCACGAAAGGGTCTCCGTTTTCTAGGTACTCTGCGATATCCGAGGTCATTCGCTGTCCGTGACATCGACCGCACACGTCCGCGGAGCGGTCGGCGCTAAGACGTGCTGGGGACACGATGGACGGGTCTGGTTCACTGGATGCGTGAAGCATGTAACGGCGCAGTGGGGATGTATTTCGCGCGGAGTGCTCTTCGCCCGGCCCATGGCACGCTTCGCAGGCCACGCCGAGTTCTGCGACTTCACTCTGAAAGCCGTCAGGTCCGAGGTTTGGGTTCGGGTCGACGTTGTGACAGAAAATACAGTTGTCGTTCCAGCGAACGACGTGACGTCGATAGTCACTCTCGCTCGCAACGCCTATCGGGTCCGGCGTGAGGAACGCGCCGTTCATGTGGAACCACCTCGCTTCTTCGATGTGCCAGGCCCACGGCAGCCGAATGTACTCGTCTTCTTCGCGTTTTATGTACTGCTGGTAGCGGTGCGAGCCGACGGTTCGAACTACCTCGATTTGCGATTCTTCTCCGTGCGGGTTCGAAACACGCATCACAAACGCGTTGTCTTCGCGCGTCATCGACGCCTCCCACCCGCGGTAGCGAACTTGCTCTCCGGCGAAGGGTGCCAACACAGACACTTCGCTGGCCTCTTGCGTCATGGTTCGATGGTAGGTTGACGCCCACGATTCGAGGTGATCTTCGTGACAGTGGCCACAGCGCTGTGAGGTGACAAAACCGGCGCCGTGAAGATCCACGCTCTCCGCGAGTTCCGCGTCATGGTGCAAGGTGCTCGCGACGACGACCACGAGTCCCGTGACCAGCCCAAGGACCGAAAAGTGCTTAGGATTTAGTTCCAAGGCTGTGGAGCGTTTCGTCTACGCGCGCCGCATCTGCCGCCAGCGCCTGCCGTCGGAAGAGAGCTCGCGCTTCCCGCAGCCGAACTCGTGCCTCTGGAAGCTCTCCGCGTTCCGCCAGGTGCTTGCCGAGCTGAACGAGACTGCGTGCCGCCTCGCGCTCGTTGCCACCTTGCTGGAAGAGTTCGATGCTCGTGATGAAACTCTTCTCGGCGCTCTCATCGGTCTCGGCACCCGAGAAGAGCGTCTGTGCATGAGCTTCACCCAGCGCGCGGTGCGCGAGGGCAATGATATCCGGGCCGCCGTACTCTTTCGCCGCGACAAGGGCTTCGCGCAGTCGGGCGAGTCCACCGTCATCGCCGCGGCGAACCAAGACGAGACCCAAGTTTCGCTTCACCTCCGCGATGGCACGAAGGTCGCCAAGGTCTTCCGCGATCGCGAGTGCGAGTTTGAGCGATTCGTGGGCTTCGTCGTAGGCGCCATCCTTCGATCGTGCCTCACCGATGTTGTTGAGAATGAAGCACTCTGCGCGCCGGTCCGCGAGTCCTCGGGCTTGCTCGAGAGCGCTTGTCCACGCGCCGACCGCTCGTTCACGGTCACCGCGTTCGAAAGCGAAAACGCCGAGATGATTGTGGCACTGTAGGGCTCCCTCGTGATCGCTGATCGTGTTGCGAATCTCGAGAGCGGAGAGCACGTATGTTTCGGCCGCTTCGAGGTTGCCGCGGCGATACTCAAGCTGGCCCAACGTGTTGAGCGACACCGCCTCTCCTCGGCGGTCTCCATGCGCGCGCCGAATTTCCAGAGCTTCTGTGGCACACGCAAAGCCTTGGTCGAGCTCCACGCGGCGGACATGGAGTTGTGCCATGTCATCCAGTGTCGCAGCGACGCCTCGCAGATCGCTGGCGCTCCGGAAGAGGTCGAGTGCCCGAAGCAACACGCGCCGTGCGCGTTCCTCTTCGCCCTTTGCCGCCCGTGCGCGGGCGATGCGGTTGAGGGCAGCGCCGCCTTTGCCACGAGCACCGACCTTCCATGCGTGCTGCAGCATCTCAGTGAAAGCCACGATGGAGTCGTCGTATTGCCCCAACGTGAAGAGTAGCGACCCATGCTCGTGGAGCGCCTCGATGCGCCGGACGACGTCCTCCGGGGGGATCATCTCAAGGGCGTTTTTGATGTAGCGGAGAGCGCGATCGGTTCGTCGGTGAAAGTGCTCGTGAACCGCTGCTTCAAGGTACGCGCGACCAGCGCGCGCCCTTTGCCCAGCCTTTTCGAGGTGCGGCGCAATGCGAGCCGCCATGCCCTCTCGACGAAGCTGGCCTACGAGGGCGAGCCAACGTGCAACCGCGGCGTGTCGTCGAACCCGACTCTTTTCGTCGATCTCGTTGTCGAGGATATCCCGAGTTCCCTCCAGAGCGAAGTTGTATTCCTTCGCGCCGGGCAGGTCGGATTGGTCGATGGACTCGATGAAGCCTTTGCGTTCCAAACGTTCGAGAGCGAACGCGAGCGCGTCATTGTCTTCATCGTCGGGCCAGACGCTGAGCGAGTCCTCGACTTCGCCAGGCGGTTTTCGGTCCGCGCGCATCTGGGCAAGGATGGCGCCGTCCCAGAAGACTTCGCCGACGAGAGCGGCACGTTCAAGTGTGGCGAGTTCAAGTGCGTCCAAACGCTCCAAGCGTGCCTGGACTGCGTCGTCCATCGTGATCGGGAGGTCGTCGCCCGTGCCGAGGCGTTCGAGATCCACCTCTAGCCCATCGGCGGTGGGTACCACAAGACCGGCTTCCCAAAGCGCAAAGGCGAGCTCACGAACTTTCGCCGCGTTGCCTCCACTTCGGTGCGTGACCGCTGCGACCAGAGGCTCTGGTGCCGAGTTAAGTGAAGGAAGCAAGACGTAAAGCATCGCTTGAACGGCAGTCTCCTCCAGGGGCGCGATGGGGCCCACGGCGATGCCGCCTGCGGGCTCGTAGCTCGCGGCACGCTCCATTACGGGCTTGTCACCCGCGATGGCGATGGCGACATGAGCGTTCGTTCTCGTGATCTCACGGACCACATCCCAGGCCGACGTCTCCGCGAGATGCATGTTGTCGAGCATCAGAAGAATCGGCCGATGGGAGGCGTCCCCTTCAAAAAAGCGTGCGACGGCCTGGCAAGCACGTCGATGGAGTTCCTGTGGATCGTCTCCGAGGGGTCGAAGAACCGGGCTGTTTGGAAAGGGGATTCCTGCGACGTGCCCAAGTAGATGAGCGGTCTCTGTCACGCGAACGACATCGCTTGTGTCGAGGGCCGACGACACGAGTGTCGACATCGATGCGCGAACAGCGCTTGGGCTCGATGAGGGCGTGACACCGAATCGTTCGAGCAAGAGGCGAGAGAAGGGTGCGTAGGCTCCGTCGCCGCCTTCACGACACACACCGTAGCAATGCCGGGATCGGTCGTTTAGACGAGCCGCGATCTCGCTGGCGTAGATCAAGAGGCGAGTCTTACCGGAGCCTCGTGGTCCCTCCAGCGCGACCAATGTTGGCTGACCCAGCGAGAAGGCACGTTCGATGCCCGCTTGGATCGCACCGGCGGCATCAGGTTGACCGATGAGCGGTGGCTCTTGTTCCCCGTCATCCACGTCCTCGATTTCGTCGAGGCTGACCTCTTCGTTTACGAGTGGCTCCGGTTGCCCGTCGACGGGCGCAGAGCTGACCATGGTGCGGTCGCCGCCCCTTGGGGCGACTCCCGTTACGCCCGTTGGGCGAAAACTACTTCCGAGGGAGCGGCCACAGCTTGAGCACGCGCGCCAGGCGCGGGGATTCTCAAAACCGCACGAGCCACAGACGGTACTTGCCGTTTGCATGGTCCGAGACTCGCCCGGTGGCCCGCTGGTGACAAGGCTCTTTCGACCTTGAGTGGGACAAAGCACACACGACCGGTCCCAGAACCGCGTTCTTGTCTAGTTTTGGGCGACCGCCGCACATCGACGGGCTGTCTGCGCCCGCAAGGTTTGTTGCCGCGCGGCCAAGTACTCGGCGGGGGGATGGGCGGGTCCGGCGAGGGCCGAAGGATCCTCTTCGCCCGACGCGTAGAAAAGATCGGGATCGTCGACGATATCAAAGAGCTCTTCGCCGGCGGCCAAGAGTTCGCAGTTTCGGCTCTTGAGACGATCGACGATTCGTGGAAGCGCAGCGACACTCCATGGATGGGTGTCATGCATCAGCACAATGCCGCCTCGTTCCCCATGCTCTCGCTCTCGTCGCGCGAGAACGCGACTGAAAGTATCGACCACATCGTCCGCACTTCGAACTTGGAAATCGCCTGAACCGATGTTCCACAGCACCTGCGTGTAGCCCATCGAGGCAAGAGCGGCGTCGATGCGAGGGGAGCGCGATCCTCCCGGAGGTCGGACTAGAGGCGTATCGATTCCCGTCACTTCCGTGATGAGGTCAGAAGCGCTTTGGATCTCATCGCGGACTTCTTGGGGAGTCAGGAGAGGCAGCTGACGGTGCGTTACAGTGTGATTTCCAACGCGGTGTCCACGTCGCACAATCTCCTGAAGGAGCGCACGCTCTGCCTGCGCCCGAGAACCCACGGAGGCCATTCGTCCTGTCGTGACAAAGAAAGTCGCCTTGATTCCAAGGCGATCAAGCTCATTCAGGAGCACGGGGGTGGTTCGTCGGTCTGGCCCGTCATCAAAAGTGAAGTGGATCAGGCGATGGGGCGTGCCCCCTGTCACGATGGCTCCTTCCGACCAATCGGGCCTTGAAACCGTCGGCGGCTCAGGCTCGACTTCCGCTACCGGAGCAGGGGCGCTGACCACGAGCGGGCTCAGCGCTCGTTGAAGCGCCGGCGGAGGCTCCACGCCCGATAACTCCACGCAGAGCGCTCCAAAACCAAAAGCGCCTGTGCACAACACAGCGTGCGCGACGCTTCGTCTCCAACTGCGGTTTTTCACCCTCTAAGTGTAGGTTCTTGTCCTACATTAGGCAAAAAAGCTGTGCTAGCGGGCGCGCGCTGAAAAGTTGAGCGGCAAGTCGAAGGTGAGAGCTCCGCCCCGCGGTGCCGGAAACGTCCAGCCCTGGGCCGTGCGCACTAAGCAGTTTCGAAGCGGTGGCGGCAGGTCACTGTCGGTATTGACCCGAACCCCGACGACGGCCCCGTCACGGTCAACGCTGACTCGAAGCGCATAGGCTCCATGAAGCGCAGGGTTGTTTTGGCGAAGCTCACGCTCATAGCAGCGTTGGAGAGCGCGGTACGAGGGCCGGACGACCTCCGAAATCGCTTCGGGTGCCAGATATCCACCTCGGGGAGCGCGTCGAACTGCTCTCAGGTCCGATCCCTCAAGCCGCCCACCTTCCGCCAGCAAGTCGAAGGAGGCTTCGAAACGCCGATCGTTCGCATCGAAGCCGACCACCTCGTAATCACCCGGATTCGCCATCAGCGCTGCGTGCGCTCCTCGTAGTGTCAGGCCGTCCACTTCCCAGCGGACGATGTCCTCGCTCGCCGCAAGTTCAAGCGCGGCGCCCTCAAGGCCCTCCATTCGTGGCTGAAGCACTTCGCCTTGGGCAGCGGCTTCGAAGCCTTCGTGGGAAGACCAGCGGTCCGGCGCTTCCATGTGTCGAACGACAGAGTCGCCTTGAAGGACTTCAACAATTCCCTCGTCGAGGGTGACCGCAACTTGTTCCCCTTCGCGTCGCACTTCGAAGCGCGTCCCCTGCACACGAATCCTGTAGGGCGGAGCATTCACGTAGTAGGAGCGGCCGGTGCGAACGTCGCTGGTCACGCGTCCGTCTTCCAGAGTGAGGACGAGTTCATCTTCGCGAAGATGTGTGGTGCGCACCCGAGAGTTTGCGCCCAGCGCGAACGCTGATCCGTCCGGCATTAGAACATGAAGGCTGCCCTCATCCACAGCGAGAACCTCGTCCTCGGCGATGGAACCCCCAAGACCTCGCTCGCCCACTTCTCCGGCTAAAGCAACCACGACGCCAGCGACGAATGCGGACTCTGGCTCTGGAATAGCAGGGTCAGAGACGTCTAGGACCGTTGGCTCGTCGTTGTTTGCAACAGGCTCGACTCCGGTCGGAATCATGCGCGCCCCGAGGAAGAGCGCGGCGGCGGCGGCGGCGGCGATCCATGGAACCGCTCGCATCCAACGCTTGCGTGAAGCGATGGATTTCGCCTCTCGGCGCAACGCCAACTCCATGCGAGAAAAGTCCACATCGACGGGTGACTCACGAACCTCGAGTGCGACCTCATCGAACGCGCGGATCTCCGCGAGTGCTTCGCGGCATACGTCGCAATGCATGAGATGACGCTCAAGACGCATCGCTCCGGCATCGCTCAGTAGCTCGCTGTTGAACGCGATGAGCGCGCGCCACTTTGGGCCGTGTGTCACTGACCTGCCTCCGCCATCAACTTCTCTTTCGCCTTCACTGTCTTCGAGGCTGACTTCTTGGCGCCTCCGGGCAAGCGATGCATCAGGCTCTTCACCACCGGAGCAAGCACTTCATCATCCGCCAAGGCGGCATAGAGCTCTTTGCGAGCATAGAACAGTCGTGTGCGCACGGTGAGGACTGGGATTCCGACGTTCTCTGCGATTCGTGCCGCGGTCCAACCTTGGAAGTCGTGGAGAACCAGCACCTCTCGCTTCTTTTCAGTGAGCCCATCGACGAGGCGGTAGAGCGCGGTGACTCGTTCATTTCGGGCCACGCTCTCGCCGGGGTCGTCTGTCGATTCTCCTTCGAGCAGCCGCTCCGCCGAGACCTCGGCAAATCGGGGGCGCGACTTCTTCTTGCGGAGGTGCATCTTCGTCACATTAGCCGTGAGTCTATACAGCCAGGTGGTAAACTTCGAGTCTCCGCGAAATGAGCCAATGGAACGGAAAACCTGCACGAAGACCTCTTGAACGACATCGTCGAGCTCACTGGAGGGTCCCATGACGCGATGGACGACTCGCGCGACGGTCTCTCGGTGCTCTCGAAAGAGCACTTGGAATGCGGCCTCATCGCCTTTTTGGGCGCGCGCGATGACGTCACGGCTCTGGTCCTCGTTCATGCGCACTGCCCCTGAGGTTGCCGGGTTCGGGCGCGTTCGTCCACTGACGCTGCCGCCTCCAGCGGGGGCCGCTGGGCCGAAGTCTACGATCGCGGTTGTGGCGCTCATAACCAGTCCGTTGCGACACCTCTCGCTCTCGTTCAGAAAGTCGCTCAAATCGGTCAATGGCAATGCGCCAACGCCCTTGCTGGGCTAAACGCTCGTCGTGCTGAGTGTTTCCAAGCTGACCAAAGACTACGGCGCTCTGAGAGCCGTCCACGAAGTAAGCTTTGAGGTCCTCAAAGGGGAGGTTGTTGGGTTTCTCGGGCCAAACGGCGCTGGCAAGAGCACCACGCTCCGAATGATCACCGGCTTTCTCTCGCCAAGCTCCGGCAGCGTACAAATCGGTGGAGTCGATGCTCTTCTCGAACCGTTCAAAGCGCGCCGCAGCTTTGGCTACATGCCTGAGGGTGTGCCGCTCTATCCGGAGTTGCGCGTCATCGAATACCTGCGCCACCGCGCGGAGATTAAGGGCGTTGCTGGGAAAGCGTCAAAAGCAGCGGAAGCGGCGCTTGAGCGCGCTGGGGTCAAAGACGCGGCGACACGAATCATTGGTCAACTCTCCAAGGGCTACCGCCAACGTGTCGGCATCGCCGACGCGCTGCTTGGCGACCCACCGCTGCTCATCCTAGACGAGCCTACCAGTGGTCTTGACCCCAACCAGATCCGTCATGTGCGTGAGCTCATCCGTAGCTTTCGCGGAGAGAAGACGGTGTTTCTATCGACGCACATTTTGCCGGAAGCGGAAGGTGTCTGCGAACGAGTGATCATCGTGAAGCAAGGCCGGGTCGTTGGCGAAGGCACCATCGACGAGCTTCGCTCGCGTGGGACATCACAGCGAATTCGCGTGAGAGCCCGCGGAAACGAGCAGGCATATCGCGATGCGTTGTCCACGCTTAAAGACGCGACGGTCGAAGGCCACGTCGAAGGTGATGGTCTCGTCTTTCGTGTCGCGCTCGAGGGTGATGACGCTGCCGAGAGTGTCTTCCGTGTGGTGGCCGAGGCAGGGCTGACGCTCACGGAGTTGCAGACCGAAGATGCATCCCTTGAGGATGTGTTTACGCATCTCACGTTGGGAGACGACGCGGAAAAAATCACGGAAGAAGAAAACCAGGATTCGGAAGACGAGGCGTCATCATGATGCGCATCTTGAGCATCGCGAAGCGTGAACTGCGCTCGTTCTTCGTATCGCCCATGGCTTACGCCATCTTAGTGGCTTGGCTTCTGTGGTGCGGCGCCAACTTCGGCATGCTCGCCGAGTACTACTCATCAAGCCCCAGCGTCGGCGGAAGCGACACTCCGCTCTCGGCGTTCTTCGGCGGGACTGTTTTCTTCTTCGTGCCGCTGCTTGTCTTCGTTCCTGTGATCACCATGCGCCTGATCGCCGCGGAGCGAACCAGCGGCAGCCTCGAAGCGCTCATGACATCGCCGGTGCGGGAATCAGAACTTGTGCTCGGCAAGTACCTTGCCGCGATGGGATTCTTTGCCTCGCTCTGGGTCCCAACACTGCTCTACGTGTGGATCACTTCTCGCTTCGGCGATGTGGACATGGGAACCGTTGCCGCGAGCTATGCGGGCGTGATGGGAATCGGCGCGTTCTACGTGGCCGTGGGTCTCCTAATGTCCGCACTCGCGCCAAACCAGGTCGTCGCGGCGACGCTCACATTCTTGGTTCTTGGCCTGCTCTTCGCTGGCGGGATCATGCAGTACATCTCGGAAGGCACGACCCGGGACGTGCTCTCGCATTTGAGCATTTGGACTCACATGCAGGACTACTCAAAGGGCATCGTCGATAGTCGGACGTTGGTCTTTGATGCCAGCATCACGGCCCTCGCGCTCTTTGGCGCGACGCGTGCTCTGGAATGGCGACGCATCAGCGGCGGTCCACGCGGCCGCGGCGAAGCTCTCGACACCGCGGCGATGGCGCGTAGCCGAGGACGCTTTCACTCATTCCTAGGTCTCATTCTCAGCGTTTGGATCGTGCTGATGGTAAACTTCCTCGCGTTTCGCCACTACGAGCGCTGGGACTGGACCACAGAGTCGCGATACACACTGTCGGACCGAACGCTTCAGGTGGTCCGCGGACTGGACCGCGATGTCGAGGTCGTTCTTCTTCTCTCCGACGGAGAAGAGCAGTTCAATGATGTGCGCGAGTTGCTCCAGCGGTACGCCTCGGAGTCGACCCGCCTACGCGTTCGCGAGGTCGACCCGGACCGAAACCCGAGCGAAGCCCGTCGCTTAGCCCAGCGTTACGACATCCGTCTTCAAGCGGACGGCGAGGGAACCACCCTCGCAGAGGTGGCAGCCCTGGTCATTAGTGGCGAGCGCCGCTGGAAGGTGACGCGCGATGACCTGATCCGCGTTGGAATGGGCGAGTCTGGGGATGCTCAGGTCGATATCCAAGCGGAGCGTGCCGTGACGGGGGCCATCGTCGAGATGGTCGAAGGCCGCACGACGAAGGTGTGCGCGAGCACCGGCCACGGTGAGTGGACGATTGGAGCGGGTGAGCGCTCGCTCACGTTCCTCAAGTCGGAACTAGAACGAGAGAACACCGAGGTCGTGCTGCTCAGCGGCGAAGAAGTGCCAAGCGAATGCGACGCCGTGTTCGTGCTTGGTCCCCAACGTGCGTTCCGAACCGAAGAGGCGGAGAGCCTCATCGACTACGTACAAGGCGGCGGTCACTTGCTCCTCGCCCTGGACCCGTTGGTTTCCCGTGACGGGGTGCGGCCCACCGGTTTCGAAGCGGCCCTCGCCGAGGTCGGCGTTCGTCTCGACTCGGCCATCGTCGTTGAACCCGATCCACGCCGAACACTTTCGCCAGACCCCACGGATCGAATCCTGTTCGTGGTGCAGCCCCATGTCGTCACGATGCCGGCGCTGACCCGGGGCGGACCATTCCTCGTGAGCCTCGCCCAGAGCGTGCGTGGCGAAGGGGATGACGTAACTTCGCTCGTTGAAGGCTCACCAGATTCGTTTGCCAAGGTTGACCTTGGCGCCCTCTTGGACGCCGACATCGAGCCGGGTAACGGCGACATTGAAGGTCCGGCGAGCGTGGCTGTGGCCCGAGTCTTTCCTGGCGAGGACGAGAGTGAAGGGCGCCTCTTGGTGTTCGGCGACAGCGACTGGATGAGCGACATGCTTCTCTCCGAGCCAAGTTTCGCGAACGTGGACATCGTCATGGCCGCCACGGGCTGGTTGACGGAGCGGGACTCGCTCGTCGCTGTCCCTCCGCGCACGAGCCGAATGCGAGCCGTCGTGATGAGTGAGGCAGACGTTTCGGGCGTCTGGCGCCGAGTGATGGTGTTCTTGCCAGGAGCCATGTTGCTCTTGGGCTTCGCCGTCTGGTGGTCGCGGAGGCAATGAGATGAACCGAAAAACAACCGC
>JBLHKB010000050.1:0-21560 GCA_047619315.1 Polyangiales bacterium
GTATGCGACGCCTCTACGACAACAGGGCCGCCAGCAACCTGCTCTTTTTGGGCATCTCGGTGTCCATCGGAGCCAACTTTCTGCTCTTGTGGGCTCTCTTCGCCCCGGCGGGTCGCTCGCTCATCAACCTTGGGCAGTAGAGCGCTAAAAAGCGTCAGTCGAGGAAGCTTCGAAGAGCGCTGAGCACCGGCATCGGGATCTCATGTCCGCCTTGAAACGAATGCCATTCGACGGTCGAACCCGCTGATTCCAGCGCTTGCTTGAGTGCGAATCCGCCCGACTGGGCGAGGACCGTGTCTTGTGTCCCATGGCTCTGGAAGACGCGAAGAGAGCTGTCCGCCATGGCTGGAACCCACTCGTCGCGAGCCAGCAAAGCACCGGAGAGAAGTACGAGTGACTTCGGTTTCACTTTGGAGTGGATAGCCACATCACAGCTCAGCATCGCCCCTTGGGAAAACCCGCCCAAGACGATGTCACTCCGTTCGACGCCAAACTCGCTTTCGATCGCCGTGAGGTGACCATCAAGCTGCGCGCGCGCTTTGACCAGCCCCTCGGGATACTCCTCAGAGAGATCTCTCGGTGTCCCCATCATCATGGCTCGCTGCATCTTCTCCATGTCCAGCATCCACCAAGCGCGCCCATCGCCATACATCGGTGGCAATGCCAGCGGTGCCTCGGGAAAGATGTACCGACGCTCAGGCCCAAGCACCTCAGAGAGCCCAACGAGGTCACCCCCAGTTGCGCCAAAGCCATGGAGGAGCACGACGATGGGCCCATCAGTCCCCACTACTCGCGCCGAAAGTTCACCGAAGTCACGTACAGCCATCATTTCTACGTGCTGGTCCCGTCGCTAGATCTCTGCACCTCATCGCGTGTGCTTTCTCACGACAAAATGGAATGAAAAGCTCTGTGAATCGCGGCGTTACGATCTTGACCCCTACGATCGTCCTAGGGTTTTGGGGTGATCGACCATGCACCCACAATGTGCGCGCCAACCTGTCGCATTGCCCAAAAACCGCCTAGTTTCGGATCTCTGGCGAAAACAGGCGAGATCATGCCTCGCATTCAGAGCGCTCGTAGCTGGCACGAACGTTGCTTCATCTACTTTCGACCCTAGTTTCATTGAATACAACCTGTGCGTGCCTTGACGCACCTTTCCTCGGTGGCTATGCCGCCGCACTTCTTTACTGGTCTGCCCATTGGGCATTCCCTGTTATCGGTTCACGAAATCGGCGCTCAATTTCGACGCTCGATTTCCCCGGAGGCCCCCGCATGAAGCGTTTACTTACGTTGCTCACCCTCGCATCCCTGTCCTTGATGGGCTGCGAAGAACAACCCGCCATCAACCAGGTTGGTGTCAACGTCGTCGACAAGTCCTTGTTCGCCGGCTCTTGGTACTACTCGACCGTCGTCATCGACGTGGACTACGCCGCTTCCGGCCTAGGCACGTACCCTGGCGATGCAGCGTATGACTTTGCCGTGGGCGGCATCACCTCGATGCCCCGCGTTCGTTGGGTCATCGACGAAGATACGCTCTTCGCATTCCGCGACTACGAGCTCATCGAGGGTGCAAACATCGGTCGCGACGGCCAGACGGAAAACCCAGGTGATGCCATTCACCAGCCGGTCGCCGCCTTCGCCATCGAGTCGCATTTCGATATCCGACGCGAATACAACGCCGCCACGGGTGAAGAGAACAACGTCCTCGTCGAAAACTCGACGGACGACTTCTGGTACGAGCGCGATTTCATGCGCGTCGACTGGTCCTTGAATCTCCTGCCTAACTACTACGGCCAGGTCACCGAGCTTTACGAGATTCTCGGTCTCTACTCCCGCGAGCCTTCTTCGCTCTTCGTCCAGGGCGCATCGGACTTCCCCGACAGCTGGCGTCCTCAGTTCGACTTCATGCCCTGCAGCGGCATCGACGACGAGAGCTGTGGAGCTGAGCGCGACCACGCCGGCGACTTCGCCCAGGGCGAGTTCTACCACTTCAGCTTCGTGACGCAGGACCTCCTCTCCCCTGGTGTCGTGGCCAACCCCTTCACGGGCCGCCCAGTCAACTACTGCCTGTCGCCCTACGCCGGTATTCCAGACTGCGCCTCTACGGCCGTCTACGTGCGTAACAGCTTCTTGAAGGTCAGTGACACCCGCGAGTACGTCGCAGAAAACTGGAACCCTTCCCGTTTCGACCGACACGGCTACTTCAGCCTCGAGCGAACCACCTACGACCGCTCCTCCGATGCCGGCGACGCCCAGATGGGATACACCGACTTCCTCAACTACAACGTCAACCGCCACAACATCTGGCGCGACTGGAACGATGACGACGGGAACCCGATCCCTTTCGGTGCTCGTCAGACCCGACCACTCGTCTACTACTCATCCACGGAGCTACCAGCTCACCTCGTACAGCCCAGCTTCGACCTCGTCGGCGCTTGGAGCCAGGTGTTCATGCGTATGGTTCGTAACCTTCGCGGCCAGGCCGACGCTGAGCTTCCACGCATGGACTGCCAGACCGCTGACCCAGAGGCTTACTGCTTCTGCACCGCTAACCCAGTCAACGACGAGATCCTGAACCCATCCTGCGAGGGTCACTGGACTCCATTCACGACTCCTACCGAGTACGCTGCAATGGGGGTCACCGACCCCTACGATTGCTGGGTCGATGTTCCAGAAGGCGCACAGCCTGACATGGAAAATCCAGCCCTCTCCGATGACAGCTTCTACGGCTGGTTCGGCGCTTCCTTCCAGGGCTCCGAGTGCATGGTCGAGCTTCGCATGAACACTTGCACGCGCGCCTCAATCGCCGAAAACGGCGGCACCACGGACGGCATGCAGTGCGAAGAGCGTGGCGACCTGCGTTACAACCTCCTCAGCTACGTCGACCAGCCGGGAACTCCCTTCCTCGGTGTGGCGACGCTTCGCGGTGACCCCGTCACCGGTGAGATTCGCGCTGGCGACGCCAACATCGGCGGCCCGGCTCTCGATGGCTACCGAACGAGCGCCCTTCAGCAATACGACCTCATCAACGGCGGCGTGACCGACCGTAACTTCCTCATCGGTGAAGATGTTCGCGACTACCTCGAGAACGTCGACCGCATCCAGAGACCTGCGACCCCACGTGAGCCCTTCCTCATGGCTCAGCAGGCCAGCGTGGCTCGCCCAGCTATCGTTAGCGACGCCATCCGCAGTCGTATGGGCGAATACGCGTCCCGTGGTCAGCAGCTCGCTGGCCCTGAAGGTCGCGCTCGCACCTTCGTCGACCGACTTCAGCTTCTTGCTGGCACGGACACGGAACGCCGCTTGATGGCCAGCGAAGAAACCCTCGCCATGGCCGGTATCGACGTCCTTCCTCCTGGTACCAGCGCAGCTGACATCAACGACGACATCCTCGACCGCGTCTCTCCTTTCCGAGTGAGCGCATCCGACCAGCTCGAATACCAGCGCGACCTCGAGACACGTATCTCGTCCGCCAACATGATGATGCCCAATGAGTTCGTCGACGCCTCCGTCCTCGAGTTCGTCAACCGTCACCGTGACTGGAACCGAGCCAAGCTTGAGATCGTCATCAACCAGCTCCTGTACTACCAGACCCAGCTCCACGAGCTCGGTCACTGCCTTGGTCTTCGACATGACTTCGCCGCATCCGCTGACATCGGCAACTACGACGATGACTACTACATCATCAACGACGCCATCCCGAACGCGGACCCTGCAGACTTCGACCTAGACGGCACCGCTGGTCTTGCGGCCGACGAGCAGCTCGCCTACTCGGCGGCCTACACCGAGCAGAAGAACCTTCGGGAGCTTGCTGGTATCGACCGCTGGATGAACTCCTCCATCATGGAGTACACGGCACAGTGGTACGAGCGAACCTCCACCACACGCGGCGCAGGTCGATACGACCACAGCGCGATCAACAACGCGTACGGCGACCTCACTGAGGTTTACGACAACTCGACGGGCGTCACCCTTGCGGAGATGAACCCAACGAACACCGACCGTATGTGGATCAAGTACTACCACGGTGGTGAGGCCTGCGATGTGGACGCCGATTGTCCATACGCTCCAGGCGGCACCAACGAAGGCTTGCTCCTTTCGGGCAACGCAGCTTCTGGCTTGGTTCAGCGTTGTGTGACGCACCCGAATGGTGCTGACCGCGGCAACATCTGCTCCAGCTACGACACCGACGTTGCGAACCTCACGGCAGCGGGCGGCGAAGCTCCACGCTACGTGGCAGTCAACTACAACTTCTGCACCGATGACCTGGCTGGCCTCCGCGCCGACTGTCACCGCTTCGATGAGGGTGACTCCTACCGCGAGGTCGTCGCCAACATCTCCGAGCAGTACGACCGTCAGTACATCTTCACGAACTTCCGCCGCTACCGCAGCAGTTACAGCTTGGGTGGATACCTCTTCGGCCGATTGATCGGGCGTCAGTACAACATCCTCCAGTCCATCTTCCAGAACCTCCTGTTCAAGTACGTCAACGACCCTGAGTACGCGCAGACCACTGGAAACTTCGGCTTCGAAGACCATTTCTTGGCCACGGCCGACACGATGAACTTCTACGCCCGCGTCATCGCGCAGCCAGCTCTTGGTTCCTACTTCTACAACGAAGGCTGGGGTCGCTACCAAAAGGACCGAAGCTCCGACCGAGCTGACGTCCCCGGTGCCAATCTCTCCTTGCCTCTTGGTATGGCGCGCTACAGCAGCTCCGAATACCAGTCTGGTCTGACAGGAATCCAGCGCCTCGAGCGCGTCGGAACCTTCTACGAGAAGTACTTCACGATGCAGATGCTCACCGACCGTGGTTTCACGACGAGCTACACACGCGACGTACCGTTCTGGACCAACTACTACGACCTCTTCCCACAGGAGATGCAGGACCTCTTCCAGGGCATGATCCTCAACCAGCCTGAGCGAATCGCTGCTCGACTGATTTGCGGTGGCGGCAATGGTCGTGACTGTGAAGATCCAACGCTCCTCTACATGGACTACTACGCAGGCGACTGTTCCAACCCAGCGACCTGTCGTCCAACCACGGCGGAGCGCTACGAAGGCCTCGAGTACGTCGACACCGGCGCTGGAGCGACCCTCCAGTTCCTCGCTTCGGCTCTCACGCTTGCGAACTTCCCTGTCTTCTTCGACACGACCTTCCAGAACCAGATGTTCGTGTGTGTCGATGGCGAGGGCGACTGCCCAGACACGTCGGACACTGACGTCCTCGGCGTTGACTACATCGAATACTTGTCCGCCAACTACGGCAAGACCTTCCGCGCCTGGCAGGTCGAAGGACAAGCCGATGTTCCCAACCAGCGCTCGATTGGCTTCGAGATGATTAGCGAAGCGAACGAACTTTCGTTCCTTCTCGAAGCACTCAAGGCCTTCCGCGGCGACTACGGCGGAGCCAGTCTCAGCGCCGCCAACCTCTCGGCCGAGCAGCGCGCACAACTTCGTGCGCAGGGCTACGACCTTCCCGGTGACGCCACCGAGCTCGTCGAAGAAGTTCTTCGAGTCGACGGTCGCCTTCGAGGCATCGAATCATTCTTCTTCCAGACTCAGCAGCTCCTCCGTCAGTACGGCGTTGCTAGTTACCTGCGGTTCTAATGGAGGCAAACATGAACAACCATCAGAACAGCATTCTTAACAAGGTCTCATCCTTCATGCGTACTTCCCTCATGCGTCCTCGAGTCTCTTCTATTCTCATTCTTGCCCTGGCCGCCAGCTTTGCTGCGTGTACCCAGGGACAGGGCGAGATCAACCGTGTCCAAACCAACCTCGTGAGCAAGGATCTGTTCGTGGGTGAGTGGTGGGTGAACCAGACGGTTCTCGATGCCGACGCCGAAGCTAGCTTCGAAGGCCCAGGCTACTCGCTCTACGCGGGTGGCTCCGGCTGGACAGACTACGCGGTGGACCGCGGCCAGTCGCCAACCCTTGCGCGCATTCGCTGGGTCATCGACGAGGACTTCCTCTACGCATACCGCTCCTACGAAATCATCGACGGCGGCAACGACGACGGTAACGACGTGGACTTCCGAGGACAGCCCATCGCTGCCTACGCCATCGAGAATCATGTCGATGTCCGAACGCAGTACTCCGGTGTGACCGGTGAGCAGACCAACGTCATCGAGGAAAACACGGCGGACCAGCGTTGGTACGAGCGTCCTTACATGCGTGTCGACTGGTCCATGAACCACGTCAACTCCTTCAGCTTCCTCATCGACGATGTGACGATGGGCGGCGCTTGGCAGCAGGAGTCGGTTCCTTTCTTCATTCCTGATGCGGATTCCCACAACGACTTCCCAAACCGTTACGCACCTCAGTTCGTGCGCATCGGCGAAGACGATGACTACCGCTTCCGTCACGAGTGGCCCGAAGGCACCGAAGACACCATCCACTACATGAGCTTCACAACGATGTCGCTCTTCTCTCCGGGTCAGAGCTGCCTCCTTATTGGCGGCGGACGATGCAACACCATCTCGGTGCCCCTCCGCACAGCCTTCCTGCGCATCCCGCCGGAACACACCTTCGCTTCACAGACCCAGAGCCACGACCAGTTCGACCGCTTTGGTCTCTTCCGCAGCTACCAGCGCAGCTACATTCGTGGCGGCGTTCGTGAAATCGCTTGTGAGAACGATGGGGATTGCGGTTCCAACGGTTACTGCCGTCCAGAAGAGCAGCTTTGCTCGGGTCTCTCCGCCGATTACGGCGAAACTGACTTCCTCACCTTCATGCGCCCGGTTCACAACATCTGGCGCGGTGGTCTTACGGACACCACATGTGGTGCCGACTTCCAGTGCGCCGAGGCTGGCTCCGAGTGTGACCTTTCAGCCCTTCGCTGCACGATCCCTCTCAACCAGCGTGAGCGAAACCCAGTCGTCTACCACCTCAACGAAGGCTACCCAGCGTACCTCGTGAAGTCGGCTTTCGAAGTTATGGGTAACTGGAACGAGGTCTTCATGCGCGGCTGGCGCGCGGCGAACAACGAGGCCCTGCCTGACTACACGACTGGCACGATGACGTGTCAGAACGAAAACCCCACCGCTTATTGCGCGTGTGGCAGCGCCGACGACGTCGGTGGCTCATGCAAGACCGAGTTCAACCCCTTCATCTCCCCTGCGGAGTGGGCTTCGATGGGCGTCACCGACGCTTTCGATTGCTACGCCGTGAACGAGAACGGTGCAGCTGTTGACCCAGCTAGCCCACAGAGCTTCGGCGACTACCCGATTCCAGCTACGTACGAGTACGAGTTCGTCGGCACCGAGTGCACGTTCTACCTCGAGTCCAACAACTGCGACCTCTACCGAACCGACGTCAACCAGACGTGTGAAGACGTGATGGCCGCAGACGGCAACGAAGAGTTCACGAGCTGGCAGCAGCACGGCGACCTTCGCTACCAGTTCTTCAACTACATCCACCAGAATGGCGTTCCATTCGGCGGCCTCTCCGAGGTTCGCGGCGACGTGAAGACCGGTGAGCTCCTCGCTTCCGATGCCAACGTCAACAGCGGTTCCATCGACAGCGTTCGTACCATCGCCATCGAGTGGTTCCCTGTTCTTCGCTGCTCCGGCCCAGGTGGCTGTGCTCCTGGCGAAGAGAACGCCGACGTTCGTTACCTCGAAGGTGAAAACGTTCGCGACTACTTCGACAACCTCGGCCGCACCGAAGTCCCCGTCAGCATCTCGCCTTCCGGCTCCGATGGAACCGGCGACGGCGAGGGTGGACGACCTGAGCTTCCAGCAGGCGCAACCCGCGGAATCCCCGCTGGCTCCGCAATGATCGACGGAATGCTTCAGACCGTTGTCGACCAGATGCCACGTATCGAGCAGCTCAATGGGCAGGACTCGCGCTTCAACATCTACTCAGACCGTATGCGTAACCTCGCTGGCACCAGCATCGAGTCCTCGATGCTTGAGTCCCTGGGCGGCCAGGCCATGCAGGCCAACTTCCGCAACACGCCGCTCAACACGACGACCGTCGCCAATGACGCAGACGTGATGGACCCAGCGGTTCTCGACCAGATCTCGCCGTTCCGCGGCCAGAACTTCATCTCTCAGCTCAACGCTCGCGCCGAGTTTGAGGAGCGTATGGGCAACCACAACGCTTGTTTCACGGACTCCGTGGACGGTCAGGACTTCCAGCGCTCCCGTTACTGGGAATACTGGGCGGAAGCGTTCCGCGGCCGCACCAAGGAAGAAGCCTCGATTCGTATGGCTCAGCAGTACCTTCGCGCGGTCCAGCACCACGAGATCGGTCACTCCGTCGGCCTTCGACATAACTTCGCTGGCAGCCTCGACCGTAACAACTACGGCGACGGCTACTTCAACCTCACCGTTGGCGAAGGCATCGAGCTTCCAGAGCTTGAGGACTACGATCTCCCTGAAAATGGCGGCGACGGCGACTTCTTCGTCGGCGGTGATGAAGTCACCAACTTCCAGAACGACCTGAACGACGTTCGTGACCAGCGCGCAGCTCGCGGTGCTCACAACTACATGACGGCGTCCATCATGGACTACAACGGCGACACCTCCGACAGCTACGGCCTTGGTCGTTACGACCAGGCTGCCATCCTCTGGAGCACGTTCGGTAAGGTGGAAGCCTACAACCAGGACCCACGCATCAGCTCGACGGGTAGTAACAATGAGCTTCATGCTCGCTTCGACGCCACAACCGGCAACGTCGTTGAGCGCACTCTCTGGACAAGCTACGAAGGTGGCGAGTCCTGTGATGCGGATGCTCAGTGTCCTTACACGGTGACTTCTTCGTTGCTCAGCAATGACCAGCCTGTCTACCAGCGCTGCATTCGTCACCCACGTAACACCCGCTTCCAGCAGGAATGTGGTGACGGCGAAGCAGACTGTATCTGCTCGAACTTCGACCGCGACTTCGACGACTATCGCGCCCAGGTTGCATACGACTCGGACGTTGACGGCGACGGAGAGCTTGATCACTTCCCAGTGAACTACCTCTTCTGCTCCGATGGCCGTACCGGCGACATCTCATGGTGTACTCGTTCCGACGTGGGTGAGTCCTTCCAGGAGACCCTCGCTCACTACCGACGCAGCTGGTACGAGAGCTACGCAAACGGCTACAACCGTCGTTTCCGTGGTGCTTACTCTGGCTGGTCTGTTCGCCCGGTTACCCAAGCGGTGAAGATCTACCAGCATCTCTTCTTCCGAATCTTCTTCGAGCCTGGATTCACATCCAACGAGGGCCCATTGGGCTTCCGCGACCAGTTCGCAGCCTCGGTGGACGCGATGAACTGGTTCATCGAGCTCATCAACCTTCCGGATGAAGGCTCCTACGAGATGAACCCGGACACCAACGTTCTTGAGCTTGTTAGCTCTGAACCAGGCATGGCTGGGGCGGATGTCAGCATGGACCAGGGCCTCGGCTTTGGAATGTGGTCCGAGTTCCAAGAGGGTCATGTTGGCTTCTCACGCACCGAGCGTGCAGGTGTCTTCTACGACAAGTTCTTCGCTCTCTACGCTCTTGCGAATCGCGACTGGAACCTGAACTTCAGCATCGACGAAGCTTACCGAATCAACTTCTACGATCTCTTTGAGGTCCCAATGACGGAGTTCTTCGGCGGCATCATCACGGACCAGCCGAGCTGGTTCGCTCCTCGCTACGACATGAACACGGGCGAAGTCGAACACATGACTTGGTACCGCGGCCTGCTCCTCGGCGAATGTGGTTCGACCGGCGCACGTGTGCCTTGCCGTCCTTCAAACGAGATTGAATACGCAGTGACCGCCGACCGCCCTGCGATCGGTAACACGACGAATGTCATTCTTCGAAGCTGGGCAACCATCCTTGCCCTTGCTCAGTTCCCAGTCTTCTACGACGCCAGCTTCGAGCAGCGTCTCATCGTCTGGCGCCAGGGCGACGGAGTTGGGCATAGGCTTCCAGCTGTTTCCCGTGACCGCCGCACCGGCGTTGAGCGTCCGTACTGTTCATTCGGAGCAGCCATCGACGCTGGACATGTTGAAGTGGGTGATGCGACCTGCGCGACGGAAGCTGACGCTAACTACGTCGTCTTCCAGTCGGACCGACTCCACTTTGCCTACGTGGCGGAGAAGGTCTTCACCCGTGACGCCTTCAACCTTGAAGAAGAGCAGCTCGGCTTCCAGATGCTTAGCCGGCTCATTCGTGTCCAAGAAGAGGTCCGTGCGCTTGCGCTCGCTGGTCCTTCTCCTGAACTCACCTCGAAGCGCGAAGAGCTCTTCGAGAACGAGTCCTACCTTGAGTACCTCATTGATCTCCAGGATCAGTACGGTATCGGCAGCGCTGGTTGGTAACGACCGCTGCTAGCAAGTAAGCCGCTCTCGTAGCGGCACAGACCAAACCCAGGTGCTTCGGCATCTGGGTTTCGTCGTTAAGAACTGAACTTTAAAGACGGCTGAAGCGGTCCGAATGCTTGCCCCGAAGGCCAGGGCTCACTACCGTCGTTTGCTAAGGCCGATTGTGGTCTAAGGAGGAAGTCGATGGCTTCAGGACGTGACGAGCTACTCGCTCACTACCGCAAGATGTTTGAGATCCGCCGCTTCGAAGAAGAAGCTGCGCGGGCTTATGCGCAGAGCAAAATCGGTGGTTTTCTGCATCTCTATATTGGGCAGGAAGCAATCGCAGTTGGTACCAATGCCGCGTTGGAAAGCGATGACTACGTTTTTCAGACGTATCGCGACCACGGCATTGCGCTGGCGCGCGGCATGACACCGAACGCGGCGATGGCGGAGCTCTTCGGCAAGCACACGGGCTGCTCGCTGGGGCTTGGCGGGTCGATGCATTTCTTCGATGTGGAGAACAACTTCCTTGGAGGTTGGGGCATCATTGGCGGTCACCTAGCGCTCGCTGCAGGCGCCGCGTTCAAGTCGAAGTACGAGGACGACGGTCGCGTCACGGTGTGCTTCTTCGGCGAGGGCTCCACGAACATTGGCGGCTTCCATGAAGCGATGTCGCTGGCTGGTTTGTGGAAGCTTCCGATCGTGTTCATCTGTGAAAACAACCAGTACGCAATGGGTACACCCATGAGCCGTACGTCTCCTTTGCAAGACTTGACGCTGAAGGCGCAGGGCTACGGCATGCCTGGCGACCGTTTCGAAGGCTACGACGTAAAAGTTGTGCAGGACCGCGTGGCTCAGGCCGTGAAGCGCGCACGCCGCGGTGAAGGGCCCACCTTTATTGAGATTGAAACGTATCGTTTCCGTGGGCACTCGATGAGTGACCCAGCGAAGTACCGTTCACGGGCGGAGCTTGAAGAGCGAAAGAAGAAGGATCCGCTCGCGATTACCCGGACTCAGCTTGTGGATGCTGGTGTGGGCGATGACGTGCTCGACCAGCTGGAGGAAGAAGTGGAAGCACTGATTGAGGGCTGTATTAAGTTCGCTGACGAGTCGGAACCGGCTCGCGAAGAGACGATGTGGAATACGGTCTACTCGACACTCGAGGTGGAGCGATGAGGGAAATACGATACCGAGAAGCGCTTCGTGAGGCGATGGTCGAGGAGATGCTCCGCGACGACAAGATCTTCCTCATGGGCGAAGAAGTCGGCCACTACCAAGGCGCCTACAAAGTTTCCGAGGGGCTGCTCGCGCAGTTCGGCGAGAAGCGGGTTATCGACACACCGATTGCCGAAGCGGGATTCGCCGGCGTCGGTGTTGGTGCCGCGATGGTGGGCCTGCGACCGATCATTGAGTTCATGACGTGGAACTTCAGCTTCGTTGCGTTTGACCAGATCATCAGCAACGCCGCGAAGATTCATCAGATGAGTGGTGGCAAGCTTAAGGTCCCGATGGTTTTCCGTGGGCCAAACGGCGCGGCGAAACAGGTCGGCTCTCAGCACAGTCACTCAGTGGATCCTTTTTACACGAGCATCCCCGGTATCTACGTGGTGATGCCTTCGACAGCGCGCGACGCCAAGGGCCTTCTCAAAGCAGCGATTCGTTGCGACGACCCCGTCATATTCTTGGAGGGTGAGACCCTTTACAACGTGATGGGCGATGTTCCCGACGCGGATGAAGACGAAATTCTTCCGCTTGGAAAGGGACGTGTCGCACGCGAGGGCAGCGATTGCACCATCGTGACTTGGGGCGCCCCTTACTACACCGTGATGAAGGCGGCGGAGCAGCTCGCCGAAGACGGCATTGAGTGTGACGTCATCGACCCACGAACACTTCGGCCACTGGACACGGACATTCTGGTTCAGAGCGTCAAGAAGACGAATCGCTGTGTCGTGGTTCATGAGCACTGGCCCTACGGTGGGCCTGGCGCCGAGGTGGTCGACCGCATTCAGCGTGAAGCCTTCGACTACTTGGACGCGCCCATCGCGCGCATTGCATCACTCGATGTTCCTATGCCGTACGCCAGCAACCTAGAATCGCTGGTGCTCCCCACCGTCGATCGCGTAACCCAAGCCGTCCGCGGCGTGATGTACAAGGACTGAAGATGGCGAAGATCATCGGATTGCCAAAGCTCTCGCCGACCATGGAAGAGGGCGTGCTTTTAGAGTGGGCTAAGAAAGAAGGCGACGCCGTCGAGATCGACGACCTCCTAGCCGAGGTTGAGACCGACAAGGCGACTATGGAGTTTCGCTCCTTTGACAAGGGAGTGCTCCTCAAGATTCTGATCCCCGCGGGCGAATCCGCGGCTCCGGATACGCCGGTAGCGATCATCGGAAAAGCGGGCGAGGACATCTCGGAACTGCTGGCTGAAGTGGCCTCGCGCGCAAGTGCGTCGGCCGCAACACCAGCGGAGTCAGCTCCTGTCGCCGCGGCACCTGTCGCCGCGGCACCTGTCGCCGCGGCACCTGTCGCCGCGGCACCTGTCGCCGCGGCACCTGTCGCAGCGGCGCCCGTGCGTGCCGATGGTGAACGAGCGTTCGCCTCACCGCTCGTTCGACGCCTCGCCCGAGAGCAGAGCATCGACCTGGCCACGATTCACGGAAGTGGACCACGTGGCCGTATCATCAAGCGAGACCTTGAGGGAGCCTCTGCCGCTCCGTCTTCTGCAGTCGCGAGCTCGGGCTCGTTTCAGCGCCTTCCGCCTCGCGTGGAGAAAGCCAGTGCAACGCGTAAGACTATCGCGCGCCGCCTGACCGAATCCAAGCAAACGGTTCCGCACTTCTATCTCACGATCGACGTCGACGCGGGGCCACTCGTGGCTGCGCGCAAGATGATGAACAGCGCGCTGGATGGAGACAAAGTCTCGTTCAACGACATCATCATCAAAGCTGCTGCGATGGCGCTACGAAAGTTCCCCAAGGCGAACGCTTCGTGGATGGGCGACACGATTCACTATCATCAGGTGGTGGATATTTCAGTAGCCGTCGCCATCGATGAGGGGCTGGTCACGCCGGTCGTTCGGGACGCGGACCGCCTCGGCGTTCTCGAGATTAGCCATGAGGTTCGAGAACTTGCAGGCAAGGCGCGCGATAAGAAGCTGCGTCTTGAAGAGATGAGCGGTGGAACGTTTAGCATTTCGAACCTCGGCATGTTTGGCGTCGAAGAATTCGCCGCAGTGATCAACCCGCCCGAGGGCGCGTTGCTAGCCGTCGGCGCTCTACGCGACGCGCCGATCGTGCGCGACGGTCAGGTCGTCGCTGGCAAGAAGATGAAGGTGACATTGAGCTGCGACCATCGCGTCGTGGATGGTGCCGTTGGCGCCCAGTGGCTCCAAGTCTTCCAGCGCTACATCGAAGCGCCGATGTCGATGCTTCTCTGAGCACCTACTCCGACTAACAGCAGCCGTGTCCACGCGACCCGAAGATCTTTCCTGGATTCAGGATGTTCTTCGGGTCGAAGGTTGCTTTGATCCGGCGCTGAAGCGCGATCTGTGTTTCGGAGAGCTCGAGACCGAGGAACGGCGCCTTGCTCAGCCCGATACCGTGCTCACCACTTAAGGATCCGCCGAGCTCGGTGACGCTTTCGAAGAGAGCACGAACGCCGAGGTCCACGCGTCGCTTTTCGTCCGCGTCGTCCCAGAAGAAATTGACGTGGAGGTTACCGTCTCCGGCGTGACCGTAGGTTGCGTTGCGAAGCTCTAGGCGTTCGCACGTCTCACGGACTTTGGACAAGAGCGTGGAAACCTGCGCTCTAGGAACCACGACGTCTTCGGAGAGCTTGTGTTTCGCCAAGCCGCGCAAGAGGCGGCTGAGCTGCCGACGCGGTGCCCAGAGGCGCGCTTGATCGTCCGCGCTCAGCGCGGTCTGGACATCAAGAGCGCCAGCCTCCAGCAAGACGTTGGCCGAGCGCTCCACAAGCGGTGAGAGGTTTTCGCCTTCCAGTTCGAGGAGCAGCAATGAGCGAGCCTCCGGAGGAAAGGAGCCGGCGCTCTGACTTGAGAGAACCTGAAGTGCTTGGCGATCGAGGAACTCGAGGCATCGAGGATGAATGCGCGCTCTCTGCAGCGAGAGGATCGCGCTCGAGAGGTCAGCCTCGGACTTGAGACTCACCAAGAGCGTCGCGACCCCCAGCGCGGCTGGGACGAGCCGAAGCGTGGCACCACAGATGACGGCGAGAGTGCCTTCGGAGCCTGTGACAAGGGACTTCAAGTTGTACCCCGTCACACCTTTGGAGGTACCTGCGCCGAGCTGGAGGAGCTCGCCCTCTGCGCTGACGACCTCAAGTCCAAGCACCCACTGACTCGTCGAGCCGTATTTGAAGGCACGTGGGCCTGCCGCGTTGCAGGCGATGTTGCCACCGATCTGGCATTCGGCGGAGGAGCTAGGGTCGGGGCCGTAGAAGAGACCGCACGACTCGGCGGCGTCATGCAGAGCTTTCGTGATGGTACTGGGCCCTACGTGCGCACGCGCGGACGCTTCATCGATGTCGAGCTTCATCGCGAAGTGCTCCATCGCCATCACGATCCCGCCTAGGCTTGGAACAGCCGCGCCCACTCGATTAGTACCGGCGCCGCGAGGCGTCACTGGAATAAGGTGGCGGTTCGCGGCCTGCAAGACGGCGGCGACCTCGAGGGAGGTTCGAGGAAATACGACGGCTTCGGGGAGAACGGGCGCCGCGTCGCCCTCATCGACGCTGAAGCGCTCCAGGAGAGGTTTCTCCCGGACCAACTCCACCACGCGGTCCATTTCAAGGAGGCCTGCTTCAAGTCCCACGCTCACATCATGGGGTCGTGCTTGGGTCCTCGTCCAGATTTCTCGATGGGCACGGAAACCAAGTATGGCTGCTCCTTGACCCTAGGAGGCGGACGCATAAGATTCCGACCGTGGCAAAGCAGTCCGACAGCGCGCGGCTGCAGGCCACAGGCGAAAAGCCCCCCATGGAAAAGACGACTCCACGGGCCGTGTGGTGGGTCGCAGGGTTTGTCGCCTTGGCACTGGTCGAGTTTTTCGGCGCCTTGGTGGTACAGGCCCGAGTGGTCCCCGATTCCGATTGGGCGGCGGCGGCGGCGTTCGTCGACGGTGAATGGCAGGACCGCGACACGGTAGTGAGTTCACCGGGGTGGACGGACCCACTTCTTCGACAGCACTTCGAGGGACGACTCTCTGTGCAAGACGCAGGGCGCGCAGACTTCTCGCCATATACTCGAGTGTGGGAGCTCTCCATTCGCGGTCATGCGCATGAAGAGTTTGCGGAGCTTGAGCCTGACTTCTCACGCCGCTTCGGGCGCCTGACCTTGCGTCGCTACACTCTGGAGAGCCCAGGCGTTCTCTACGACTTCACTTCGAATATCGCCGAAGCCGAGGTGAGCGTTCCAGGACGCGAGTGCCCAAAACAGCAGCGCACGCTTGAAGGCGGCGGGCTTTTTCGTGGACCCATGTGGCCCGCGGAGCGCTTCTTTTGCGGGCCGGATGCGTGGCTTTGGGTGGGCCAGACGGTCATCGAAGATCTACGTATGCAGAATCGCTACTGCGTGTGGCAGCACCCTCAAGCAGACAACGTGCCCACGACCACTACGTTTCGGGATGTCCCACTCGGGGACGAGCTCGTTCTCCACGCAGGCATCTACTACGAGCACGAACGTAACCTTGAGAATGGTCCCGTTCACGTTCAGGTGCTCGTCGACGGCGAAGAGGTCGGGCGCATGGTTCACCGAGACGGCGATGGCTGGGAAGGCATGATCGCTGACCCAACACCTCTGGGTGAAGATAAGGAACGCGGGGACGTGAGCATCGTCGTTTCAGCCGAGAACCCCCATCTTCGCACGCTCTGTTGGGCCGCTAGCAGCCGCGAAACGACGGAAAGGCGAGCGCCATGAGTCGCAATCGCGGGCCTCGTGTTGGGCCTTGGGACCACCTTCTCGGGCTGCTGATCTGCGCCACGTACATCGGCGTGCTCTTAGCTGGCAGTCCAGATCTGGGCATGTCGCGCGATGAGAGCTTCTACGTCGCCGCCGGCCAAGACTACGCAGGGTGGTTTCAGCTTCTCGCGGAGGATTCGAGCGCCGCGATGGAGCAAGAAGCCATCGATTCAGCTTGGGACTACAACCACGAGCATCCCGGGCTCATCAAGAGTCTCTTCGCGATCAGCTGGCTAGTGCAGCAAAAGTGGGAGGTCTTCCCGGACCACTCGACGGCGTTTCGTTTTCCAGGGATGGCCAGCGCCGGGCTGTTGCTTTGGCTGATCTACATTTTCGGCGCGCGCGCTTTCGGACGTCAGGCCGGGCTCTTCGCGGCCCTCGCGTACGCGCTGATGCCAAGGCCGTTTTACCACGCACACCTCGACTGTTTTGATGTGCCGATCACCTTGATGGTGACGTTTGCGACCTATGCGTATTGGAGGGCGCTGCGTTCTAGAACGTGGGCCATCGGATTTGGTGTCGCGTTCGGCCTAGCCCTCGCGACCAAACACAACGCTTGGGTGCTTCCGGGAATCTTCTTGATTCACTTCGTGTGGATGGCTCTCTCCAATCGTTCGCGGCCTGTGGAGGCGCGGCTGTCCACTCGGCCTTGGTGGCTGCTTTCGCTCTCGCTCATTGGGCCCCTCATCTTTATTGGGACGTGGCCTTGGCTCTGGAACGAAACTCTTCCGCGTCTTGGCTGGTACATCCGCTTCCACACCGGGCACGAGTACTACAACATCGCCTACCTCGGGGAGACATGGTTCCGTCCGCCTTTTCCTGTTCACTACCCCTTCGTGATGACGCTCTTTACGGTGTCCATCGTCACGCTTGGCCTGTGTTTCTACGGGCTCGGTCACCGAATGAAGGCTGTGATTCCTCAGAGAATCGCAAACCGTTTCTTGAAGAAGGGTGCCTCTCCAGATCCTTCACACACGGATGTCCTTCTCATTGGGAGCTTGCTGGCGCCCATGGTGGTCATCGCGCTGCCAAGTTCGCCCATCTTTGGTGCGACGAAGCACTGGATGCCTTCGTATCCATTCTTGGCGCTCTACGCCGGGCTTGGATTTTGGCATCTTAGCGAGCGCCTCAAGGATTGGCTCCGGAGCCGGGTCAGTTTTACACGTTTGCAAGAGAGTGGTGTCGTGGCGCTCCTCGCGGTGGTGCTCATCGCTCCATCAGCGGCGGACACGGTGCGCTCGCATCCTTTTGGCCTCTCCCACTACACCTTTGCGGCGGGCGGCGTTCCGGGCGCCGCGGACTTGGGCATGAACCGTCAATTTTGGGGCTTCACCACGGGCAGCCTCGTCGACTTCTTCAACGAAGAGATGCCGGATGGCGGTACGGTTTGGCTCTGTGACACCACGGATATCGCGTGGCGTATGCTGCAGCGAGACGAACTGATCCCTGCGAATATTCGCGCGACGGGCAGCATGGCGCGCGCGGACTTCATCTTGGTTCACCATGAGGAGCACTTCGCGGAAGTGGATGCACAAGCGTGGATGGCGTTTGGCTCCCCAGCGCCGGCTCATGTTTTGACGTATGACGGTGTTCCCATCGTGTCTGTCTATGAGAACCCACGCCGGAGAGAGCAATGAACCGATTCAAGTGGACCCTGACATGCGTGCTTCTTAGTGCGTGCAGCACGACTCCGGACTTTGAGGCGAGCTGTGCGGGCGAAGCGGTGGTCAACTGCCTTCCCTTTGAGGCGTCGATCATCGACAGCGCGACGGTGACTCCTGACCGCGTGACCGTGGACGATCTCACTACGATGGCGTCGATTCGCGTCCAGCTTTCGATCTGCCCCGACGCCCCACGGCCTCATGAGATCGTCATGGAACTTCGAGAAGGTGAAGGCGAGGGCGCGCGCTTGGTCGAGCTCTTGATGTTGCGGGACGATGGAATGACCGAAGGCGATTCCTTGGCCGGCGACGGGCTGATCGATGTGGACCTCGTCAATCCCTTCTTGGGCATGCGAGTGCCAGAGAACGAGGATGTCTTTCTCCGTTTCACGGCACGCGCTCCGGCGGATTGCACAAGCGGAACATGCCGCGGCGGGACGTGTCGTTCTGAAGAATTTGAGATCCCGTACCGCACCGGTGCGCGCTTTATGATGCCGTGATGAGCGCTCCCTCCCAACACCGTCTTGTTCACGCGGGCTCGCCTGTGGACGAAGCGATTCAGCTGATCCTTGAAGCGCTGCATGATGTAGCCGCGCCGCGCATAGCGGTGTCGGGCGGCAGCGCCGGGGCCCTCGTTGGGCCGCTTCGGGCGGCTCTCGGCGAGCGCTGGTCCCAGGTTCGCCTGACGTGGGCGGACGAGCGCGCCGTACCTTTCGAACACGAGGCGAGCAATCGCGGTGCGCTCTACCGAAGTGGGGCGCTCAACGTGGCGCATCTGCCTCGGCAGGAGCTGGCGCTCTTTGGCCCAGGTCAGGATCTCGAGAGCGCGGCTCAGCACGCGTCGCGCGTCTTCACGGACGATTTTGCCGGTCTTGATGTGACGATTCTTGGAATGGGAGGAGATGCTCACATCGCTTCGCATTTTCCAGAGCTCCAAGCCGAGGGCGCAGGGGCAGTTCAAGTGGTTCGGCAAAGCCCAAAGCCGCCCAGCGAACGGCTTACGCTCTCTCTTCCCGTACTTGCATCCGCAGGCCTCAACTTAATCTACGCCTGTGGAGAGGGGAAACGCGACGCCCTCAAAGCGACGCTGGCCGGCGACGTGAGAGCACCTGCGTCCGCCCTTGAGCGTTTCGTGATCGTCACGGACCTGACGGGTCTTGGCTAGAGCGCCCAGAAGCACGCCATCTCATCTTTCTTCCAGGATGACTCGTCCCGCACTAAGCTGCTGCCATGAGCCTCGACGAAGAAGCGCTTCGCTATCACAGTGAAGGACGACCCGGGAAAATCGAAGTCGTACCGACGAAGTCCGTAGGGACCCAACGTGAGCTGAGCCTGGCGTACTCGCCTGGGGTTGCAGCGCCCTGCCGCGCCATCGCCAAAGACCCGGGGCGGGTTGGCGAGTTCACCGCACGCCGAAATCTGGTGGGCGTCATCACAAACGGTACAGCGGTACTCGGCCTGGGCAATATTGGTCCCTTGGCGGCGAAGCCTGTCATGGAAGGCAAGGCGGTCCTCTTCAAGAAGTACGCGGACATCGACGTTTTTGACATCGAAGTGGATGCGAGCGATCCGCAGCGATTTATCGATGTTGTGGCTGCGCTGGAGCCGACTTTTGGCGGGATCAATCTTGAAGACATCAAGGCTCCAGAGTGCTTTCTCATCGAAGAAGCACTTGAGAAGCGAATGTCGATTCCGGTCTTCCACGACGACCAGCACGGAACGGCGATCATCAGCGCGGCCGCGCTTCGCAACGCCGCGGAGCTTCAGGGCAAAGAGCTGGGCACTCTTCAAGTGACCTGCATCGGTGCCGGCGCTGCCGCGATTGGATGCATGCGTTTGTGGACGCAGCTCGGGGTCAAGACGGAGAACATCACGCTCGTGGATCTCGACGGCGTGATTCGCGAAGATCGCGCGGATCTCGATGACTACCGTCGTCGTTTTGCGCGTCCGAAAAGTGACCCGCGCGAGACGCTGAGCGAGGCCGTCGTCGATGCGGACGTGCTGATTGGCCTTTCCGCCGCCGGTATCGTTTCACCTGCGATGCTCAAGACGATGGCGCCGAACCCCATCATCTTTGCCCTCGCCAATCCAGATCCTGAAATCGGCTATGACGACGCTCGGGAGGCTCGCCCCGACGCCATCGTGGGGACAGGCCGCACGGACTTCCCAAACCAGGTAAATAACGTCCTCGGGTTCCCCTACCTCTTCCGCGGCGCCTTGGATGTCGCCGCGACTCACATCAACGAAGAGATGAAAATCGCGGCAGCGCTCGCCTTGGCTCGTCTCGCCCGTGAGGGAGTGACGGACGATGTGCTTGAGGCTTACGGCGACGAATCGCTGAAGTTCGGCAAGGACTACATCATTCCAAAACCCATGGACGACCGCTCCTTGAGCTGGGTTGCGCCGGCGGTGGCAGAAGCCGCGATGAAGTCTGGGGTCGCTCAAGAGACCCTCGATATTCGAGCGTACAGACATAGCCTGATTCGCAAACTCAACCCGACTCGGCGGGTCATGTGGCACGTGACAGGTCGTGCGCGAAAAGACCCACGCAGGGTCGTGTTCCCGGAGGGCGAAGAAGACGCGATCCTTCGAGCCGCGGACATCGTGCAGAGCGATCACATCGCGATGCCCGTGTTGATCGGTCGACCCGACGTGATCCGTGCACGAGCGTCGACGCTCGGCGTGGATCTGACCGGCGTCGAGATCGTCTCTCGCGACGCGCTTCCACACCTTGATCGCTACGCGGAGCTACTTTGGAAGCTGCGTCAGCGACGTGGTCTCACGCGAGTACGAGCGCGCCGTCTCCTCGAACGCTCGCGGGCGTACTACGCGATGATGATGCTGGAGTGTGGTGACGTCGATGGCGTGGTGTCAGGACTCACCTCTCCGTACGCCGAGACGATTCGGCCGGCGCTGCAGATCATTGGAACAGCGGACCACGTCGCTCGCGCTTGCGGTTGCTACATGGTCGTGACGAAAGAAGGTGTTCGATTCTTGGCGGACACGACGGTCAACATCGACCCCGATGCGGAGACCCTGGCGGAGTCCGCGATCCTGACCGCCGACCTAGCCTTGGAGCTGGGAGTGATCCCCCGCATCGCGATGCTCTCGTTCTCAAACTTTGGTGATGCGCCGCACCCGGCGCAGAAGAAAGTGGCAGATGCAGTTCAGATCGTTCGCTCTCGACGCCCTGAACTCGAGGTCGACGGCGAAATGCAGGCGGATGTAGCGCTCTTGGAAGAGGCACGTGAGCCATATCCTTTCGTGACGCTCACGGGTCCGGCGAACGTCCTTGTTTTCCCGAATCTTGGCGCAGGCAACATCGCTTATAAGCTCCTCGCGTCGACGGGACACCAAGTGGTGGGACCGCTCGTGCTCGGGATGGCCAAGCCGGTGAACGTTCTACAGCAAGGCGCGAACGTATCCACCATCGTCCACATGACGTCGTTGACGGTTGCGCGTGCTCAGCGCGTCAAACCGAAGTCCGCGTCTTGAGCCACATGACGTTGCGCCGCATGACGTTGAGCAGCGTGACGTTGAGCAGCGTGACGTTGAGCAGCGTGACGTTGAGCAGTGAGCTGCCCGTGCGACGCTTAGCGCGAAGTTTCGGGGCTGACTGTGAGGCCCTTGAAGTAC
>JBLHKB010000051.1:0-21234 GCA_047619315.1 Polyangiales bacterium
CCCATCGTCGAGGAGCCCAGCATCGTAGGTGACCACGACATTGGGGTGTGAAATCTGTGCGGCGAGACGAGTCTCTCTCAGAAAGCGAGCGTGGCTTCTCTCCGTGCGAAGTCGGTCCGGCAGCACTTTGACGGCGACGGTGCGATTCATCGTTAGGTCATGACCGCGGTAGATCATGGCCATGCCGCCACGTGCTACCGCTTCATCTAAGCGGTAGCGCCCCAGCAGTCGCGAGCCAGGTGGGGGTAATCCCTCTTCTTTCCAGCGGTCTCGCACACTGGCAGCATAGCAACACTCCACCTGTTTTGTGCTGCGCATTTTCGAGCTTCAAGAGCAAACGAGAGGCCCACGGGTGTCGTGGCGCGCAACGCGGGCGCGCGCAGTTATCAGATGCGCTCTGTATCTCGCGTGTGCCATGGTGCGGTGATGCCGTGCTCCGCCTGCGCCCACGACAACCCTCCTGAGGCACGCTTTTGCGGAGCATGTGGCGAACCACAGCAGCGCGGGCTTATCCGGCCTGGCACTGTTTCGTTGGCCTTACCCTACCCACCGGCTCGGATTCAGACCACTGCATCTTTTGGCGACGAGACCCTCGCTGGAGTCGGGATCACCAGCCCCAAGAAGACCTGGGCGGTGGTCGGACTTGTGAGCGCGCTGCTCTTCGTAGTGGGTGCGGTGTCAGTGTATGTGAGTGTTACACCACGTGGTCCTGCTGCGTCCGATGCCCCGGTTCTCATCGCGAACGTCGAGCCGACCGAGCCTGCCTTGGAGGAGTTGCCAAGCAATTTCCCAGACGAACTCCCCGAGGGAATCGATCTGGATGCTCTTGTTGAACAGGCCGTTCCCTCTGCGCCTGCACCCGAGGCGCTCGAGCCAGAGACGCGCGAGCCGATCTCTGCCGACGCGCCTGCGCGAACGACCGTGCGAAGAACACCACGCATGCGCGCCACGCCGCCTGCCGAAGCACTTCCGCCCACGTATCCGCCGGTCACGCCAACCCCGATGACGGCGCCGGTCACAGCAACCCCGATGACGACGTCGCCGTCGACGGGGGAGAGCCCCTACACAGCCGCAACGTATGGCCCGGCCGCTCGCCGCACTGTGTCCAGTCGCTACATGAGCGATATTGAACGTTGTTTCGGAGCCGCCGACGGCCGGAGCCCGGGTTTCAGCGGAACCGTTCTTGTCGCCTACATGCTCACTCAGACCGGCCAAGTGGCGAGCGCGCGCATCGCCAGAAACACCACCGGCGATTCCCAGCTGGGTACGTGCCTAACGAGTGCGGGGCGTCGCTGGAATTTACCACCGCCTCCAAGACGTACCTTAGAGTTCAGCATGTCCTTCGCGCGCTAGCGCTTCAAGACTAGTCGAGCCCAGTCCACTCAAGGCTGCGCTGCCACAACTCTTCTGCCAGTGCCATATCACTCCCGCGGCCGTTTGGCTTCACCGGGGCACACTTGTCGTAGTAGAGCCCGGTCTGCGTCGCGCACTCTGGTGAAGTCGCACAATGCAGTGTCGTCAGAGCGCCCTCTTCGTTTGTGATCATGAAGAGCTTGATGATGAAACGAAACGGCGCTGGGACACGTCGCCAGACATCCGACGCGACGACGCCAGGGTGCAGCGAGTAACAGAGAACGTTCTTGTCCTTAAGGCGCTCCGCGAGCTTCGCCGAGAACAGGATATTAGCGAGCTTGGAGACGCAGTACTCCGGGTAGCCGCTCGTCGACTTCGTCGGCTCTTGTGCCGCCGCCCAATCCAGCCCTTTGGCCTTGCGGTGAGCTCGGCTCGCCACGGTCACGATACGACCAGGTTCCCCGCCCTTCGCGGTATCAACCAGCTTTTCCTCGAGGAGAAGCGTCAGCAGAAAGTGGCCAAGGTGATTTACTCCAAAGGCCATCTCGAAACCTTCAGTCGTCGTGCCCTGAAGCGCCGCAAGCCCCGCGTTGTTGATGAGCATATGCAGCGGCTTGTCCATCTTGAGGAAGAGATCCGCGCAGGTGCGCACAGACTCGAAGGAGCCGAGGTCGAGGGGCAAGAGTGCGGGTGCATCCTTGCCAGTGGCCTCCGCGATGCGTGCCGCCGCAGCCGCTCCTCGTTCGGCTGAACGACAGGCTAAGAAGACCTCCGCCCCGGCAGCGACGAGCTCTCGTGCCGCGACCTCGCCAATTCCGGTATTCGCGCCGGTGATGACGCAGACTTTTCCAGTAAGATCGGGCACAGGTTGCTTTTGCATGACGGTCCTTGGCGTGGAGCATAAGGCGCTCCTCGCACTCCGCCACAGTCTTACGCGAAGCTCAGACCGATACGATGTGGAGGAGAGTCGCTACAAGCTCGTCTTCGAGGAGCGTCAAGGCCGCTTCCTCCGTCTTAGCGCCGGTGATGAAGCGACGTTCCTCGACGGGAGAAAGAGCAAATCGCGCGAGCACAAAGACTGCGGCCTGCACCCGCATACGCGCGCGCAGCTCAGAAACGCCGGTAAGCTTCGCTAAAAGCGAGCCGCCAGCTTGAAGGGCTCCGCCGTGAGTGCGGAGCCGGTCTTCGATCTCGCCTTCGGGGTCTTCCCAGACTTTTCGCGCCACGAGCCGGAACGCCAGGCTAATAGACTCGTCGCGCAGCGCCTCGACGCTGACTCGAGCCGCCTTCGCAAGGTCGCCGGCCATCATGGCGCGCTCAATCAGCGACCCAAGTCGGGCATCGGCTTCTTCGGCGCATGCGGAGTAGAGCTCAGCCTTGCTGCCAAAATGGTGGTGAACTGCACCGATCGTTAGGTCAGCAGCGGCTCCAATGCTCCGAGTCGATGCGCCGTGGTAGCCAGCTTCGGCGAACGTACGGAGAGCCGCATCCAAGACCGCTTGGCGCGTTTCTTCCGGTGAAACTCCAGCTTTTCGCCCCATCGCCGGCATGATGGTGTCTACCCAATATAGATTCAAGCCCAAAGCGTTGCACACGTCCAAGGGTCGACCTGGGTTTGTTCTGGCCCTATGCCAACGTGGTGTTTGAGCGACTTCTGCCTTCTGGGCGTCTCATCGATCCCCAGCGTCTCCCCCTGCAAACTGGAGCCGATGCTCCCCACGCCCTCGTCATTGGCGCCGGATTCGGCGGGCTCGCTGCTGCCATACGTCTCGGTGTGCGTGGCTACCGCGTCACCGTCGTCGACCGTCTCGACCAGGCCGGAGGCCGCGCTCGGGTCTTCCGTCAGGACGGCTTCGTCTTTGATGCGGGCCCCACGCTCGTCACTGCTCCTTTCCTCTTCGAGGAGCTGTGGACAATCTGTGGCAAGCGCATGGAGGACTACATCGACATGCGTTCGGTGCTGCCTTTCTACCGCATCCGTTTCGACGACGGCGACGTCTTCGAATACACCGGTGATGCGAAATCGATGGAAGCGGAAGTCGCGAAGATCGAGCCCAGCGACGTCGACGGTTACCGGCGTTTTGTCGCCAAGAGCGAAGACATCTTCAAAACGGGTTTTGAACGGCTTGCTCATGTTCCTTTCGAGACCGCCGCCGACATGCTCCGCGTCGCGCCTTCAATGATCAAGTTAGAGAGCTACCTCACCGTTGCGTCTCTCGTCGCGAAGTTCATCAAGAATCCAAAGCTCCGCCAGGTCTTCTCGTTCCACCCACTTCTCGTGGGTGGCAACCCGTACAACACGACGAGCATCTACACGCTCATCGCTTTCCTCGAACGTAAGTGGGGCGTGTGGTTTCCAATGGGCGGCACCGGCGCACTCGTCCAAGGCATGGTCGACCTCATCGAGGGCCTCGGAGGCACAGTTCGTCTTAGCACCGACGTTGAAGAGATTGAAATCGAAGCCCAGAGCGGCTCGAAGCGCAAAGCCAAGGCCACCGGGATCCGTCTCAAGGGTGGAGAACGCATCGCCGCAGACATCGTCGTCTCCAACGCTGACAGCTCGTACATGTACAAGCACATGATCGCGGCGGAACACCGAAAGACCTGGACCGATCGAAAGCTTGAGCGGAGCGATTCGTCCATGAGTCTCTTCGTTTGGTATTTCGGAACGAAGAAACGATACGAGGACGTTGCTCACCACACGATCCTCCTTGGGCCTCGCTACAAAGAGTTGCTCACGGATATCTTCGACAGGAAAATCCTCTCCGACGATTTCAGTCTCTATCTTCATCGTCCTACGGCGACGGACCCCGGCTTGGCTCCCGAGGGCTGCGACGGCTTCTATGTACTCTCCCCAGTGCCACACCTCGAAAGCGGCACGGATTGGTCCACGGAAGCGGAGCGGTATCGAGCACTGATCTCCAAACACCTCAGCGACACCATCATGCCAGGCCTCGAAGAGAACCTCGTCACCTCCCGTGTCCTCACGCCGCAGGACTTCAAAGACGACTACCTCTCCTTCCGCGGTGCTGCGTTCGGCATCCAGCCGAAGCTCACCCAGTCGGCATTCTTCCGACCTCACAATGCCAGCGAAGACATTGATGGCCTCTACCTCGTTGGCGCGGGGACCCACCCCGGAGCGGGTATGCCCGGCGTCTTAAGCACTGCGCGTGTCCTCGATTCCATCGTCCCCGACCCGTAGTTTTATCGAAGGACGGTTCTCAAATCGAAGGTAGAAACCGTTAGTCGACCTGGTTCTTCGATGTTGATGTATCCATTGCCGTCGTCGTCACCGTTGTACCCTTGCGATCGGTCGCCGAACTCGCTCAAATGAGTTCCGGAAACAAGGTGCCAGCCAGCGCATCTCAAAGCGATATCTGGCCTCCGATACGGCAACAAGGGAGCGACCTACCGTCGAGTCTGCCTCGTCAATGCCTCAATGAGACATCGTAGGGCCCATTCCGCGCTCACTCTATTGCGCCGTGGTACCGTCGTGCGGTGTTCTCGCGACGTCAACAAGACATTGAGCGGCGCGGCCAGCTCGCCCAAAGCAAGCCCGAGCCCGCCTATCGCCAGCGCATCGTCGCGACCAAGAATCTAAAGTTGCATGTCACCGAGCTTGGTGAAGGCCCACCGATTCTCTTGCTCCACGGCTTCCCAGAGTTCTGGTACGGCTGGCATGCGATCATGCCCAAGCTCGCCGCCGCTGGCTATCGCGTCATCGCCCCAGACCTTCGCGGCTACAACAAGAGCGACAAACCTGAATCCGTCGACGACTACGCACTCGACACTCTCGCGTCCGACGTGCCAGCGCTCCTTGATGCGCTTGGACTCCCTAGCGTCGCCCTCGTTGGCCACGACTGGGGCGGCGCCGTCGCTTGGACCGCCGCCATGAATCACCCCGAACGCGTCGAGCGCCTCGTTGTGATGAACATGCCTCATCCGGTTCGTTTCGCAAAAGCTTGGCTCACGCTCCGGCAACGAATCCGCAGCTTCTACTTCTATTTCTTCGCTCGCCGCACCTTCGCCTCGAGCGTTTTTCGCGCGTTCGGCGGTCTTGGCCAACGCCTCATGCTCTGGTGGTTTAGCGCACGGACTCTCGGCGACGACGAACTCGACCGCTATGCTGAAGCAGCTCTTCAGCCGGGCGCCATGCGCGCGTCGATGACGTATTACACCGCGCTTCTCGCCTCGAATCCCGAAGACGCCGTTCGAAACGCGACACCCCTCGACATTCCCACCAGCGTCATCTGGGGCGCCAAAGACCCGGCCTTCGATCGCGAGCTCGCATCCCCCGGTGAGTGGGCGCCAGGCGCTAAGGTCTACTACATCGAAGAGGCGGGGCACTTCGTTCACCTCGAAGCCCCGGACGAGGTTGCGAAGCTTCTGCTTCAAGAACTCGCGGGTTACTCGTCTAAGTAGCGTTGCAGCCGCGGATCGGCAGATGCTTCGCTCATCCGGCTCACATAAAAGCGCGCCAACCAGTCGTTGCCAAGCCCGCTCTGCACCAGCGCTGCCCGTCCGAGGCGTCCATCTTCGATGGGCTCAATGTCCATGGAACGACCCAGCGGATAGAGCGCGGCGTCGCGATAGCCGGCGTCGATCATCTCCGTCGCCAAGGTTCGCAATGTGTCCACGTCGTCCGCTCGCTGACGAAAGCGCGCTCCAAACTCAACGCTGCGGCTTGGCGCCAGCTCGAGTCGCTCCTCGTCTACCAACACGAGTAACGCAAAGTGTACCGCGTGTGCCACGCGGATCGAAGGCTCCAACTCCATCGCTCGCGCGTAGGCCTCAAACGACCCGGAGTAGTCGTGATGATCTCGCCGCACCTGCCCTAGTTTGAGCCAGGCGTAGTAGGACTCAGGCTGGACGCGTGTCGCATGAGCCCAAAGCGCACGGTCGCTCTTCCAAGCGCGCTGGTAGTCCGCCGTTCGAAGCGCGAGGAGCAGCAAAAGCGCAGCAGCGGCGACACGGGCTACAGTCGCCTTCTTCGCCTCGGCCATCTCGAAGAGCGTGCCCACGCCAAACGCGAACATCAGCAACGGAAGCGATAGGTAGCGGTCCTGATTCTCCCAATACACCGGCACGATGTTGAGTACAGGCAAGAGCAGCACGCCGGTGGCCAGCACGGAAAAAAGCAGCCTGCGGTTTTTGCGAAGCGCGAAGAGAACCACGGGAACGACCACGAAAGGCAGCAGCTCGACCCATACAAAGTCGCCGCTTCGGTGAATCGGATAGAGGGGGCTGTTCGCGATGGGCGCGATCATCGTCATGAATTTGTGCGTCACCGTGGCCCCGACGAGGTACACGTGTTCAAAGCCTGCGGGCTCGGCGCGAATCATCGTCGCATCGGTCCAGATGCTCACCACAACGCCTCCGAGGCAGAGGCCCACGAGTGTCATTGGAACGTGACGCGCCAGCGACTTGACGAAGCTGCGTTCACGCAAGAGCCAGTCGATGAGAAAGAGAACGCCAGGCAAGGGAAGAGTCGTTGTCTTCGAAAGCGCCGCGCAGAGGTAGAACGCGAAGGACGCAATCGAATGACGGTCCTTCCAGCTCTTGCTCTTCAGGTAGGAGAGCACCGCGAGCGTTGAGAAGAGGGCCGCGAGGATGTCCTTGCGCCCTGTCGCCCAAGCGACGACTTCGACTTGAACCGTGTGTAGCCCAAAGAAGAGGGTCGCTACCAGTGCGGCGCTGCGCCTCAAACCGAGCGCGACGAATGTGCGTCGAACGAAGATCAGCACAACGCACCAGAGCACGATGTTCGTCGCGTGGATCGCTGGCCCGTTCGAAGCAAC
Organism: Polyangiales bacterium; assembly: GCA_047619315.1. GTDB lineage: Bacteria > Myxococcota_A > Polyangia > Polyangiales > Houyiibacteriaceae > JBCCRV01. The sequence goes on from JBLHKB010000051.1 coordinate 7,152, forward strand.
CCAGGGGACATCGATCCAATAGGAAAGAAGATGCAACGGGTGGTACGCCTGAAAGTGCGGCGCGTTCCACATGGTGACGAAGTTGTCCCAAGTGTAGGAATGAGCCGCCTCGAACCCCAGGATGAAACGGTCGTCGTCCCAGGTCCGCATCAGCGGCTGACCTAGGCTCACTGCAAAGGTCAGGGCGGCGGCGAGGATCAAGCACAGATCGTCGAGCCAGGGTTTCGGGTGAGCCGCCCCTGTGGTCGTCTTGGTGCCTTCCTTCGCGCTCACTCGCAGTGTCTACGTCAAGAGTCGCGATTTGACCACCCTTGCGGTTTCGTCCCGTGGCTGGCACCAAGTCGGTATGGACGAGCTCTGGGTCGACCCCATTGGTGCTGGGCGCGCGGCTCTCGCGCGAACACGAGAAAGCGCGCTGCAGCCGGCATTGCCGCCAAGTCTCGTTGCCGCCGCTGGCGACCTCGACCTCGACGAATCGGACCTCGCCCTCGGCATCGAACTTGCGCGCTTTGCGCCGGCTGATCTCCGCGAACCCATCCTCTATCTCGTTACGGCCCTTCGCGCCGCCGAGCGCCTGGGCTCCACCCGCGTCCGGCTTGTCGGTGATGAGCTCTTCGACGCCCTCGGCTTTTCCCTCTCGGCGCGTCAGTTCGCGGAATCTCTCGAAGGCCACCTCGGCAAGCTGCATCCACTCTTTTCGGGCGATGGCGACGCCCCACTTGTCGCCCACGGAGGCTACCTCTATTCGGGGCGCTCCTTCGCACGAGAGCGCCGGGTCGCCGCCGCCCTGCAGACCAGACTCCGCGAGCCGGCTGCCGACTCCCTTGGCGACTCTCTCGACAAAGCCGACTCACACCTCACCTCCGAGCAGCGCGCCGCAGTCCACGCTGCCACCACACGCCGCCTCGCGCTCGTGAGCGGCGGCCCGGGCACAGGTAAAACCTCCATCGTCGTCGCGATGATTCGACGCTTCCTTGCCGCGGGAATGACGAGCGACGACATCGCCCTGGCGGCGCCAACAGGTCGCGCGGCGGACCGAATGTTGCGCTCCGTTCAGCGCGGAGGGATCGCCGCCGAACTCAAAGCGCAAACGCTTCATCGTCTCCTTGGGTACTCGATGGCTATCCGCGGATTTCGGCACCACGAAAACAACCCCGTGCGAGCGAGCGTCGTCATCGTGGATGAAAGCTCCATGGTCGACCTCGCTATGTTCGATTCTCTTCTACGCGCGCTCTCGCCGGACACGGCGCTAGTGTTACTCGGCGACGCAGACCAGCTCCCCTCCGTCGAAGCCGGCGCTGTTTTTCGAGATCTCTGCGAACACCTCAAAGACGCAGAAGCGCTCACGAAGCTGACCCGCAGCTTTCGCATGGACACGAACGACCCCGACGGGTCCGAGGTCTACGAGCTCGCCCAAGGTGCGAATGCAGGTGGACCCGTGACCATCGCTCCGCGCCAAGAGGTGAGCGACGTTCGATTCGCTGGAGCGGAGTTGCTCCCTCTGGAAGAGCGCGAAGCGTTCCTTGAGCGCTGGTGGTCTCTCGTCGCGCCGGAGCCACGTTTTGCCCTCCGCACCTACGTGACTCCCTTCAGCGACGCCGACCTCAAGGTCCTTGAGAAGGGTTTCGCTGCCGCCGACGCGAGTCGTCTCCTCGCCCTCACTCATTCATCGCTCTGCGGCACCATCGCTCTCAACGACGCGATGCATAAACGTGCCCAGCCAAACGGTCAGCGTTCATGGGCCCAGGGCGAGCCAGTCATGATGAAGCGCAACGACTACGAGCTAGGCCTCTTCAACGGCGACCAGGGGATTCTCCTCCGCGTCGCCGGAAAACGAAGCGTCGTCTTTCGAGCTGGTGCATCGTTTCGGATCTTCCCTCTTCAGCTCGTGGCGCCTCAACTAGAACTCGCTTGGTGCACCACCGTGCACAAAGCCCAGGGTTCTGAATTCGATCGCATCGCCCTCGTACTCCCGGCAGAGAGCTCCCTTGGCACCCGTGAGATCATCTACACCGCCGTGACGCGCGCCCGCCGCGGCGCCTTGATCGTCGCCGGCGCCTCCGCCCTTGAGCGCATGCTCGCCAAACGAATCGCCCGCGAATCTGGTCTGCAAAGTCGCCTCGCATAGACCGGCCCGATGAAGGTTAGGGGGTGATAGTCCGACGCATCCAACGATGCTCAATTCGTTCCTGCGAAAAGACCGTACCTTCGGCGAGAAAGCCACACGCTACATAGAAGCCCTCGGCCTGAATCTGCCCTGCGAGGGTGATCTCTCGCTGCCCGGCGTCTTCGACGGTTCGAATCGCGGCCATCATCAGCAGGCGTCCAACGCCCGTCCCGCGCCGGCTCAAGAGCACAGCTACTCTCTCAATGCGGCTTTCCCCGTCGTCGAGATGGCGTATCCGTAAGGTTCCAACGGGCGTGTCGCCGATGGTGGCCAGTAGATGAATGGCCGCTGCGTCGAACTCATCGAACTCTTCTTCTTCCGTGACTCCCTGTTCGTCGATGAACACCAGACGGCGAAGCGCCACGACGACTTGCCATTCACTCGCTCCGACCTCTTTAATCACGGCCTCCGGCGCAGACATGCGTTTAGGTTCGCTTGTGTTTGTCGTGGGAGCAAGACTTCTGTTCGGACCGCCAGCAATCGAAGGCCTGACGTGGGCCGGCAACTCCGTTGCGCGCTCTGAGTGAGAGTGTTCCAATTTTTTATGGAATCTACCTCTATGGCGTGGAGAAGCCGCTCAAGCTTGCCGTGGAGGTCACGCGTCACCGGCCATCGATACGCGCGTTGGGCGTCGACGGATCCTCTCTCGACGAGGACGTTGAAGAGCTCTCCGAAGCGGAGCTCCAGTCCTTGGCGACGCTGGACGTGCTCGAGCTCGAGCTCGACCTCGAGCTTAAGGGGTCTGAGCCGTCCTCGTCGCTCCGCGAGCGTTTTACGAACCTGCGCGAGCTCGACACAAACCGAGTGCTCCCTGTTGAGTATGAGAACTGGTAGACGACACCAACAATCAATGGGTGACGCCGAGCCATCGAAACGCATTTTCCCGCCGACTTCGGGAACAACTTTCGCGACGGAGCGTAGAAAGTTCATGCGTTGGTTCGTCCCGTTTACCTTGACCGTATTTCTCTTTCTGGCCGCACTCCCAGCATCGCCGGCCGAAGCGGAGTCGTGGTGCGCTTACCCACTGTGGGTGCACGAGTGGGGCGTTCAGGTCTTCGACGCTCAAGGTCAGCCCACCCCGCCGGTGTCCATGCCCTCTTGGTTTCACCGTTCTGGCCGAGGTGGTGGCGCATCGGGCCAGCCAGTGCGGCACATGCCGGCGGATGGCGGGGACAGAGAACTACCGGTCCTTCACTTTTACTCGTCCGGCAGCATGTCGGCGCCGATCCCCGTCAGCATCGAGGTCGGATTCACGGCCGGCGACGCCAGCGTTTGGTACCCCCAGGTGGACAGTCATCGGAGCGCAGCCCACGCCCACCTGCCCGTATCCCTCGAGCAGCGAGCGCGGCTCCTCCGGCAGCGACAAGCCCGCACCCCGTTTCAACCCGCTCAGGGCCCGCTCCCCCGTGACTGGACTCGCCAGCTCTTCTGGGATCGCTTGGAGCTCAGCAGCACCCCCGTGCACCCGACTCATAACTCTCGCACCCCGTGGGTCGATGCGTTGCGCGAGTTCGATCGAGCTATGTGGGTCAACGGCGCCGCGGAGAGCGAGCGTTTCGTCTTCTACGAGGCGGACACGCGTGAGCAGGTTGCGCTCACCATCGAACGAGGCGACGAGTGGCGGTCCGGGCATCGACACATCGTTTTACGGAACCGAGCCTCGCACCCAATTCATGACGTGGTCCTCACTCACCGAGAAGGACAAAGCGTCTACCTGATTCATGCGCCTTCCATCCCCGCCGGTCGCAGCGCCGGTTTTGTTCTCGATGACCATCCGCTCGGGTCGGTCAGTGGCCGTGACGTGCTTCGTGCGTCGCTGGTGGACACGTCCCAGCCGACCCCGCCCACCACGCACACATGGAATGGCGACGAGTGCACAATGATGCGTGACCCCGCCATTCCAGTTGAAATTGCCGAAGGCCATCGGCTCTACGCTGCCGAGGTCGAGGCGATTCTCAACATCTGGGCCCCGACGATGTTCGACCAAGCCGGCACGACGGTGACGTATCGAGAAGACGTCGCCTACCTCGACGCGATGATGCCGCTGTCGATCTATACGGACATGTACAACTTCGTGTTGCTACGGCGCGCAGGTCTCGCCGTCTGGAGCAACGTTCTGCTCCCCTGACACAGTCAGCTCACGAATTAGTCCTTCACCGTTTCCGACTTCACGTGCGGCTCAAAGCACCGGCACGCCATCACAGGAAGGTTCGGGTACTTTGGCAGGGAAGGATGCTCGCAGAGCGAAAAGCGAGAGCCTTTCACACTCACGATCACCCTCGAAAACGCGCACTGGCCACAGATGCCAGGGTTCACAGAGCCGATCACAAACCCAGCAAGCTAGTGATCATGATCGCATTCGCCGCGCTCGTGCGCTTCGGCGTGCTCGCGAATCTCTTTGTGGACTTCTTCCATGTCCATCTTCGTCGCCTGCTCGATCACGTCTTCAAGACCCGCTGGTGGCAGCGCGCCGGAGTGGCGGAACAAAAGTACCTGCTCGCGAAAGAGCATGATCGTTGGAATCGATTGGATCTGAAATCCTTGCGCAAGCTCTTGCTGTGCTTCCGTGTCCACCTTGGCAAAGGTGACGTCCGGGTGCTTTTCAGCAGCCGCGGCGAAGACCGGGGCAAATGCCTTGCATGGGCCACACCATTCAGCCCAGAAGTCGACCACAACGATCCCTCCGGTTTCAATGGCTTCCTTCAGGGTCTCTGTATTTACGTCGCTAAGGGGCATGCCAAGTGCTTAACACGCTTTAGAGGGTCATGCTCTTTCACACAAAAAGGATTCCGGGCACAATGGACCCATGACGCGCGCCTTTTTCACTGGGCTTGTGGCCCTCGCACTCGTCGGCGCCTGCGATGGCTCCATCGGAAATATTGCAGTCGATGATCCGAACGAGCCGTCCAATCCGACGGATCCGAACGACCCCAGTGGTGGCGAACCACGCTTTCACTTCGAACCAAGCGGCGAAGACCTCCGCCCTGGTATTCGCCGATTGACGATCCGCCAGCTCGTCAACACCTGGGAGTCGATATCAGGCGTTCGACCTGATCTCTCAGCGCTTCCCGCGGACGTTGAGCTTTTGAGCATTGCCAACGATGCGTCGCGGCTAACGGTTCGCGACGCCGCCTACATGCAGTCGCTTCTCCACGAAGCGACGAACAACGCCGCAGGAGCCGACATCGGCAACATCATTTCCTGCGCCGGCGCGTGCACTCAAGCGGAACTTCGAGCTTTCCTCGAGCGGTCGTTTGCCCACCCAGTGGGCGACGTGCAACTCATGCGTTACGTGGAGCGCTACGCCGACGCCTCGGGTCGATTCGACGACGAGTTTGGACGCCGCGTCGTTCTTCAGATGGCTCTTATTTCCCCATCGGTTATTTACCGAACGGAAATCGGCGACGGCGGTGTTTTGACAGCTCACGAGCTGGCTAAAAAACTCTCCTACTTCCTCACCGACGCACCACCCGACGACACACTCCGGGCAGTCGCGGACGACGGGAGCCTTCTTGACGCCAGCGTGCGTAGTGCCCAAACGGAACGCCTCCTCGAGACCAGCGCCGTCCGAACGCGCGTCCAAGACTTCTTCTTCGATTGGCTTGGCCTCGACCACGCGGATCTGGCCGCACGAATCGGGGCCGACGAGCTTCCCGAAGGCACCGCCGATGCGATGGAACAAGAGGTTCGCATGCTCATCGATGCCGTCATCTTCGAGGGGGACGGTGGTGTCCGAGACCTTCTCCTCAGCGACACGACCTTTATCGACGAGCGCCTCGCGCAAGTCTACGGCATGACGGCCCCCGCCGGCGGAGGCTTCGGCGAAGTCAGCCTCGACGGCACCGAACGCCTCGGCCTTCTCACCACGGGTCTTGTGCTCATGGCCCACTCGAAGGAAGGTGGCCGCTCCCCAATGCAGCGCGGCAAGTTCATCGTCGATGAGCTGCTCTGTTACGGCTTCCCCTCCGACGCTGGCGAAGCTGCAATGACCCTCCCTGCGGACACCGAAGATCTAACCTTTCGCGAGAAGTTCGGTAGCCTCGAAGTCCGCGAAGACTGCGCAAAGTGCCACAGGATGATCAACGTCGGCTTCGCCTTCGACCTCTTCGACAACGTGGGTCGCCGCTGGGAGACAAGCTTTGTTGGTCCGGAAGACGCCATGGGCGCTTTCGAGCTTCGGCCTTTCCCTGTCTTCGCGTTTGGCAGTACCGCCGACGCTGTTCGCGGTATTGCAGCGCACGAAGCCTTGGGCCGCTGCTACAGCGCCCAACTCTACCGCTTTGCCCAAGGCAGCATCCCCGGCAGGGACGATGCGGAGGTCCTCACGTCCCTCGAGGAACTCTTCACCGAATCCGGCGGGAACGTGCTGCAAAGCCTCCGCCTCATCGCCAACTCCGATCGCTTCGCGGCGGCCCAGTAAGGAAGCAACGACCATGTCCAAATCCAAACGTCGCGACTTTCTTCGTAACTCAGCCCTCGCCGGTCTTCTCGCACCCGTCGCGATGTATTGGCGCGACGTCCCTGAAGCCCGCGCTCAGGACGATCGGACAAACCTCGTCCTCGTCTTCCTCCCCAACGGTAAGGTCGCCGAGAACCCGTTCTTGAACGCAGGGACTACGCCGAGCTTCGCTGACGGCTTTGAGCCCTACAACGCCTACAGCGATCGTGTCATTGCTTTCCGCGAGTACGGCTTTCAGGCCTTCATCAGCGAAGAATACCGCGGCGACCACGGCGGCCACATCGCTCCCGGCGCAGTCATGTTCACGGGCGATATTCCCCACGTTGTCGACGGCACCGCGCGCGGCGCACGTGCGCCTTCCATCGATCAGATCATCGCCAACGATTACCTCGCGCGTGGCGTGATCACCAACCCGCTACGTAAGTCCCTCAACATCAAGATGACGGGCGGTAGCTTCCGAATACCGACACAGTTCATCGCGACCCCCGCCGGATATACACTTGGCGAAACCTACAACCGAGACATCGCGGGCGTCACGCAGTTTGGCCAGCCTCAAGAAGGCTTCGACCTCCTCTTCGGCGATATCGCGGGCATGAGCGGCGGCGCCACCATCGAAGAACTCAGAGCCTACGGCAAGAGCGTTCTCGATGTCCCCAGCGCTGAACTCGAAGCCATTCGGCCACAGCTTCCAAACGAAGGCCGCATCATTCTCGACGAACATCTGCAGTCGCTTCGCGACCTCGAACTCAGCTTCGTCGATACTCCTCTCCCTGAAGGCGCGGTGATCCCGGAGGCGCCGGGCGACATGAGCAATGCACCGGAGAACCATGAAGAGGTGTTCGACCACTGGGTCCGCGTCATCGACGCTGCGTTTCGCCTGGACCGCACGCGCATCGCCACCATCCAGTTTGGGGGCATCGCAAGCCGCTTCTCCGTTCCGTCCCTTGGCCTTGGCTTTGTAGGTGACGGGGCCGACAGCAACTCCGGCAGTGACCATCACAGCTACACCCACTGGCGCCCGGAAGACGTACCGCGGTTCATGGACTGGTACGCTCAGCGCGTCTCGTCGCTCCTCGGAACCCTCACAGGCGGCCCCGGGCGCGCGGACATGCTCGAGAGATCTGCTGTCATGGTAGGCATGGAGTTCGGTCGGAATCACAACGCGCGCGATATGCCCATCACGCTCTTTGGTGAATGCGGTGGTTACTACGACAGCGGCAAGGTCGTCACCTACGGCAACGACCTGGAGCACTTCCCCAAGCACACGGGTACGTTGCTTTCCCTCGCACGTGCGATGGGCGTCACGGACCTCCCCAAAGTCGGCCATGACAATATGGCCTACCACACCGGCGTCCCCACGGACCTCCTCCGCGGCTAGGCGACTGGCAGGCCGGCTTTGGGGAGGCTCCAGAGTGTCAGACGTCGTACACTCGACGAATGTTTCGATGGATCACTCTCTGTCTCGTGCTTGCCGCTTGCTCTGACGACGATGTTTCACTGGACGGCGGTGGAGTGCCGGACGCGCCGATTGCAGACGCTGCGACTTCAGATGCTGCCACTTCAGACGCGCCTACCTCAGACCGTGGCGGTGAAGACGCCGGCACGACAAATGAGCGATTCTTCCCTGAAGCCGCGTGGATGTACCAAGAGGTCACCGACGCCCCAACCCGCGCGGACTCCGCGGCGATCACGACCTGGCTTGAGGAAAACGGCGGCTGGGGTCTTGGCCGCATGCAGATCGACTACTCCATCGAGGTCCTCGAGAGCGGAGGCGCCGCTCCACGTCCTTTCGAACCGACGGGCGATTTCTTCTCACCAGACTGCGACTCGGAAGATGTCCCGGTGCCCGCCGTCGGCGCCCTAGAAGGCGAAGAGGGCTATGCCTGCGAGAGCGACGGCGACTGTCACCTCATCGTCGTCGACCGAGAAGGGGCACGCCTCTACGAAATGTGGCGCGCAGACATCCGCGGAGACACCTTCAACGGGGGCTGCCTTGCCGTGTGGGACATGGACCGCACCTACGGCCCTGATGCACGCGGCGAGCAATGCACAAGCGCTGACGCCGCCGGCTTCCCGATCGCGCCGCTGCTTCTCTATCCGGAAGAGGTCGCCGCGGGAGAGGTCGCCCATGCGATTCGATTCATTCTTCCCAACGCCCGGATGCGTGCGGACACGTACACGCGCCCAGCCACTCACGCTGGTGGCCCAAACGCCGAGGGACCCGCTCCAGTCTACGGCGGCCGCTGGCGCCTCCGCGCCGACTTCGATATGAGCTCACTGCCGAACGACGCCGCGCGGACCGTCGCTCGTGCGATGCAGCGCTACGGCATGGCCCTCGCAGATGGAGGAAACGTCGCCCTGACTGCTGCGAGTGACCGCTTTCGAGAGACCAAGTGGGAAGGGCTCCTAGGACCCCGTGACCTCGCCGTGATTCAGCCCAGCGACTTCGACGTCATCGATACCGGCGCTGATATTGAGCTCACCTTCGACTGCGTCCGCGTTCCGTAGACGGCTGCCGCAATTCGCTCTCTACGATGAGCGAAACCGGCGCGCTGCGACCTTTCCGCAACCGCCGAGGGAAGTTTGTACATCACAGGGAGACCGCAAAGCGACCCCCATGCCAGGTCATAAGCCCTTACAGACGCCCATGTGTTTGCGCGCCGCGTGAAGCGATTGCCCCGGCTCAGGTGAGACGAAACCGACACAGCATGTTCGCCGCACAACTCTAAATAGGCAACCGAATCTACGAAAGGCTCTAGGCGCCTCGCGCGTCCAGCTCTTCCCAGCGCGCCATCAGCCGCGCCACCTCGTCTTCCGAGGCCTTGTGCTCGGCCACCAACGCAGAAACGTCTCCGTCTCCCGCGTAAAGCGACGGGTCGGCGAGCTTCTTCGAAAGCGCCGCCGTCTTTTTCTCGGCGACATCGATGTGCTCCATCATGCCAGCGAGCTCCCGCTTCTCTTTGCCGCTGAGCGCGTTCTTGGGCTTCGCCGCGACCTTCTTCGCTTTTGCTTTGGCCTTCGCATTCCCAGGCTCCTTCTTCGCCTGCTGCGCGTCCTTTTTCTGCTGGGCGCGAAGCCGGGTGTACGTCTCGTAGTCCCCGACGTAGCGGACGACTTTGCCCTCACCCTCAAACACTACAATGGACGTCGCGACGCGGTCCAAGAAGTAGCGGTCATGGCTCACAATGATCGCCGTCGCGTTCGCTTCGACGAGGAGCTCTTCCAAAGCGCCTAGCGTCGCCACATCGAGGTCGTTTGTAGGCTCATCGAACACCAGCACGTTTGCTGGCTTCAAGAGCAACTTCGCGAGGGCGACCCGCGCACGCTCTCCACCCGAAAGCGAACCCACTTTTTGCCGTAGCTCTCCGCCATCAAAGAGAAAACGCGCCATGTACGATCGAATGTCGATGGTCGTTCCGCGAAAATCGATGCGCGTCGCTTTCCCGGCGACGTTCTCTTGAATCGAAGCGTTGTCGTCTAGACCCGTGCGGCTCTGGTCGAAGTACGCGAAGTTCGTGTTCTTCCCGATGTTGACTTCCCCCTCGGCCGGCTTGTCGATGCCCAGCATCACGCGCAAGAGAGACGTCTTTCCGCAGCCGCTTCGGCCGATGATGCCGATGCGCTCTCCTTGGGTGAGACGCAGCTCGAAGTCTTTCACGAGCCTTCGGCCTTCGATGTCCACCGAGACATCGAGCACTTCGAGCACCGTGTTGCCTAAGCGCTCCGTTTCGATGCTCAGCTTCGCGGCCCCGGACTGAGCCAGAGGCCTGTTCGCGATGGCGGCTTCAGCACGCTGCGCCCGGGACTTTGACTTGGTTCGTCGCGCGGAAGGCGAGCGGCGTAGCCACTCAAGTTCCGTCCGCAAAAAGTTCTGCCGGTTTGCTTCGGAACGCGCTTCGAGAGCAATGCGATCGTCCTTGGCCTGGAGGTATGCGCTCCAGCCGCCCTTGTAAGAAAAGAGGCGGCCATGATCCAGTTCGAGGGTACGCAGCGCCACGTTCTCAAGCACGTAGCGGTCATGTGTGACCAGCAAAAGCGCGCCTCGAAACGAGGTCGTTAGATAGCGCTCTAGCCACTCGATGGTCTCGACGTCCAAGTGGTTGGTGGGCTCATCGAGAATGGCAAAGTCCGGCGCGCTCACCAGCAGCCGCGCCAAGTCGACGCGTCTGCGTTCGCCACCGGAGAGTGTCTCGACGAGCGCTGAAGGGTCGAGGATGCCCAAGTGGTCCAGCGTTCGCTGCACCTCACGGTCTGCATCCCAGCCGCCGAGGCGTTCAACATCGGCGGCGGCGCTCTCTTGGGCTATCAAGAGCGAATCAAAGTCAGCATCCGGCTGGCTCATCGCGTCGCTCGATGCAGCATGTCGCTCTTTGGCCGAACGCCACTCGGACAGCGCCCCCATCACAACATCGTGGGCCGTCAGCCCTGCATCCAGCACGGGCCGTTGCGACAGGTACGCGATACGTGCATCTCGGCGCACGGCGATTTCACCGGAGTCCGCCGGGATCATGCCCGCGAGCATTTTCGCCAGCGTGGATTTACCCGCGCCATTGTCACCGACGAGCCCAACGCGCTCGCTCTCGCCAATGGAGACATCGCTGCCTTCAAGAATAAGTGTAGGGCCGAAGGACTTAGCCAGCCCCTTCGCCGTTATAATAGGAGTCATCGAAACTTTGTTATTCGCGCGGCGTTAGTTCAACCAGCTCATCGCCCTCGCCAAGGACCATCGCTGCATCCGCATCGCTCATGAGGCGGTCGCGAACAAAGGCAAGTGCAAAGAGCTTCACGAGATCGATTTCGGTGGCCGCGTCTTGCTCGGAGCAGCGGTCAAAGCCGGGGATCATCACGCAGATATCGGTAAACGAGTTGTGCGCGCCGCCGAGTAGGTTCCAGCGCAAGTCGCCAGCGCCATCGAGAGCGTTCCAGTAGTCATCGTCACCAACGCTCCCGGCGGGGTGACCATCGTTCTCCGCCACCATCTGCATGACGGGAATTGAGACATCGCTGAAGTCATCGAAGAGGTGAAAGTCGCCCGAAGCCATCGCCAGCAGCGCGTCATAGCGATCATCGGCGAAGCCTGCGTCGAAGAGCATGAGCGCTTCTTCCGTCAGCCCTTCGCAGATCGGCGAGGTCAGGCTCTCGTCGGCGCATCCGTCACGAATCGCGTCGACATCATAGCTAGCGCCCGCCAGCGCGTACGCGGTGTAGCCGCCAAAACTATGCCCGCTCAAGACGCGTGGCGAACCCATGAGACCGCCCAAAAACCCATCCGCCAGCGCGAAGTCGAGGGACGCAAGAACATCGTGGGGACGGAGGTAGTAGATCTCCGTGGTCCGTTCGTCGCCGTCGACCACCGTGTTGCCAGTGTGCTCCGGCGCGAGAACGATCCAGCCGTGCGAGGCGAAGTGTTCCATCACATAGGCGAGCGCATCTGGGATCGCCTGGTGACCATGCGAGAACATGAGCACTGGGTACGACCCGGGTTTCGCCTCGACGTCTTGGCGAGCCACCGTCGATTGACGAAGCGTGTACTGAGGTCGCGCTCCTTCGTCGACGCTGCCTGGGTACCAGGCGAGGAGCCTAACGTCTCGAGACTCACCGCCATCTGGGCGCTCGTAGCTTACCTCCAGTTCGCGAAAGCCCACGACCTCCGGACCACGAAGCCCAAGGCGTTCCCGCGCGCTGCTTGGCATCACAACATCGCGACCACCGTCAAACGACACGTCGGGGGAGTCCGGTCCCGCGTCTGTGCTGGAATCGGCTGCCGCGTCCACGGCCCCACTGTCCGCGGCCCCACTGTCCGCGCCCACATCGCTGGAGTCGTCATCGCCGCACGCTACAAGGCCACAGAGGACCAGTGATAGCGCGACGCGTTTCACGATAGAACCGACGCCGCGATCTTTGACGCCATCTTGCCGTCGAGCTGCCCGCGGTTCCGCGCCATCGCCTCTTTGATGAGGGAACCCATCTGCTTCTTTTCCGTGACGCCCAGCTCGATCGCGAGGGCCTCGATGATGGTCCGAGCCTCGTCTTCGCTCAGCGGCTTAGGCAGGTAGCGCTCCACAACGACGACCTCCGAGAGCTCCTTCTCGACCAAGTCTGGACGCCCGCCTTCGTCGTACTGTGCGGCGCTCTCTTTTCGCGTCTTCGCAGCGCGGGCGATCACATCGAGCTCCTCGCCGTCCGTCAGCTCGCCACCCTTCGTGAGCTCCGCTTTTTCCAGGTCGCTCTTCAACATGCGCACCGTGTCGCGGGTGATGACGTCTTTGGCCTTCATGGCGGCCATTAGGTCTTCTTGAAGCTTGGCTCGAATCGACATGTCCTGACTCTCGCACAGCCTCGCGCCATCGCAACGGTCAAGGCGGCGTTATCCCACGTGATCCAGCGCTCGAACCTTGTCTTAGCAGGGCCCGCCGTGCCAGCATTCACCAGTGATTTGCCGTCTCTTCCGGGTTGATGCCGTCCTTCTAGGTGCCGCTGTGCTCAGCACATTCGCCGGCGCGTGCACCGTTGACCTCGGCGAATGCAACGACCCCGTCGCGCGACGCGTGGTCTACGATCCCGACGGCTTTCCCGCGTATGAAGGCCAGGCGCTTGTCGCCGTTAGCTGCGGCAACGCCAACTACTGCCACTCTTCGGCCGCCGACCCCGAATTCCGATTCAGCGCTACGGTCGGTTTTGACTTCGACGTGCAGCTTGCGTTCGGCGACGCTCCAGAAGAAGCCGAGCGCCTTCGACAAGCTCAGCAGAACGTCCTCGAATACCGAGACGATATCTACTGCGAAGTCGAAGAAGACCGGATGCCTCCTTTCGGTGAAGCGACCCTCGTCGCCCACGAAGAGGTCCCACGCTACCGCAACGCCGAAGGCGAACGTCTCCCCTTCGTCGACTCCTTCGAAGGTCTCAACATTCTTCGCGGCTGGCTCGCCTGTGACGCGCCCGTCATCGAGCGCACGACGCCACATCTTGCGGGTGCGACTCCCGTCGGAGACGTCGTCCCACGCCTCACGAACTAGTCCCCTCGGTTCCCCCCGGGCATCACTCCACGCCGTAGACGATGAGCTGGCGTGGTCGATGCTGCGTCATTCGAATGCGCGCCGGCGCGAGACCGAAGCGCGCGACGATCTCGTCATGGAGTTCCCCCCGCTGACGTTCAGTGCCAGGCCCTTGGACCTCGATGGCGGAGCGCGGAAAGAGGTCTGCGAGCCAGCCCACACGGTGAACGAGCTCCGCGCGCTCCGTGGGAAGGACCACCCGAAGGATAGGAGGTGTCTCAAAGGAGGTCCTCGGCACACTCGGTGACGTCGGCCGCTCGGCGCTTGCGCGTGCGGCCAAAGTAATGAGTGACGAGTCGACGGGGCTCTGTGACGGCGCCGGCGTTACAAGAACGCCTGCTTCTCGCCAAACCCGCCACGTCTCCCCGAAGAGCGTCGTCACGCTGAGCGCGCCACGTCCAG
>JBLHKB010000052.1:0-20494 GCA_047619315.1 Polyangiales bacterium
TCGAAGCGCTGGACGAAGGTCGGGTCAGGCATGACGACGGTGCCCGCGCAAACGTAAGCCCTGTTTGTCGCGCGGCAGCCGGCGATCGACGTAGGTCCTAAGACTCCTAAGACCTATCGGAGACCGCCATCCTAAGTCTGTTCATGATGGCTTGGATGGACCCGAAAGGCGTGGGGACCGTCCATGGGGTCCGGGCGATCGAGCCTCACGAGTCAACTTGTTGGCTCGTCTTGTCGAGCCGTCTGAGACGGCGAGACAAGCCAAGGCGTAATCGCCTCGACCCCATGGACGGTCCCCGCGACTGCCGTTTACCTGGACCGAATACCCGAGAGCGAAACGACAAACGAGTAACCCGGAAGGAACCAAGCGAAGCGCTTAGAGTCGCCGGAACTCGATACGCCTGTTGTGTGCACGACCCTCATCGGTGTCGTTGGTGTCGATGGGCTGTTCTTCGCCGAAACCGCGAACCTCGAAGCGACCGCGGTCAAGGCCATGTTCGATGAGCCAGCGAAGGATAGCTTCCGCGCGCTCACGAGAGAGTCGCTGGTTCGCCCCCGACTCTCCCTGATCGTCGGTGTGTCCAACGATCTCGAAACGCGAGTCTTCCGGCATGCGCCGGAGGGTCTCGAGTGCTTCCAAGAGGGTGCTCTCGGATTCGTCAAGAATGTTTGCGCGGTTGCTTTGGAAACGAACGCCTTCGAGTGTGAAGGCCTCGGGGGCCGGTGGGCAGCCGACGCCATTGACTTCGGTCTCCGCGGGGGTTCCGGGACAGCTATCGAAGTTGTTGGCGACGCCGTCGCTATCGCTGTCGTCGTCCTCTGCGTACTGAGGGTCTTGTCCTACTGTGCGCACCTCGTCGGGGTCGGACATGCCGCCGCCGTCCGTGTCGCCAAGTCGTGGGTCGGTCTCGCCTGCGTCGAGGGTGCCGTTTTGGTTGGAGTCCTCAATGCCGTCGTTGAGCCCGTCGTTGTCGGTGTCGCGTTCCTTCGGGTTGGTGCCCGTGGCGTCTTCAACCCCGTCGGAGATAAGATCACCGTCCGTGTCATCGTCGTAGGGGTCCGTGCCGATCTCTTCTTCGCGAGTATCGGAGAGTCCGTCGCCGTCACTGTCCGTGGCGCCTCGTGTGCGTATGAGTTCCAGACCGAGCGTCAGGCCTGCGACAACGATCATGTCGGTGGAGTCGTCTCGGCCGCCGAACATAATGGCTGTTCTCGCGAAGACGCCGAGCTGAAACGGTCGGACGATGCTGAGCTCGTAACCGATAGCGGCGTCGACACCGAACTGTGACTTGTCGTAGCTCATGAAACCGACGTGAGCAGAAACCCAGAGGTTGCTGAGCAAGTTACCGTTCGGCTCGTTGTTGTATCCGGCTAGATCGTCAGCGAAACGAAAGCGCGCGCCAATGCCAAGGTGCGTAAACGTGGCACCGGTCGTTCGTGAATCTTCGAAGGGTCGGCCAAAGCCGCCGAAGCCGACGATGAGTTCGATGGCAACGGGCGGAGCAAGTTGGTAGTCCGCGCTTAGCCAGCCGACACCACCCAGGGGGCGGTCGCTGTTGTGCGTGCTGCGCCGACTTGTCGGGCCGGTGACGGGAACGCCAAGCCCTAGATCAAGGTGGAGGTGAAAGCGCCCGCTGTCCGCTTGCGCGGGCTCGGGTGCTAACAAGGTGACGCCCATAACGATGGCGATGAAAATTCCGACTTCACGAAGACGCATGACTTACCTAATTCTCCCCAAGGCCTGAGTACCGCTGATTCACGGCATTCGACATAAAAAAACGCCGCAGCGGGGTGCTGCGACGTTTTCAACTCCAAAACGAAGTGAGTGAGGACAGCGAGGTCCTACTTATCGAGATGGACATCCATCTGTGGGAAGGGAATACCGATGCCCTTTTCGTCGAGGACCTTCTTGATGGCGCGGACCGTCTGCTGGTGAACGTCCCAGTACTTGGGCGTGTCGCACCAGATTCGCACCTGCCAGTCGACGGAGGAACCACCGAGGCCCTTGAGGAAGATCTGAGGAGCCGGGTCCTTGATCATGTCGGGGATGTGGGCGACGACGTTCTCGAGGGTGGCGCGGCACTCGTCGATATCGGCGCCGTAGTCACAGCCGACGTCGATGTCGACGCGACGAATGGGGTTGTGGCCCACGTTGATGATGGTGTCGCCGAAGACTTTGCCGTTCGGGACAATGACCTGCTTGTTGTCGAGGGTCTTGAACGTCGTAGAAAAGATACCGAGCTCTTCGACGGTACCGGTGGAGCCACCGGCGTTGATGAAGTCGCCCACCTTGAAAGGCTTGAAGACGAGGAGCATGACGCCAGCGGCGAAATTTCCGAGGGTGCCTTGGAGGGCGAGGCCGACGGCGAGACCCATGGCGCCAATGAGCGCAGCGAAGCTGGTCGTGTCGACGCCAAAGTAGCCGAGGATCCCGAGGACGAGGCCCGCGAGGAGCGCGTAGCTGAGTAGGTTGGTCCCGAAACGCGTAACCGTCGGATCGACGGCGCGCTTCTCCATCACGGAGTTAAGAAGCCGAACGATCTTGTCGATGATGCGACGGCCGATCCAGAAGACGATCAGGGCGCCGAAAGCCTTGAGGATGTAAGGGACGGCGCTCTCGCCCCATTCCAACATCTGAGCGGGGGTGAGTTCAAAGCCACCACCGGATTCAGCGGCGGCTTCAGCCTCTTGGGCGAAAGCCGAGCTGGCGCCTGAGACAAAGAGGGCCGTAAGCGTGCCCAACCATTTTTGTGTTTGTTTCATCATGATTATAGCAACGAGTAGAGGAGGTTGAGGGTGGTGATGGTGTCGACGGTCTCACGACCCTGAACAGGCTCCTGGTCGTATAGGAGCTTAAACGCGATGCCGAGCTGCAGGCTGTCGACGACAGTCACCTGGAGGCCAGCGTCGAAGTTGAGACGTGTGTTGTCCGCGATGTCCTGGAGGTCCAAGAGCGCTTCAAGGCCGGTGGTGAAGAGGACGTGCTCGTTGAGTTGGTTTTTGTAGCCAAGGTAGAGACGAGCCGAGTGAACGGAGTCGGTGCCATCGAGCTCCATCATCGTCATCGGGTCGATGAGAGGGTCGGGATCGAAGTTGTCGAATGTGAAGTCGTAACCAATCTCACCCCAGACGCGATGATTGTCTTCGTTGACGAAGTTACGAAGGTAACCAACCTGGGCCTGCAAGCGAGTGTCGAGACCCGCGAAGGTGTCCCAACGATGTCGAGCGGCGACGAAGAGCGCGTCGTTCGGCGTCAGGTAAAAGTCGTATCGAGCGGTGGTGTTCGTGTTTCGTGCGACATCGAGGGTGTCACCGAACTCACCGGTCACGGGATCGCGGAGCGCCGCGCGGCCGTAGGCGAGTAGAAAGCTGAAGCTTAAGCCGTGGCGACCGCGGACCACTCCGAAGCTGGTGCCAGCCGTGAGACTCCATGAACGCGTGTTGCCGCTGTTGAAGACACCGCCGGCGGCGATGTTCCACTCGGACTTATTTTCTTCGGGTGCATCGGTGCTTGCCGATTCCGTGAACTGTGCGGCATCCGTGGGCGTGGCGGGTGTCTGCGCAGACGCCACCATCGGCGCAGCAAATGCGACGAACAAACCTAGTAGTAGAGAGCGACTCATCATGTTTTCCTCCTGAGGGGCCGCGTCTTATCACCAAGAGTGAGAGAGGTCGACCGACGGGAATAAGCTGAGAGCATCGCTCCCCCTGCGCAAAGCGCCCGGGGTGATTTCTCACAAATATCATATACTTAGGGCTCCCAGGTGTGGGTTATACCCCTCGCTTTGTGGGCACAAGACAACGCTCGCTATGGCTCCCCGACTCGGATATCGTCGCTGACATGATTCAGACCCTCGACCGGGAAGACCGGCTCCGCTTAATGAAGTTTGTGTGTTCCTTCGCCTGGGCCGATCTCGAGATCCAGGATGAAGAACGAGCGTTTATTGGACGTTTGGTGACGCAGCTCGAGCTTGATGACGCTGAGACAGCCCAGGTGGACGAGTGGTTGAAGCTCCCGCCGACGGCTGATGAGCTCGATCCTGCGGAGATTCCCGTAGCGCACCGAGAGCTTTTTCTCGAGACGGCGCGAGCCATGATCGTCTCCGACGGCAAAATTGACGCTGACGAAGCCGAGAACTTTGCTCTCTTCGAACTTCTCGTCCGGTAGTCCTCATGAACGTAGTCTTTCTGGGCGCGACCAGCGGTATGGGCGAAGCCCTCTCTCGGCAGATGGCGGCACGTGGTGACCGCCTTTTTCTCTTGGGTCGTTCAGCCGACAAGCTGCAACGCTGTGCACAGGACCTAGAAGTTCGTGGTGCGATCGGCGGCGTGGCCCACACACACTGTGACCTCGAAGATACCTCGACCTTCCCCGCCGCTATGGACGCTGCGGTCGCGGAGCTCTCCCACATCGATACCGTCGTGGTCACCGCAGGGTTCTTCGCGACTCAGGATGAGCTCGAGGCGGACTCTTCTCTCGCTGAACGGCTCACGCGAATCAACTTCACCAATACCGTGGTGTTCTGCGAAACGGCACGAGCGCACATTCGCAAAAACGGAACGCTCTGTGTTTTCAGCAGCGTGGCCGGCGAACGAGGACGCAAGCCCGTCGTCATTTACGGCGCGAGCAAGGCTGGACTCTCCAGCTATCTCGAAGGCCTCGACCACAAGTACCGACGCGACGGACTTCGCGTTGTCACCGTCAAGCCTGGCTTTGTCCGCACAGAAATGACCGAGGGTCTGGATGCACCACCCTTCGCTGGAGAGCCCGATGACGTGGCACGGCGTGTACTCAGCGCCATCGATCGGGGCACTCCTGTGGTCTACGCCCCGGCTCCTTGGGGCGCGATCATGGCGGTGATTCGCCGCTTGCCACGCGCCGTGATGCGCCGCGTCGGATTCTAGCGGGTGATATTACTGAATCGCGCGCTAAGCTCCGCCCATGACGGCTGAGAGGCAAGAAGGACATGCGCAGCGTTCGCTGCTTTTTTTAGCGATCTTCGCGGGCTCGCTGGGATCGTGCGGAGCCTGTAACGCGGTAGGTCAATACAACGACCTTCCTTATGTGGCAGCGGACAGTTCGCTATCTGCGGAAGTCGCCGAAGGCCAACAGGCCATCAAGCACATCGCTTGGAACAACCCACATCGTCAGGGGCTCGCCATCGGCGGCTTCGTCGTTTCGCTGATGTTGATGATCGGCGGCGGGATGCTGCTGAGGAGCCGAAAGAGCGCTGGTTGGTGGGTTCGTAACTCCATCGCCGCGAATCTCGTTTGGACGGGACTCCACGCTGCGAGCAACTACTTTCACATCCGGAAGTCAGCGCCCGAGATCCGTGAAGTCATACGGTCCATAGAAACTAGCGAGGAATGGACGCAGGGCCCCAGTGCCATCGCCAACCATATGCTCTTTGGTGATGCGCTCCACGCCGCCGTCCTCATGTACCTGCTCTGGCGTCTCGCGCAGGACTCGGCGCCGCGCGAGCCGACGAAAGCTTAGCCTTCGCTTGGAGGCGTGAGCGTGAGGGGCAGGAGAGCCTCGACGCCTGCTTCCGCGCTGGGAAACGTCCACGTCTGAATAATGCGCTCAACGCAGGCTGCCGCGCGCGCAGACCCTGTGGCCCGTGCCTCTTCGACTTCTCCGTCGGCGGCGATGTGAACTTCGACCTCGAGCGTCGAGACTTCACCCCCTGCGCATTCAGTCAGAGAATCACTGAGCTCTTCGACCCGTGAGTTAAGTTCTTCATCGCTAAGAGTCGCGCCACCCGAGCACGCTGCGACAAACAGGATCCAAGCGGAAGTAAGGAGTACTCGCATGCCTGCACTATAGCTGGCGGGCGGATCGTGGCGAGTTCCACGCACTTCGCGCGTCCAGAGACTCGACCCCAGAGCGAATGGACCCCAGACTCGGCGAAGAACTGTGACACGACGCTCCACACTAACCTTGGGGGAGGGCACCCGCGATTTCGGACGCGAACGCGTCGCTTGGCTGATCGCCTTGCGCTGGCAGGCCATGGGTGCCGCACTCTTCGCGGCGGTGGTCGCCAAGAACATCGTTCCAGGGGTATCCGCCGTGATGGTGGCGGCCACGAGTATCGCCGGGCTCTGCTACAACGCGTTTTTATGGCGTCATCACCGAGCCGGGAAGCCCGCCCGTGGATTGACCGCGCCGTTCACGCAGGCGCTCGCTGACATCACGCTGCTGACGTCTTTCTTATGGGCGTCTGGTGGTCTCGATTCGCCTTTCAGCGCCTTCTACCTCTTCCACGTCGTCCTCGTCGCCATCCTCAGCGACCGGCGCCGTGTCGTCATTGCCGTCGGCATCACCGCTCTCTACGCCGGCTGGCTTGCATTCACCGCTTGGGTGCCCGCTCTGCAACTCGGACAATGGAATCCCATCGAGCCCTTCGACGTGCTCACTCGCTTGGTGGCCTTTGGACTCACGCTCACTGGGTCCGCCTACCTGGTGGGGCATTCGATGCGGGATATTCGGGGTCGGGAACAAGAGCTCGAAGCCGCCCGAGATGAGGCGTCCCTTGAGTATCGTCTGCTGAGCAATACGCTCGATGAACTTGAGGCGGGACTCGAGGTCGTCGACGGAGATGGCCAAGTCCTCTGGCGCAATCGACGCGCAGAGCTCATCGCCGAGCGAAGCGATAGAGCGGCCGTCGACGAAAGCCAACTCCATCCACGGGCGAGCGGGACTCACCGCTTTGCGGTCCGCGTGTCCAACGACGAACGGGTCTACGAGGCGCTCACGTTTCCCATCGACGAAGATGATCATGCGCCACGCGTCATGAACCTGTATCTCGACCGAACTCAAGAAACCCTCGCTGAAGCGCAGCTTCTCCTCGCCGAGCGGCTCGCTAGCCTGGGTCGCGTCGCTCAAGGTGTTGCCCACGAGCTCAACACTCCGCTCGCGACCATCAGCACGCTGGCCACGGATATGCGGCATGTGGTCAGTGCGCTGCGAGCCGCAATGCCTGAGCACGCAAGTGAGACCCAAGATCTGGACGAATCGGCGGCTCTCATTCGCGATGAGACGCGACGCTTGGGCAAGATCACTCAAGCCCTCCTCGCAGGTGGAGACTTGGTGCGGGCCGAGACCCACGACTCGATCCCTTTGCTCGCAGCCGCTGAGCGTGCCCGAGCCATCGTCACGGCAGGACGCGGGCCAGATAGTCGTGTCGAGATCGATGAGAGCGTGCAGATCCACGCGGTGGCCGATGGTGATAAACTCGTCCAGGTACTCGTCAATCTACTTCAGAACGCTCTCGATGCCTCGAGGAAGACAGGGGGCATCGTCCGTGTCTCTGCGATTGGATCTGACACCGGCGTTGAGATTCAGGTATCGGACGAAGGTGAAGGGCTCGACGATTCCATGGTCGATCGGCTCTTCGAGCCCTTCGCGACGACGAAACCTCCCGGGGAAGGGACCGGACTTGGTCTCTACATGTCCTACATGATCGTCCACCGTATGGGGGGGACTCTATCCCTTGAGAACCGCGATGAAGGAGGCGCACTCGCCCGCGTTCAGCTAAGGGGCATTATCGGGGCTTCATGAGCGAAGGACGCATACTCCTAGTAGATGACGACGACGGCTTTCGCTTCGCGATGAGCAAAGCGCTCCGCCGACTGGGCTACGAAGTCTCTGGTGTAGGAAGCGGTGAAGAGGCCCTCGCGCGCCTTTCGTCCAAGGAGACCTATTTGGCGATGCTGCTCGACTTGCGGATGAAGGGCATAAGCGGCCTGGAAGTCCTGAAGCGCCGAGGCAATAGCCCGGTGGCCGCCGTCGTTCTCACCGGTCACGGCAGCGTCCAGGCCGCGGTTGAGGCCATGCGTCTTGGCGCGTTTAGTTTTCTTGAGAAGCCCGTAGACGCCGAAGAGCTCGCGCCGATCTTGAAGAGCGCCGTTGCTGATACAAAACGCAATCTCGGCGAGACGCAGAGCGCAGCGATTCCACCGTTGATCGGGACGTCCAAGGCGAGCGACGACGTGCGTCGATTTGTGGACACCGTCGGCCCAACGCGGGAGACAGTCACTCTCTTTGGCGAGACGGGAACCGGCAAAGAGGTCGTGGCGCTGCACCTTCACCACGCGAGCGGTCGCCAAGGCGCCTTCGTAGCGCTGAACGCCGCGTGCGTTCCCCGCGACCTCTTCGAGAGCGAACTCTTTGGCCACAAACGTGGGTCGTTCACGGGAGCAACCAGCGATCGCGCAGGGCTCTTTCGCGATGCGTCAGGCGGCACGCTCTTTGTCGATGAACTCGGTGAGCTGCCCATCGATCTCCAAGCCAAACTTCTTCGCGTTCTCGAAACACGCAAGGTGCGCGGCGTCGGGGAATCGATGGAACACGAGGTCGACGCTCGCATCGTGGCAGCCACGAACCGGGATCTCTGGCAGGACGTTCAGGACGGCCGCTTCCGGGAAGACCTCTACTTTCGGCTTCAAGTATTTCCGCTCGTTCTCCGGCCGCTGCGCGAACGGCGTGAAGACATCGTACCGATGGCGGAGCGCCTGCTGACCCGGGTCAGCACAACGACCTCGCTCAGCGAGTCGGCGAAAGAAGCGCTGATCGAATACGACTGGCCCGGCAATGTCAGAGAACTCTTGAATGTTCTTCGACGCGCCGCGCTCTTCGCCGAAGCTCAAGAGATGGAAGCGTCGATGATTCGCCGAATGATCGCGGCGAGTGTTTTCGGACACCGCGAAGCACGCGCCGCCGCGCCATCCACGCCGCCGAGCGACCAGAGCCTCGCGGATGTGGAGCGGTCCCACATCGAGCGCGTCCTCACATCCTTGGGCGGAAATATTACGCAAGCCGCTGTGCAATTGGGCATCGATCGGCGAACGCTGCAGCGAAAGCTCAAAGCCTTTGGTTGGGGTGAAGAGTGATTCGCGGCGCGCTGTGGGTGTTACTACTTGTGGCTTGTGCCGGTCGCTCGCCGGAAGTTGAAACGCCGCGCGACAACGCCCCCCCTCAACGCACCATGGTCTCCCTGCGACTCAACGACCTGAGCGGTGAAGCGCCACCACCCCGTTCGTCGCTAGAGTTGGTGCTCGTGCACCACGCGGAACGAGATATCGCGCCAGTCGGCGAGATCCTCGGCATCTGTACCCCGGAAGCGGAGCCGCCCCACGGACTGCTGGCGTCGATTCGATGCTGGTGGGAGGGCGAAGAGACGCACTATTCGGCGCGCCGTGTTGGTGACGCGGTAGAGGTTCGCCGGGGTGAAGAGACCCTGCTTTCCGAGCCTATTCCTGCCGACGTTGAGACGCATTCGCTCAACGACTGATGCGCTCGTTGATGCCAGCTCGGCAGCCGGACTAAACCGATCCCGCAGGAAGCTCGAAGCGTTCGGGGTCTAACTCGTCTTTCTCGAGACCATTGAGCTTCGTCGCAAGCTCCGACTCATCCCAGCGCGATCCGTATTCCGCTTCAAGCGTCGCCGCGAGAGCCGGGTTTGCTTTCCGCAACCGCCACTTCTGGTGATAATCCTCGGCGCTCCAGAAGCGCGCTGTCTCCTCAGGAGAAACCGCGGTCTGCGGCCGAAGCGTGATGTCTTCGATCGTGTCGACGAACGCCAACACAACATCCGAGTGCGCTGGCTGCGTTGTGAAGACCGCCGGCCGGTACTTCGACCCAAACGCTTTTGTCGGCGTGTACCACCGGCGAAACTCATCGAAGAGCATTTCGAAGGAGAGCACGCGAGGATCAAACGTCACACGTACAACCTCCGCATGTCCGGGCATGTCTCGGTAGGTAGGCTCTTCGTAGGTTCCACCGGCGTACCCAACTCGGGTTTGCACCACTCCGTCCAGAGCGCCAAAGCGCGAGTCCGGTCCCCAGAAGCATCCCATTCCAAAGCTCACGGCTTGAAGTCCGCCGTCGCGCAGACTCTCTGCGATTTGCGTCGGACTTTGTCCCTTGGCTGTTTGGTTGTTCTCCATGGTGCTCATTGCCACGCCCAAGTAAAATCGAATCGCGAATCGCGGAGAATCAGAGGTTTACCCACGTGGAGGTCTCATCGACTCCCCACTCCTTTTTCCAAATGGGCACCGTCTCTTTGATGCGATCGATGGCGATGCGACAAACGTCGAAGGCTTCAGCGCGGTGAGCTGAGCTCACGGCGACAACCACGGCGACATCGCCAACTTCAAGGGAACCCACGCGATGAGCGGCAGCGATGCGAACGCCTTGAAACTCTGAAGCTAGGACTTCGAGGACCCGGCGCATCTCCGCTTCAGCAAGCGTTGGGTGCGCCTCATACTCGAGGCGTTGGATCGCCTGACCTTGGTGGTGGTTGCGGACAACGCCGAGAAAGCTGGCTGTGGCGCCGGCGGTTGGGTCGGCGACGGCGGCGATCATCTCATCCGAGCTCAGCACCTCTTGACGAATCGAGCAATGCACGACGCTGCTTGTAGGCGCGCCACCCGCTACAGGAGGCATGATGTCAACAGCGTCGGCGCTTGAGTACACCTGATCACTCTGGGAAAACGCATCGTTGCAGGCAAAGCGCATGCGCGGAAGGTACGGCGCAAGAGCTGGGTAAGCCGCGGCGATTTGCTCACGCAGTGCGGACTCATTCAGCGCTTCGTCGCCAATGTCGATTTCGGCTTCCGACGTGCCGGCGAGCTCGCGGGCGGCGGCGTGAAAGCGCAGGATCAACGAGGGACCGCCGCGGCGTAGTCAGCGAGAGTTCGTTCTTCGCTAAACTGGTGCACAAACCCTGTCGCGGTTTGGAACGCACTAGAGTCGACGACGATGGCGTACTTGAGGTGATCGATGGCGCCCTTGGGAAGCTTTGGCAGGCCAAAGCGTCCCATGGTCAGGTTCATCAAAGTTTCGGGAACTGGAAACGTGGAACGTCCAGCTTCGCGAATGAGCACGCTCAGTGGAACGGGCTGTGGACCCGCTACGTTGAACACTCCGCGAAGGCGCGCCTCGATGGCGTGACCGATCGCGTGAGCCACATCTTTCTCGTGCATGAACTGAAAGAGCGGGTCGAAACCGAGGACTGTGGGCACGCGAGGGCCGCGCAAGAACGCCGCGAGAGTGCCATGGGCTTCGCTGCCAAGCGTGTACACGATGCGAAGGACGGCGGTCTCTAGCTTTGGCAAACGCCAGAGCGCAGAGCCTGCAAAAAGGTCCGCGGCGACAAGGTCCGCGAGCTCCGGAAAGGCGTGCATGCCCATCGGTGGCTCTTCTTCGGTGTGGTAGAGCGGCGAGTCCGGCTGAGCGCCGTAGTACGTGTGGCGTCCCGCAAAGACGAGCTGGCGAACGCCATAGCGATCGCAATAGTCGACGACGGCGCGCGTGCCTTGAAGGTTGATGCGAAAGCGATCGGCGCTGCGCTGGATCAGGTGCGTGACCGTTGCCATGTGGAGAACGACTTCAGGGCGTTCCGTACGAAAGACGTCTTCGGCGGGGCGTTTGCGAATGTCCGCCTGAAACATGCGAATGCCTTCAGGGGCTTCGGCCCAGGCGCGACGATCCACGCCGAGTACGTCGTGGCCAAGGCCGGCAAGATGCCGACCGACGAGGCGACCAAGCTTTCCAGCGATACCGGTAACAAGGACCTTCATGCTTCTCCTCCGAGCTTCAGTTGATCTTCCGTTATCTCACCAGCGCGCAGGCGCTCACCTTCCGAGATGAGGTGTGCGATTCGGCTGCGAACCTTCTCGACATAGCGACCGATGATGGCGTCGTCTTCGTTGCCCGTTCCGTCGAAGACGATGGGCTCTCCGTAGATCAGATGAAAGCGAGCCGGGCGCGGCAAGGGAATGAGGTATTTGGTGATTGGGATATAAGGCACGCCGAGCAGCTTTCCGAGGCCCGTAAAGTTCGCGATGGTCGGCATCGCATCTCCAGCGCCGAGGAAGGCGACTGGAATGATCGGTGCTTTGGTCTTCAACGCGAGACGAACGAAACCCGTACCAAAACGAACGAGCGAGTGTGCATCCTTGGCGAGCTTTGCGGTACCTCGGTGACCCTCGGGGAACACCATCAGGAGTCGGTCGTCTTGCAAGAAACGCTCGGCGTGTTCGGGGATCCCAGGAAACTGACCGACGCGCGGCGCCACTTGGGCTGCGCCAGGCAGGCGACCAAGAAACTTATCGACCATGCCTTGAGCAAGACGCGGAGGTGAGAGTTCGAAGAAGCACGATGCGATGACCATGCCCGCGTCGATGGCGATGCCGCCGGAGTGGTTACCGACGACCATGCCGGGACCCGCCGAGGGGATGTTCTCTTTGCCGCAGACCGTGACGTCGAAATACTTGTGATAGAAAAAACCGAGGGCCGAAAAAAAGCGGGACAGCTCGGCTTGTTCGATGCCGTAAGGGTCGATGCCCCAGTCGTTGAAAGGCAGCTCTAGCGCTCGTACTCGAGCCTCAACGGTGGGATCGACGGGGACGGCGGAGAGGAGCACGGAGTGACCATAGCGCAAAGGCTCGGCGGCGTCCTCACCTAGCGTGGCCGCCGTGCCCGAGCGGCACCTTGTGCTAGCCTACTGGTGTGAGCGCCTCACGAAAGCCGAGACGAAGCCGAAGCCTACGATCGCCGATGGCCAGCGATTCGGTGGCGGGTGGTTCGACGGCAGATTCGCCCGCTCCAGGCGCGGCAGGCGTCTCATCCCGGCGAGGCTCATCCGAAGCCAAAGGCTTGGCAACGGAGACTCTTAAAGAGTCAAGAGCTGCCGAGGATGTGGTCGTGGTGCACTCCCGCACCGAAGATGGCGAAGGCATGAACGTCGTTCGCAAGCGAGGCGATGAGCTTTCCCTCGCGGTGCTTCGGCCGCTCCAAGAAGGAAAGCCAATCGTTGGGGACGTGGTGAAGCTCAAGCCGCGGGAAGAGCACCCTGCACTCTTCGACGTAGAAACCGAGGTCGTTATCCCGCAGCCAAAGCAAATGGCGGCCGGGCCCAGTCGAGTCGCAAACCCAAGTTATCGAAAAGGCTGGGACTCGCTCTGGGGCGGACGACGGCGACGGCGCAAACCAAACTGATGCGCATCTTGTTGTGCTCTTGCCTGCTGGCTTGCTCATCCACGATGGAGTTGGATGCCGGCGCAGCCGGTGACTCTGGGACTGATTCCAGCACGGACTCTGGATCCCTGGACGCCGAAGCGGGCGAGGATGGCGGACCTGACGCGGGGTGCGTCGATTGGTGCCCGGCCGAGTCCTTGCCCGAGGCCCTGCAAGAGATCTCCGTCACATCTTTTCACGATGGTTTCATCGTGCTGGGCGGATTCGACGGTGATGGCAATGTCGAAGCGTCGGTCCACTTCTTTCACCCGAGCGAGGGCTTTCGAGCTCTGCCTTCGCTTCCGGACGGACGACATCACGCGGGTGTCGTGGTCCACGACGACGACCTCTATCTCTTCGGAGGCATGCGAGACGCAAGCTTCACACCGCTCTCACGCAGCCTTGTCCTTCGTGACGGCGCAAGCGAATGGGTAGAAGTCGCGTCGATGCCAACAACACGTGCGGCGGGCGTCGCGGCGAGCGTGGACGGCGTCATCGTTTTCGTGGCTGGCCAAGGGGACGGTCGCGGCGGCGCCGAACAACTAGATGACGCGCGAGCGGTCTATATCTACGAGCCAGACAGCGACCGTTGGCGCGAGGCTGCCGCGATGCCGACGCCCCGTGACCACGCTGCGGCATTTGTCATGAGCGGCGAGCTCTGGGTGGTGGGCGGACGGCAACTCCGTCTCGAGCCCACGCTGGATGTCGTCGAGGTCTACAACGTCAGCCGCGACGAGTGGCGGCGTGGACCTTCCATGCCAGAGCCGCGGGGCGGACATGCGGCAGCCGTCGTAGGCGGTCGAGCGTACGTTGGCGGCGGCGAAGAACGCGGTGGAGCACTTCGCAGCGTGGACAGCTTTGACTTTGAACGCGGTGAGTGGACCGCCGGTGCCGATATGCTCTCGCCGCGGCATGGGCACGGGATGGCGGCGCTGGGTGCAAGTCTGTACGCCGTTGGCGGAGCAGACATGCCTATTTTTGCCGCCGTCGACAGCATGGAAGTACTATTCGTCGGACCATGAGGATGTCGATGGCGCGGGCCGAGTCATACAAAGGCGCGAGGGTTCGCTACGAATGTGACGTCGATGCGTTTCCACCAGCGCTCCGCGCACTGTGGCACCCCCTCGACATGGACCCGTCGACGCGAAGCTGGATCGACGACGCAGTCTCGCGCCCCCATGGACGAGCGGCGATGGCGGCGCTGGCCATCGCGCGCAGCGTGATGAGCGACTACGACGCGAACGGGCTGGTGGGTGCTCATGACATGCGAGTACTCGGCACCGACCAAGCGCGACGGCTCTTGGCCGCCGCGGGCGTGAAAGAGGGCGGGTCACTCCTCGATGTCGGAGCCGGCGAAGGCCAAGTGACGGACGAACTCGCGCCGCTCTTTTCCCGCGTTATGACGACGGAGCTCTCAACGGGGATGGCGCGGCGACTACGAGGGCGTGGGTACGAGTGCCACACGATCGACCTCGCCGAAGAGCGGCTTCCGCGCGCCGCAGAAGCGGAGGGCTTCGACTGCATCGCGCTATTGAATGTCATCGATCGAACCAGCCACCCGTACCGCCTTGTGGAGCGGCTGCGAAGCCTGCTTCGCCCCGGTGGCGTCCTCCTTTGCACGGTGCCGCTGCCGCTCAAACCGCATGTGCACGTCGGCCCCGTCACCGTCGACCCAGAAGAAATTCTTCCGACGCCGAGAGGCAAAGGGCGCGCGCGCTTTGAAGACTCCATGTCCTCTCTAGCGGAAATTTTCTTTCCGGCGTGTGGTCTTGAGGCTGCCCTTCTGTCTCGCGTTCCTTATCTGTGTCGCGGCGATCGGAAGAAGCCCGTGATCGCCCTCGACGACGCGGTCTTCGTATGTCGCAAGAGGCCCGAGTGAAGCACTCCGTGCGTCCACGTCGCCCTTCCCGCGCTCCAAGAAGCTTTGGCCAGGTGCGAAAATCGCCGACTCCACCGCTCGAGCCTAAGCCCGCCTTGATGCGTGTGCGGCGACGATTCACTCGGCGGAAGTCGCTGCCGTCGGGGATCGCCTGGTATGGCTTTCGTTCTCTTTGGGGCCATCTACGCCATTTCGTAGCGAGCGCGATCGCCACGGACGGTATCGACGCGCGCGACTGGATGATGGCGGACCCGCCGGACCAGCTTTTGCGCCGCATGGTCAAACGGCTCGGCGGGGATATCCAGGCAAAGAGTCTGACGGCGGCGCTGGGGCGTGATGTGTGGCTGGACTACTTGGCGGACACGGGCGAGCACCCGCTGGTGACCGAGGCGGTGGCTCGCATGGTGCTGTCTCGCTATGAACTGCCGCTTCCGAAAGAAGGGGAGGCGAGCGCGGACGACTCCCCGAAGACCGTGTCCGCTCCACGTGGCGAGGTCTTGGTTTTCGGTGGTGACACGGCCTACCCCGTCGCAACGGTTCAAGAGATCCACGATCGCGTCAGCGTGCCTTTCAACCGAGCGGGCCGTGCAGTGGGCGGCGACCGCGAAACACGTGTGCTCTTGGGCATCCCCGGCAACCACGATTGGTACGACGGGCTCGACGGCTTCTCGCGCATGTTTCGTCGAAAGCGCTGGGGCGAAGACAACGACATTCGTCCGTCGATGGAGAGCATCGACGGTGGAGTGATCGGTCACGCCGTCGACTTCGTCGGTAGCTTCGTCGCCGGAGAAGAACGCTCAAAGATCGATGCTGTGCTGATCCACGGCTATCGCCCTGTGCAGAGCGCGAGCTATTGGTGTGTTCCCCTCGCACCCAACGTCGATCTCTGGGGCGTCGACCGACAGCTGCGGCGAATCGACGGACAACAAGTGGAGTTCTTTCGCAAGAGGCGCAGGCGGCGACCCAACGTCAAACCCTGGGTCTTGCTGCCAGACCCTGTCCTCGCCTTCGGCAAACCGAGCAAGACCGGCGTCGACACCATCGATCGGCTTGGCCTTGATCTCGAAACCGAAGAGGCCCTCGTCGTCTCTGGGGACATTCACCACTACCGCCGCGAACCCCTCGGCAACACCACACACATCACCGCCGGGGGTGGCGGCGCGTTCTTGCATCCCGCGCCCATCGCGCGTGATGAACGCAGCAAAGCCGACGTCGAATGGCCCAACCGAGCGCAGTCCAAGTCGATCTTGAAGGGTGCCGCGCTGCATGTCATGTCGGGCCGCGCCGGTCTGATTCCCCACGTGGTCATGCTCTTACTCTTCGCGCCGGCGCTGGGCGTCGGCGGGTTTTGGGGACGCCATGCGGGCATGGTCAGTGCTTCGATGGTCGCCGCTTTCGTGGCCTTCTTGATCTATGCAGCACTCGGCGGCATCCGACGCCCGCCCCGCGCCAAGGTCACTTTTCTCGCGTTGATCGCGGGTGTCTCCACAGGATTGGTGCCAGCCGTTACGGCGTTTCTCGTGGGCTGGGCCGAAGGACGTTTCGCATTCGAGCTTAGCACTTGGCTTAGCGGGACGTTGGCGCTGCTCCTCGCAGTCCTCTTTGGCGGTTTCACCTTTGGCGCGTACCTCGCGGCTCTCACTCGCTTCGGCCTCGAAGAATCCCAAGCGTTTACCGCGCTGGCTCACCCTGGTTACAAACACTTCATCCGCTTTCGCGTTCAAGCCGATGGAACCGTTGACGGTTGGGTTCTCGGCCTTGAGGATCCCCTCGCGAGCGACTCCGAAGTGGTTCTGGTGGACCACTTTCGTTGGAACGCGCCGACGGAGTAGCCGGCTACCGAGAACGCGGGCCTCGGCCAGCCTTAGTCGTCGCCGTCACGCAAAGATTCAGCGGCCGCGCGCGCGTACGCAGCGTCATTCATGTTGCCGATACGCTCGTAGGCGTCGGCGACGAGATCGTGATAGCTCGCGCGGCGTCGGCGAAGCTGAGATGCCGCAAGAGCCCATTCGAGGGCCTCGTGCGGATCGTTTTCCATGTGATATTCGGCGAGGGCTGATGCGGGGTGTGGGTTCGCCGGATCGGCGATGGCGGCGGCTTCGAGTGCTGTGAGCAGCTCGTTCCCGTGAAGGCTCGCGGCCTCTTCGAGAAGCGTATCCGCGCGCTCTGCCCCCGTTGGCTCTGCCCTCGTTCGTCGAGCCGCGCTTTCTCTTGGCGTTGACCCCCCTCGAGCTGGAGCCGGAGCTGACGCCGGCTCGTCCTCGCTCGCAACCTCGGGAGTCGACGTGGTCATCTCTGACGCGGGCGCACCTGCGCGTGACGGAGCGTCCGATGTTGGGGTGTTCGACGTGGGTAGCGTGTTCGAGGGGTGCGGGGCGAGGTTGCTGGGAACCGGTGGCTCGTGCGTTGCCCAAGCCACGGCGGCCCCGATGGCAAACGAGAGAATCAATGCCACAGCGATGATCCGGCCACGCGCGCTTTGCAGCGCAGGAGCATCCAGCAGAGTGTAGTCGCTGAGGGCTTGATGTTGCGCGGTGGCAAGTGGGAGTTCCAAACGCGCGGCCGGTGGCTTCGAGGGATGCTTGAACACCCGGACGGAACGACGCGTGGAGGGGATGACCACCTTCTCCGCGTCCTTGGCACTGAGCGCACCCATCTTCTTGGTGGGCTGCTCTTCCAGCTCGTGCTTTTTCACGTCCTCGCCGAGGGCTTTTTTGGCCTCGGCGAAAGAGATGGCAACAACGCGTTCCGTGCGGTCCGGTCCATCTAGATCGGCGGACTCTTCAAGAGAATCCTTCGCTTGCTTGTCCGCCCCCATGGGGACCATTTATGCCACGGCTCATTCGCCATCGCTATCACGGGTTTTCAAGACGCACATCTCACGTCTCTCGATGTTCAGAGATTTTCTGCTCGCTGCTATCGTCCATGATCCCGATTTCCCGCTCGTGCGGCGCCTTGTGCCGGTGGAGTCCCTTATGGTGCGGCTGGGCTGACAAACGCGCTCGGCAGAATCCGCTCGCACTGCCGTAGCGCTTGATACGTCTGCCAAAGCTCTCCGCCCTGGGCTCGAAGTGAAGCGGTGAGCGCAATGTTCTCGTAGGCGCGCGAGAGCACGAGGGCTCGAGCGAGCTGCACCTGGAGCTCATCGTATTCAAGGGCGACACGCTCCTGGTCTTGAAGCGATTCCTCGTAATCGCGTGCCTCCAAAGAATCATGGAGCACGCCTTCAATGGCAGAGCTCTCGCGAGCCAAGATGCCGCCATGCTCCCCATGCCAAGGATCATCGAGGATTGGCCACCGCTCCAAGAGGCGAATACGAAGGCTGTAGTAGGCGTAGTCCGCTCGCTCTTGAATCGCTCCGTGCGTCCCCTCTTGCTCAGCGATCGCGTCTCGAAGCGCTTCGACACGCGACGTCGCAGCCACCGCAGTGGGGAGCCCTAGCTCTGCGCCAAGGGCCGCGATCACAGCAGCCTCTTCTGCTTCGGGTGCGGCGGCCGCCTCTCCGTCGTCTTCTAGTGTCTCTTCCAAAGCGTCTTCGTCGTCGCTCGTTTCTCGTACACCCTCCACAGGTTTGCTCGCCACCATTCGAAGGAAAAGCTCCGAAGTCGTTGAGGGAACGTCGAAAGAACGATCCGCGATGCGCGCTTGGGTGTGGGCCTCGAGCATGGTGACCTCGCCATCGTCGTCAAAGTCGACGTCTAGCTCATTGCCTTCACGCCCTTGTCCCTCGAGGGCGTGAAGAAAGTGCATCGCGTAGCCTTGTTGCTGGGCGCGCTCTGGGTTTGGGTCGCAGCCGCTCGCTTCGCGATCCCAAGTGCTCGCGAAGAACCCGCAGCGGTTTGGCATGACGTCCGACGAGCCGATGGTGCCCTCTGGAGGATATCCGTCGCGAAAGAAGAGGCTCGCGAATCCGCCCCCGAAACAACTTGTGATGACGACCCGCGCAGGGGCCTCACCAAGCGCTTCAGCAAACTCGGGCACGCTGAGGGGAACATCGCCCCAAAGTCGAATGATCGCGTCCCACGGCTCGTCGCCTCGTTCGCCGTGTCCAGCAAGGAAGAAGAAGCGTGGCTCGGGCCGAAGCGGCAAGGAGCTGACGAGGGAGAGCACCATATCGGAGTCTGCTGGGCCCATCGCCCGAACGTCGAAGGACTCGTAACGTACCGCGCGGTCACGAGGGTCAAAGAAGTCAGCGAGCTCTTCACGCAGCGAAGTGCGGGCTACGTCCGTCGAACGCTGAACCAGACTTCCGTCGCCACTGCCAAAGAGCACGGTTGGATCCGCACCCAAATGTACGAAAGTGTCACGAGCGAGGCGAACATCTTGGGCCAACGAAATTTGCGTCGACGCGGGGTCCGCTCCACCGCCGATGACCAAGACGGAATCGGCCTCCGCGGCCAATCGATCCGCCGAAGGACGAGCTGGCGGCGTGGGGGAAGCCGGCTCTTCGTTCGGCGCGGTATCGCATGCAGCCAGGACGCAAAGACCCAAAACTAAGAGGCGGCGGGAAGATCTCATCACGCTCGCCCATACGACAGACTCCGCTCTGCGCCAAGCTCGCGCGTATCAAGAGCCCAAGGTATGCTCTCTTCATGCGCCGGACAGTCCTTTTCACAGTGTTTGCATGCGCGTGCTCCATCGATCACACGGGGTTGCTGTCTACGGACGGCGAAGACGCAGGGCCCGAGACAGATGTGGTCGTGAGCGATATCGGAACGCCGGACCCTGACGTCGTCTTGATGCCAGATGTCTTCGATGGCGGGCCGGAAGTCCCTCTCCCGATGGACTGCACGGTGCATGTGGCCGCTGAGGGCTCCGATGAAGCGAGTGGCACAGCGGAAGCACCACTGCGCACGCTGGGCGCGGCGCTCTCGACGGCTATGCCCGTGATCTGCGTCGCTGAAGGTCCATTCGATGAGATGCTGCGTGTCACCTACAACGTACTCATCCGCGGCGGCTACTGCGACGGCTTCGAGCGATTTGGCTGCACGACCGAAATTCGCGCGCCCGGCGACCGTGTGATGCAAATCCAAGGCCCTGAGCGCATTCAGGTTGAACTCGAAGGTCTGTCCATGGAAACCGGCAGCACATCAGAAGCTGGAGGAAGCACCTACGGGATTCAGGTCATCGAGAGCGATTTGATTATTCGCAGCTCCTCGATTCGCGCGAAAAACGCAGCGGCCGGAGCAAACGCAGGAGTTGGAGCGACGGGCCCCGCCGGCGAAAATGGCGGCGATGACGGACGACGCTCCGGCGGCGATGAATGTTCCGCCGGCGGCAACGGCGGCGACACTACCCTAGGCGGACCTGAGTCAGGCCAGGATGGCGAAGGCGCGAGTGGTGCGTTTGGCTTGGGTGGCCCCTCGGGCTCTGGAGGCAACGGCACAGACGGTACGGAGGGTGCGCCGGCAAGCGGTGAAGCGGGGCCTGGCGCCGGCGGGAGCGGCGACGGCACCATTTCCGCGGACGCAGAATTTCAACCGAGCGCCGGCGAGCGCGGCGATACCGGCGCTTCGGGCGGCGGCGGCGGCGGCGGCGGCGCCGGCAACGGTGGCATCAACAATGTCGGCGGCGGCGGCGGCGGCGGCGGATGCG
>JBLHKB010000053.1:0-20398 GCA_047619315.1 Polyangiales bacterium
GAACGCTCGGGCATCTGGTTCGGAATGCTCTTCGGCGTCGTTCAGATGATCGTCTGGATGTACTACCCAGCGGACTGGGTCCTTCCGGCTGCAGGATTCGTCGTGGGCTACGCCACCAACTGGGTCGCGCTCAAGCTCATCTTCCAGCCTCGCTACCCAAAGAAGTTTGGCCCCTTCGTGATCCATGGGCTCTTCCATAAGCGTCAAAAGGAGGTCGCTGGCGCATTCGCGGCGCTCACGGCAGGCAAAGTGCTCAACGCCGACAACATCACCGAGACCATCACGACGGGCGAGACCGCGGAGAAGATCTTCGGCATCGTGACAGGCCGCATCAACGAGCTCATCGATGAATACGAAGAGCACCCGATGCTGGCCATGGCTGTGCCCGCAGCAGAACGAGCGGAGATTCGCGAAGAGATCGTACAGCGCATCCGCGACGAGCTGCCTAAGCCCGGTGGCCTTCTTCATACGTTCGCCGGCAAGTCCGTGAACATCCAAGACGAGCTCGAATCCCGTATGCAGGAGCTTCCGCCCGAGGAGTTCGAAGGTGTTCTTCGTCCAGCGTTTCAGCAGGATGAGTGGAAGCTCATTCTCGCCGGCGCAGCCCTAGGGTTTGCCGCGGGCGTACTGCAGTTCGTTTACGTTTTTTCCTAGGCAGCTTTTCTTTCCTAGGACAGTTTCCTCGGACGTTCGCCGAGGCGACTCTTCCTACGAGAGATCGGGTCGCCGGCGCGACAGCCACCCGAGGGCCCAGCCCATCGTGTAGCGCGCGTTGATCTCGGAGACGTGCGTCCAACCGTGCTCCTTGGAGCGATGCGCGTCGATGTTGAAGGGGCCGAAGTAACCGAGCTCAGCGAGGTGTTGGCCCGCTTCGCGGCAGGTGTCCCGGAGCCCCGGCGGGTCGGAGTTCCCAACCCGTGACTCACGCCACTGACCGCGGACGACGACCTGCTCCACGGGGCTTCCAACGTCGATGCGTCCATCGCGATGCACGAAGCCAGGAACTCCCACTTCTTCCTCGATGTGGCGCCAAGGTTCAACGCAGACAGGTCCGCGAATAAGCGACGCGCGGACCCAGGCTCGGTCAGAATCGTCAACGTCTTGGGAAATACGTCGCTGTCCGCCACCGGCAAAACTCAGGTCGCGCTTGAGCAGCTGCTGTCCGCTGGAGCGCAGCTCGCTTTCTTCGCGAAGCAGATAAACGTCGGGGCGGGGAAAGTGAGCCACCGAGAAACTCCGTGAGTTCGCCTGGCGAAGAACACTCACGCCCGGCGCTTCGATGTCGGCGCCGGCGGCGCGTAAAATTCGCAGCGCGTTTGGCGTAGGCAGGAACGCCCGCCCTTCCCTCCGGCCGTCTTTCATCGTCACGCCGGCCGGATCCACAAACCAATCATCGCTGCCCGGCACCAGCGTCTCGGCGAGCGTCTTTGCCGCGTCCTTCGATCGGCGACGGGCTGCGTGGCTGTGTTCACGCCCTTCAAGTTCCAGCTCAGCGCCCAAGTTGAGCAACCAGAGCCGCTTCAAGTGGGCGTCCAGGCACTCAGGGCGTCCAGAAACGAGTCATCGAGTCCAGCGGCGCTTCTCCGCTCGCGATGAAGTGGGACTCCGCGCATCACCATCGGTGAAAGGGGCGCAGGGAGCTCTTCGAGCCACATGTCGAAAGAGAGATCACCTTTGAGCTCGCGAAACCAGTGCACGGCGAAACGCACGTGGGCGATCTCTTCGGCGCCGACTTGATCTTGAATCGCCGCGCCTTGTTCATCCCCGGCGGAGCGGAACGCGTCGGCGAACTTCGCGGAATGCTCGAGGTTGCCCGCTTCGAAACCCATACCCATGCACGCCACGAACTGAAGCGGCGTTTGGCAGGATGGGACTCGGTCCCAAAACCAATCACGAATCGGAAACTCGCCCAGGTGATGACCCAGGCTCTCGATGTGATCGGCGTAGAGGCGACAGTGACGGATCTCATCGAGGGCGATGCGGAGCAGTCCGCGCCGAAACTCCGGTGGTGAATCAGCAAAGCGAAGAAGCGCCCAACACATGAGCTCGGCGGCCTGAAGCTCATGATGGAAAAAGCTGTGAAGTAACTTCGCTCGCTTAAGCGGAGTGTCGAAGCTTCTCGGTCGCTTCGGCGACTTCTTTCCCTGGACCCAATCCGTCGGTCGCCCGGGCGACATTGGAGGCGGGCCCTGCACACCCGACCACTCGTCCGGCGGGCTGGAGGGAGCCAGCTTCCACGCGAGGGAATCGCTGGTGATGTAGGCACGGGCCCATTCTTCGACGCTCGTAAACCTCATGGAGCCATTGTGACGAAGCCTCGCCACACCGCAACGCTGCGCTATGGTCCCGTTCATGCGGATACCGCTCGCCCATTTGCTCGTAAAAAGCCCTCTGCCTCGCATCAATGAGCTCATGGCCCATGTGATCGCCTGTGCGGACAAGGTCCCCGAGCTCACCGCGGCGCTTCTTGAAGGTGATCAAGCCGGCGTGGACCGCCTCGCCAAGGAAACATCGATTCTCGAAGGAAAGGCCGACGACCTCAAGAACGTCGTGCGAAGCGAGATGCCCACACGGCTGCTCCTCCCCGTCGACCGGCGCGATGTGCTGCGGCTTCTCAGCGAAGTCGACGGCATCGCCGACTGCGCTGAAGATGTTGGCGTGTTGCTGACGATCCGTCCTCTGGACGTGCCCGTTCAAATGCGGGGTGTGCTCCCCCAATACGTAGACAGCGTCATGGAAGCGGTCCGAGCGGCGGAGACTCTCGTCGGCACGCTGGGCCCCCTTGTGAAATCCGGGTTTCGCGGCGAAGCACGCAAGTTGGCGCACACGCTTATCGACGCTGTTGCTCAACGCGAGCACGAAGCCGACAAAATGCAGGACCAGTGTGCGAAGGCGCTCTTTTCAGCCGAGGAGATGATGCCGCCGGTGGCCATCTTCATGTGGACGAAGGTCCTGAACAAGATCGGGGACATGGCGAACCACTCCGAGAATATCGGCGACCAGTTTCGGCTGTTCGTCGCGCGCTAGTTCGCCGCTGTGGATTCCTTCACTCTCGTACTGGCGCTCACCGCAGTGGCCGGCCTGTACATGGCCTGGAGCATCGGCGCCAACGACGTGGCCAACGCGATGGGCACTGCCGTCGGCTCCGGGGCACTTTCCCTGCGCACCGTCCTGGTGCTCGCGGCGGTTTTTGAGCTGAGCGGCGCCCTCTTCGCCGGCGGCCGTGTGTCCGAGACCATCGCCGACAACATCGTCGACTTCAGCGCGCTTCAGCTCGACCCTTTGCTCATGGCAGGCGGTATGGCGTGCTCGTTGATCGCCGCCGCCGCTTGGATACACGCGGCCTCAGCGATGGGTTTTCCCGTGTCCACCACCCACAGCATCGTGGGGGCGGTTCTGGGCTTTGGCTTCGCGGTGGGCGGATCGAGTGCCGTCCAGTGGGACGTACTCGGAGCCGTCGGGGTAAGCTGGTTGATCTCGCCAGTTCTCGGAGGCGTCGGGGCCTATCTGATTCTTCGTGGCTTGCAGCGCTGGGTCTTCGAAGCTGCGAACCCGGCGAGAAGCGCCCAGCGCGCGGCGCCGGCGTTTACGTTTTTGATCATCACGTTACTCGGCACCGCGCTCCTGATGGATGAGCAGTCCCTTCTTCGTGCGGCCATGCCCTTTACAAGCGCGCTGCTCGCTGCGGGCACAGTCGGGCTGCTCCTCTCCACGCTCATGGCCGTCGCGGCTCGACGTGTGGTGCGGAGTGAGGATGAAGCCTCTACACCCGAGCGTCTCTTTGGACTCCTTCAGATCGTCACCGCCTGCTTCATCGCTTTTGCCCATGGCAGCAACGACGTGGCGAATGCCGTGGGCCCCGTGGCCGCCGCGTTTCGTGCAGTCCAAGGCTTCGACAGCCAAAATGGAGCCATACCCACGAACGTCTTGATGATCGGCGCGTGCGGCATCGTTCTCGGGCTGTCCACTTACGGTTTTCGTGTGATGGCCACCATCGGAAAAAAGATCACGGAGCTGACACCCTCTCTCGGTTTCGCCGCGGAGCTCTCAGCGGCCATCGTCCTCGTCGCCGCCTCGCGACTCGCTCTGCCGGTGAGCACTACGCATATTGTGGTTGGCGCCGTCGTCGGCGCCGGGCTCAACCGAAGCCTCGGCGCACTCAACATGCGTGTGCTGCAGGGCATCGCCGCCAGCTGGGTCGTCAGCGTCCCCGCCGCGGGTCTCTTCTGCGCGCTGCTCACGCTGATCTTTCAGTGGATGATCGCGTAGGCCTCAGGCCTGTAGCGGCCAGCTCAGACCGCACATCCCTGGCGTCAGAGCCTGGATGGCGACGCGAAGCTCGGTCATCGAAACGCGGTCGTCGCTGTTTCGCCGGATGGCGCGACGGACCATCTCCGCCGCTCCCCGTGTTCTCGGGTCTTGGCTCATGGTGCCGATACGAGCCGGCAGTCCGTCGTGCGTTAGGTGCGCGGTGATCGTGGCGAGATCGTTCGCTTCCTCGAAGAGCGTTCGACCGGTCAAGAGTTCGTACGCCAGGCAGCCAAAGGCGTACACATCCGCCGGTGTCGCGGACTCCCCGCTGCCGTGGTCGTGCCCCCAGACTTCCGGCGCGCCGTAGCTGGCGGTGCCGCAGCCAGGTCGAAGCTGACGCCCGGCGAGGCCGAAATCCACAAGCACGGGTGCCTCTGGAAGAGCGGGGCCCACGAGGCCATCGGAATCGCGCGCGATCACATTGGACGGTTTGAGATCGAGGTGAGCCACGCCGACGGAGTGCATGGCTTCAAGTCCCGAGGCGATGCCGAAGAGCAACCCCATCACGCGCGGCATGTCGAGGTCGCGCGACTCGATCACGCGCTCGAGGTTGGGCCCTTCGACGAGCTCCATCACCAGCAACGGTTTGGGTCGGGCACGTGCATCGAAAGTGACAAAGCCGGCCAGATTTGGATGTGCAGGCAACGACAAGAGCGCGCCGGCTTCCTGTCGGAAGAGGTCGAGGAACTCTTCCTCAGACAACGTTCGTGCGGCGGCGCCGGAGTAATCCGGAACCTTCAGAGCGAACTGCTCGGCGGCAGCATCGTGCCGCGCGTCACTTCGCCGTGCGACAAAAACAGACCCGACAGCTCCAGCGCCGATGGGCCTGGACAAGTAGAACCCGCCGATGACACGTGAGGGCGGCACCCAGGCTGGAAGCGAAACCTCTTTCTTGGGAGCGACGGGCAGGAACGAAGCGCGGCCATGACGAGGCGCATCCACCGGCAAGGTCGTTAGGATCTCCATCGAGCTGACTATCGCGCGCACAAGCGCCTTCGGCAGCTCCGAGCCAAGGGTCTCCGCCGCGGCTTCGATGGACTGGGCGAGCCCTTCGGAGTTCCCACGAAGGGCGCGCTCAAGATGAATGTCGACGAAGCGCACCGCGTGGCCAGACTCTGGCCGCTCGATGGTCCCCGAGGCCAGGCGGCGAGCCGCGCCGGCGGAGAGCTGAGCCAACGTCTGAACCGCTCGTTCGAGGGGCGCCAGAGGCATTTCACCCCCGGAGCGCTCTGCAAGTTCACGCAATGAGGCGGACGCGACCAGAGGTTCGAGGCTGTACATGAGGTCGAGGAGCGCGCTCCGAAGCGCCTCAACACGTGGCGAGGTCGCGATCGGGAGCTCATGGGCGAGGCGTGAAAGATCGTCGAGGCTCGCGCGCGCTGCGCGGCCTGTGGAGCCCTCACGCTCAGCGATGGTGCGTTCCAGGCGAGCGTAGGCGCGCAGCGCCGCGTCGAGGTCCGGCACCATGGAGGCTTCGGCCATGGTGCGCTGATCATGGTGCGTCTGGGTGAGACGCCCGGCGACGAGCAAGATGTCGCTCACTTCGCAGGTCTCCTCGCGCACCAACGCGTCACACGCTCGAGCCGCCGCCGCGCACAACGCACGCCGCAGCGGTTTTGCTTTGTCGTCTCGAACGCGGCCAAGGAGCACCTGAGCGG
The DNA here is from genome assembly GCA_047619315.1 of Polyangiales bacterium. Classification (GTDB taxonomy): domain Bacteria; phylum Myxococcota_A; class Polyangia; order Polyangiales; family Houyiibacteriaceae; genus JBCCRV01. The sequence goes on from JBLHKB010000053.1 coordinate 5,970, forward strand.
TGAGCAGACGGCGTTGACGTACCATTTCAGGGCGGTCGTCCACGCGTCGACCGTCGGCGTCAACGAGACGTAGAAAAGTGCGGAGGCGCCTGAGGCGATGTACAAAGTGCGGCGCTTCTTCGTACTGGTTGGCGTACCCCTCATGGATGACGAGCCAGTTCGTCAGACGCTGAAAAAGATCGCCAAGGGGACGGACACTTTTATCCGCGGTCTCCGCTTTGGACGAAAGGCTCAACAAGTTGGCCAAGGAGTCCGAGGCCAAGAGCGCTCGATCGATGGTTCGAATCGCGCGAAAAGCCCAACGGCGCCCAATGCTGTCTTCGTCGGACACGTGCTCTTCAAGTTCGTCGACGAGTCGGTGGGCGACATCGAGGGCATGGAGGGCAGCGCCGCGCGCCGCGACGGGGCCTTCCGTGTGAAAGAGCTCCACGCCGCGGTCGATGAGTGGAATCAACGCACCTGGAGGCTCGCCTTCGAGCTCTGCGATGACGCAACGAAGAAGCGCAAACGCCCCGTCGTCAAAGATGGCTTCGTTGTTGAGGCGCTCTTTGAGGTGGGCGACCGCTAATTTTGCAGCCCAATCGCCAAAATCAGGAGCGACGCGCTCGCGGCGCAACTCCACGAGAGCTTCAGCGGCAGACAGGTCTCCGGCGCGCACGAGCAAATCGGCGAACTCCGTCGCGAGCTCGGGTTCGACCTCGGCGACGCGCGGAAGTGCAAGAAGCATCGCGGCGGCGATGCCCGGATCCTTCTTCATGATCAGGCTTCCGAGAAGCGAACGGGCCCGCTGAATGGCCTCGGGGCGCACGGCGATGCTGGCGACGGTGCTCGCCGCTGCTCTTCGCCACTCGGTTACTCCCAGGCCTTCTCCGAGGTGGCGCTCGATCTCTTCGGCGAGGTCCGGACGCGCAACGGAGAGCAGCCCCCGCGCCGACGCGACGTGACGCCAGACAAGAGACTCACGGTCTGCGAGGAGTCGTGACCACGCGTCGCGAATGTCAGGTGTGTCGAAGATCCGAACGCCACTGTCATCGCCTTCGCTCGCGCGCTGCGCCGCTTCACGCGCTGCGCGCTCTAGCAGGCGCGCCGCCAGACGTCGCGATGGTAGTGACCCCATCGACGGCGAACGCAGCCACTCGATACTCGAGCCGCGACGTGAAATGAGCGCGAGAGCCAACGCATCCGCACGGGACGACGAATCAAGCGGGAGGTCGAGGGAGAGCGCAACGCGTGCTCGATTTCCTGCGCCGCTCAGTGCCTTTGAACCTCCGAGGGCGATTTGCGTCGCCATCCCGACAAAAGTACGCCCATCGGCGATACGCATGCTCGCGAGCACGTGCCGCCCGATGGCTCGTTTTTCTTTGCAGGACGGTAGCGCCGACGCGAGCTCGTAGAGCGCCGCGCCTCTTGCGGCGGCGCTCAGGAAAGACAGGTGGTCGAGAAGGCCTGTGTCGATGGCGACCTTGCATGAGTCACGCAACGCAGACGGGTCCAGACCCTCGAGGGGTACATAGCGTCGGTGATCCGAAACCGCCGCGGCGAGCGTTGCCATGCTCTGACGCCACACACTGCCTCGCTCCTCCGGATCGGAGATGCGATGCAGCTGCACCAGTCCTTCTAGATAGTTCGCCTCGCGCACGCCTGATGATACTACGGCGGCGACACACGGATAATACAGTGTTGAATCCAGATTTTTCGACGCGGTGAGCGTTCAGGCGCGCTATGTCTGCGGCGTGGGCAGCGACGGAGTAGGACTAGACGAGCAAAGCCCCGCCCGGCGAGAAGAGTCGCTCGCGCGGGCTAGCGTGGCGTACTGGCGCCTGGCTGAGTTCGTCAACGCCGGGGTCTCCACCCTGATGGCTCTCGTGATCGCGGGCGCCCTGACCTACTATGCGGAGAGTCTTTGGGTCGCCTTCGTCTGTGCTGGCATCGTCCTGCTCGCCTCGACCTTGTGGGCGTTCCTCACGCCGGCGCTGCGGTACCGGCGATTTCGGTTTTCTGTTCAAGGAAGCCGCCTCTGGATTCGATCCGGCGTCTTCTTTCACCGAGAGAAGTCGATCCCGCTCGCCCGAATTCAGCACGTCGATGTCTCACGCGGCCCGCTCGAGCGAATGTTTGGCCTCGCAAGAGTGACCGTTTTCACCGCAGGAGGGCGACTGGCGACGGCACAGATCCCGGGCCTTGAGCCGGCGCGAGCCGACGCCCTACGTCTCGAGTTGCTCGGCGCCACGGAGTCCCTAGCGCAAGGCGTCGTGTGACTCCGAAACGGCTGCATCCCGCTCATATCTTTCTGGCTGCGGCGTCGTATTTGCGGCGGCTCCTCGTCTTGGTGGGCTTGCTCCTTTTCCAGGTAGGTCGCGAGCAGTCAGCGACCACGCTCGTAGGCGTCCTTGCTGGAGTCGTACTACTCGTTCTATCCGCCGCCTTCGTGAGCTGGTGGCGCTTTCGTTTTGCCATCGAAGGCTCTCATTTTGTGATCACCAGCGGCGTCATCTCTTTGAAGAGGCGCGAGATCCCGCTGGCGAAAATTCAAGATCTCGCCTTTGAGCGAAATGCGCTCCACCGCATGCTCGGGCTCGTCTCCGTCTCACTCCAGACTTCGGGAACGGCTGGCGCCGAGGCGGCGCTCAGCGCCGTGAGCTTGGACGACGCTGAGGAGCTAAAACGGCTCCTCTTGGGCCAGGGCGCAGAGCAGGACCCGTCGGATACGAGCGCGCCTCTCGCGGAACCCATCATTCGACTTCACACCCGCGATCTGCTGCTCCGAGGCCTCACGGACAACCGCGCGGGGCTGCTCATCGCGGGGACTCTCGGGTTCTTTCACGAGGCCCTCGAGGCCCAAGCGGACTTGGTTAAAGGCCTCATCCTTAGCGCCGCGGCCCAGTTCGACGACGCAGGGGCCCTCCGCGGAACAACACTCATCGCCATCGCGCTCATCGTCGTCTGGCTCCTGGGCTACGTCGCGTCGTCGGCCTTCAACCTCATCGTCTTCTACGGCTTCGAGCTCCGTGAACGCGAAGGCACGTTTCATCGCCGTTTTGGTCTCATCACACTCAAGTCCCACTCGCTCCCGCGGGGGCGAATCCAAGCGCTGACGATCCATCAGCCGCTGATGCGACGCCTCCTCGGAATCGCATCGATGGAAGTGCGCGACATGGGCGGCGGCCAAGACCAAAAAGAAGCAAAGCGCGTCGGCTCGGACACCTTCGTGCCGGCCGGCTCGCTGAGCGCGCTTCTCGACGTCCGAACCCAGGTCTTCCCAGATGCACCAACACCGACATGGCGTCGCGCATCGACGCGTCTGATTCGGCGGAGTGTCACGGGAGGTTTTCTCCTGACATCGCCACTCCTCGTCGTCGCATATCTCGAACAGCTCCCAGCCGTCGCGCTCCTACCTCTCCTGGGCGCAGCGCTGGGGGGCATACTTGGATGGCGAAGGCATCGCGTCTTGGCCTATGATTTTTCGTCGAACTATTTCGCGCTACGCGACGGGGTCTTTGGCCGTGCCTGGACCGATGTCCCCCTCCAGAGAATCGAAGCCGTCCGTCTCGACCGCTCGCCCCTCGACCGATGGCATGGCGTCGCGACGCTTCGCATTGTCGTTGGTGGAGGCGGAGTTTTTTCGGTGCCCAATGTCGAGCTCGGCGCTGCTGAGCTCCTTCGAGACCAGCTGGAGCAGGCACTCCCGACACCGAGAAACGCGGTCGTTGAACACGGTGGTGTCCGCAGCCCTTCCGTCGCTGTCCCGATCTGACTATGGTCTCGTCACCTGCGCTCAGCGGAGCGCTCAATGATGGAAAGTCAATCGCATGGATGAAGGCGTCTTTAGAATTCCTCCCCCAGTCAACGAACCCATTCGCACGTTCCTCGCGGGGTCCGACGACCGCGCACGTCTGGACGAAGCGCTGAAGAGCATCGCCGGAGAGCGCTTGGACATGGGCGCGGTGATCGACGGTAAAGAAGTGCGCAGCGGATCGACAGAAGACGTCGTGATGCCCCACGACCACAGCCATGTGCTTGGACAAGTCCACAACACCAGCGCCGAGGACGTCGACGCTGCCATTCAAGGCGCGCTCAAAGCCGCTCCGGCGTGGCAGGCGCTTTCCTTTGAGGACCGCGCCGCCATCTTCTTGCGGGCTGCAGCCCTTCTCGAGGGACCGTGGCGGATGCGGATCAACGCAGCGTGCATGCTTGGGCAATCGAAGACTTGCTACCAAGCGGAGATCGACGCCGCGTGTGAGCTCATCGATTTCTTTCGCTTCAACGCGGCCTTCGCGCAGCAGATTCATGAGCACCAGCCAACCTCGTCGCCTGGGGTCTGGAACCGCAGTGAGTATCGACCCCTCGAAGGCTTCGTCTTCGCGATCGCGCCGTTCAATTTTCTGAGCATCGCAGTGAACCTTCCGGCGGCGCCTGCGCTGATGGGAAACGTGGTTCTTTGGAAGCCCTCGACCACGTCGATGGTCGGCGCTTGGCATTGTCTCCAGCTCCTCAAGGCCGCAGGTTTGCCGGACGGTGTGATCCAGCTGGTCCCCGGCGACGGGAAGACCCAAGGGGATGCAGCCCTGGAGAGCCGTCACCTGGCGGCGATTCACTTCACCGGGAGCACGGGAACGTTCAAGGCTCTTTGGCGCGGCGTCGCGGAGCGCTTGGACCGGTACCGCACCTACCCGCGGCTCATCGGCGAGACCGGCGGCAAAGACTTCATCCTCTACCACCCGAGCGCGGAGCTCGACTCAGCGGCGACGGCCATCGTGCGCGGCGCTTTTGAATACCAGGGCCAGAAGTGCAGCGCGGCTTCGCGGCTCTATGTGCCGAAGTCGCTCTACGGACAGCTTGAAGAGCGAGTCCTCGACATGCTCCAGGGCGTCAAAGTCGGGGACCCGCGAGACTACTCGAACTTCATGAGCGCGGTCATCGACCGGCGCTCATTCGACAAGATCTCGGGCTACCAAAAGTTGGCCAAAGAGACCGCCGACGTTCGCGCCGGAGGAACGTCCGACGATTCTAAGGGCTTCTTCATCGACCCCACATTTGTTCGCGTCGACGACCCTCATCACCGCTTGATGGAAGAGGAGATCTTCGGCCCCGTCGTCACTGCATTTGTCTACGACGACGACAAGTGGGACGAGGTTCTCAAGACCATCGACACCACGTCTCCCTACGCGCTCACCGGTGCGGTCTTTTCCCAGGACCGTTACGCGGTGCAGCAGGCGAGCCGTGCCCTTCGCAACGCAGCAGGCAACTTCTATATCAACGACAAGCCCACGGGCGCCGTGGTCGGACAGCAGCCCTTTGGGGGCGGCCGCGGAAGCGGGACGAACGACAAGGCAGGCGCCATGTGGAACCTGCTTCGCTGGACCTCGCCTCGTTCCATCAAGGAGACGCAGGTCCCTGCAGTGGACTGGCGCTACGGGTTCTTGGAGTCGTGAGCGACGAGCGCGAGGAAATCGCGGGCGACGGAGAGCAGCGAGTGAAGGGCCGGCAAAAAGATGGCGCACCGCCGGCCCGTGAGCTCTGGCGCGTGATCCTTGTCGGTGTGCCCGTAATGATCGCCGTTTGGTACCTCATGCGATGGCTTGGTTTGCGCTAAGAGAGTTCACTCACAGCGCGTCGGTCAACGACGACATCCGTGGGCTGCTGGCAACGGATGTCGTCGTTGACCGAATGGCTCGGTCGTTTTCCGTGCGATCTAAAGACCTTCTCCGGACGACCGCCGAGGTCTTCGCTGTGCCGTTCTGTGCCGGCCCGAGGGGCTAAAAAAAAGTCCACTCATTTGGGTGAGGTCTCGGGTTTTGGCCCAGCGCAAAAAAGAAGCTTTTCGCCAAGACCTAGGTAAGATGGCGCGGCTTACGTAGGGTAGTCATGAGACTTGTCAGGGGGCCTCCAGTGGAGCTGACACACCCGAAACTTTTTTAGAGTGCCGAATTCAGAGGATAGTTGGAATGAATAAAACCATCAGAACACAGGGAATACTCGCTGCTGTGATCGCCGGAATGCTCGGCTTCTCCGCCAGCGCCGTAGCTCAACCTGGTTCGGCGACCCTGAACCAGTTCCGAGCTTCTGAGACGCCGAACGACGGCTTCTCCATCAGCCGACCCGACGACCTGGGCCACCTGGATCTCGGCGCCCAACTTCACATCGACTACGCCAATGATCCGCTCGTCTTCGAGACGGAGCTCGGCAACTCAGACTCCGAGTCGACGCAGGTCGTCTCCGACGAGCTCACCGCGCAGGTGGGTCTCGCCTTCGGTCTCTTCGACCGACTCGTCATCTACGCCGGCCTCCCCGTCGTGCTCTGGATGAACGGCGAGGACACGACTGGTCTTGGAGTTCCTGCCGCCGATGGTTCCGGTCTCGGCGACATCTACTTGGGCGCTCGTCTTCGCCTTCTTGGAGAGCGCGACGACTCGTTCGGGCTTGGTTTCCAGCTGACTGGGACATTCCCAACAGGCGGCGGTAACTACCGCGGCGACAACTTCCTCACGATCCACCCTGAGCTCCTGGCTGAGGTCCGTGCAGACATCCTTCGCATCACGTTGAACTTGGGCGGTCGTTTCCGCGAGAACCAGACCTTCCAGTCCGACATGGGCGCCGCGGAGGTCACCGTTGGCGACCAGTTCACGTTTGGTCTGGGCGTCAGCGTTCCGCTCTACGGCACGCACCTGGCGCCTGGTACGACTCGCGTCGATCTCCACGTTCAGGCCTGGGGCTCCACGAACTTCTCGAACTTCTTCGACCGTGAAGAGACGCCTTTCGAGGCTCTCGCGGGTCTCAAGCTCCACCACCGCTCCGGCCTCGTGGCGGGTCTCTCCGGTGGTACCGGCCTCAACCGCGGCTTTGGAAGTCCTGACTTCCGCGGCATCGGAACAATCGGCTGGGCGCCTCCCGGAGAAGCAGGCGCCGCTGTGGCTGCCGATCCTGTCGACACCGATGGTGACGGCCTGATGGACAGCGTGGACGAGTGTCCCACCGAGCCTGAAGACGTCGACTCCTTCGAAGATGAGAACGGCTGTCCGGACCCCGACAACGACAACGACACGATTCTCGATGCCGACGACCAGTGCCCCATGGACCCAGAGGACATGGACAACTTCGAGGACGAGAACGGCTGCCCGGATACGGACAACGATGAAGACGGCATCCTCGATACAGTGGACGAGTGCCCCATGCAGCCTGAGGACTTCGACCAGTTCGAAGACGAGAACGGTTGCCCGGATCCTGACAACGATGGAGACGGCGTCATGGACGGCTCGGACAACTGCCCACTCGAAGCGGGTGTTGTCGCCAACAATGGCTGCCCCGACGCAGACCGTGACGGCGACACCGTCGTCGACCGACTCGACAACTGCCCCGACGAAGCGGGCACTGTCGAAAACCAGGGCTGTCGTGCGCGTCAGCAGGTCGTCATTCGTGACGGCCAGCTCGAGATTCTCGACAAGGTCTTCTTCCGGACCAACAGTGACCGAATTCTGAGCCGCTCCAACCGACTCTTGAACAACGTCGCGCAGGTCATCAACAACCACCCGGAGATCACGATCATCCGCGTGGAGGGTCACACCGATGACCGCGGTGATGACGACTACAACATGGAGCTCTCCCTCCGCCGCGCGCAGGCAGTGGTCGCTTACCTGATTCGCAAGGACGTCGCCGAAGGCCGCCTCCGAGCCAATGGCTTCGGCGAGACACAGGCCATCGAGACGAACGAGTCCCGCGAGGGCCGCGCGGCAAACCGCCGCGTGGAGTTCAACCTTGGCGAGGGAAGCACCGTCGAGCAGCAGGAAAGCGGCCCTTCCGCCGACTCCATCGACAGCTAGGCTCTCCCCCAACCGAAAAGCTCACTCGTTCGCGGGTGGGCTTTTTTGTTTCCGTCAATGTTAGTCAGCCTACATAGCGTGCTATTCCACGGCTATGGACGAGCGTGCCACTCTCGAAGACAACCTGAAGAAGCTTGAGCTTCTCTACGATGTGGGTATCGCGCTCTCAGCGGAACAGGACACCAATCGACTCATGGAGCGGATCCTGGTGGAGGCAAAGAACCTCTGCCGAGCGGATGGCGGGACGCTCTACATGCGTACGGCAGACGATCACCTTCGCTTCGCCATCGTTCGCAACGACTCTCTGAGGATCGCCCTTGGCGGGACAACCGGTGCGGAGGTTCCTTTCGCGCCAATCCCGCTCATCGACGATGAGACCCAGCTCGCCAATCACAACAACGTGGCGACCTACACAGCGCTCATCAAGAAGTCCGTCAATATCCCCGATGCCTACGATACGACGACGTTTGACTTCAGCGGGACCAAAAGGTTCGACGACGCAAACGGCTATCGCTCCACTTCGTTCCTAACGATTCCTTTGGTCAATCACAAGAAGCGCGTCATCGCCGTGTTGCAGCTGATCAACGCGCAGGACGACAATGGGAAGGCGGTTGCATTTAGCCATAGCCGTCAGCGCATCGTCGAAGCCTTGGCGTCACAAGCAGCCGTCGCGCTTGAGAATCAGCAGCTCATCGACGGGCAACGCAAGCTCCTCGAGTCGTTCATTCAGATGATCGCCGCCGCCATCGATAGCAAGTCACCCTACACAGGCGCGCACTGTGAACGAGTACCGATTCTCACGATGATGCTCGCCGAGGCCGCGTGTAAACAAGGCGAAGGACCCTTCGTCGACTTCAGCCTCAGCGAAGACGAGTGGTACGAACTCAAGATAGCCGCTTGGCTGCACGACTGCGGCAAGGTGACGACGCCCGTTCACATCATGGACAAGGGCACGAAGCTTGAAACAATCAGCGACCGGATCGATACCGTGGCCGCACGGTTTGAAGTTCTCAAGCGCGACGCAAAGATCGTCATGCTTGAAGCCAAGCTCGGCGGCGCGGACGCGGAGGAAGCCGAAGCCCATTGCGCAGAGACCATCGCGCGCCTCAGCGAAGAGCTGGGTTTCTTGCGCGAAGCGAACGTTGGAGCGGAGTTCCTCGCGGACAAGTCTGCGGCGGAGATTCGTGACATCGGCAAACGTCTCTTTATCCAAGAAGGTTTGGAGCGAGCGCTCCTCAGCGAAGACGAAGTGGACAACCTCTGCATCTCTCGCGGAACCCTGACCGAAGAGGAACGCCTCATCATCAACGGTCATATGGTTCAGACGGTACAGATGCTCGAATCACTGCCCTTCCCACCAAATCTCAGCAATGTTCCCGAATACGCCGGGGGTCACCATGAGCGCTTCGACGGGAAAGGCTACCCACGCGGCCTCTATGCCGGGGACATGTCGGTCCCTGCGCGCATCATGGCCATCGCCGACGTTTTCGAAGCGCTCACGGCCCAAGACCGTCCCTACAAGAAGGGGAAGACGCTGTCCGAATCGATGCGCATCATGGGTTTCATGAAGCGCGACAACCATTTGGACCCCGAGCTTCTCGACCTCTTCGTGACGAGCGGCGTCTACAAGGAGTATGGACGTCGCTACCTGCCACCTTCGCTCATCGATGAAGTCGACGAAGAGGCGATTCTCGCCATCGAGCCAAAGATCTTTGAGCTACCACCGCCAGAAGTGCGCGACGCTCGACGTGAAGCATTCCTTCCCCGCTACCGTCGGCTGCGTGGAAGCGTCATGGGTGAGTTGGAGTAATGCTTGGTATGAGTATACGTTTGGTGAGCCTTTGTTTGGGGCTAAGTGCGCTGGCGTCATGCGCGCAAGACGAATGCAGCTTCAACTCGCAGTGCGGGACAGGCATGTTCTGTAGCCGGGGTGAGTGCTCGCAAAACTGCATCTTGGACACGGACTGCGGCAGCGGCGGAATGTGCAGCACCGTCGGGCAGTGTGTTTCCCCCGTCGACGGTGGCGCCGATGCGGCTCCGGATGTTCGGAGCCCAGTCGACTCGGGCTCGCAGGACGCGAGCGTTCGTGATGCGTCGATGCCGGATGTTTCAGCGGCACCCGACATGTCGATAGCCGACGCCGGGCCCGATGGGGGACCCGACAGCGGACTTCCTGGCGCAAGGTTTGATCCCTGCACCACCGGAACCGAGTGTGCGTCGATGCGGTGCGACGTTTCGCGATGCACCGAGCTCTGCACGAACAACAACGAATGCGCGGACGACGAGCTCTGCGCCGGCGGTGTGTGCAGACGCGATGATACCGGCGAGATGTGCGCCGTGTCCTCGGCGGCCACGTGTGTCCTAGGCCTCTGCCTGGGCGACATGAGCTCCGGGGAATGCACGCGCCCATGCGACAACGCTGGCGACTGCCCCTCGGGCTTTGCGTGCAGCGAGATCGGCGATGCGCGCGTGTGCATGCTCATCGAGACGCCGTGCACGGGCGGCGGCACCGAGTGCCGCTCGGGTCTTTGCCTCAGCCCACAAGGATGTACTGCGACGTGTCGAACGGCGGCGGACTGTCCCGCACGGGCGACGAGCCTTGGGGTGCCGCCCTACACATGCGAAGTCATCGGAGGCTCCGCTGCGCCTGTCTGTGTTCCGCCCTCGGACATTCTGGGGTCCGCTCCCATCGGGAGCTCATGTCCCGCAAGCGGAACCAACGATTGCCGGTCCGGGCTTTGTAACCCAGGCGCACCAGGCGGCCCCATGTGTACACAGACGTGCGTGCCTGACGGCTGTCCGCCAGGCTTCGGCTGCAGGCCCGAAGAGGTCGACACCGGCGTCTTCGAGCTTCTTTGTGCACGCGCAGGAACCCGCGCGGTGGGCGAAAGCTGCTCGCAGGCCGCCGACTGTGAGAGCGCCCTCTGCAATGCGCCGGGCTATTGCTCACGGCTCTGCGCGGATTCACTCTGTCCGACGGGCTTCCGCTGCGACGCGATACCGACGACGACATTGCGAATGTGCGTTCGGGAGGAATAGACGCCGAGAATCAGCGAGCCACAAAAGGCCGCTCCGAGCGATCCCGGAACCGACGAAGTCTGTTCATTCGCGGCAGAAGGAAACTGTAAAGGCCGACGGCGAGCCGATCTCTGAAACTCGCTCGAGGGAACGCTCAAAGACCCGTGTTCCTTCGGCGAAATGGTGGACCGCACCAACAAGAGGAAATTCCATGGGACGCCTCGTCCCTCGCTCAAGGGTTTCGACCTCGTAGAAGTGCTGGGTTCGGCAGAGGGGTCGGCTTCGGCCAGGATTGACGACGGTCACGCCCTGTCCTGGGCTTTCAAAGGTGATGTCCTCGACGGAGTTACCGTGCCCGTCGACAATGTGCAGAACGAGGTCGGCCTCCACGTCGAAGGAATGCGTCATGCCCATCGGCACGATAAAACGTTCGTGCTGATGGTCGGCGTTCTCGGCGTCGACGTGAAACGTACCGTCGGTGCTGTTGACGACGAGGAGCTCCGAAACCGTCGAGGGCGTGGCGATGTCATAGAACACGCTCACCACATTGGCACCCACGATGAGAACGGTCCCGCCGATGGCGAACCACATCCACGGACCAAGGATCCGCTTGTACAAGGGGACCTTGACGCCCACGTCGAGAAGAACCGCTTGGCATCCTGGGCAGAGGTCGCCCCCTGCGTACTCCGCCCGCTCCGACGTCGAGACGAAGTGCGGACACTGGTCGCTGGGGCAGACTTTCACGACGCGAATTCTAGTCGAGCCAATCGAGAACGACCTTGCCGGACTGACCGGAGCGCATCACGTCGAAGCCCTCCTGAAACTGGTCGACGGGGTAGCGGTGTGTGAGAAGCGGAGAGATGTCGAGGCCCGACTGAAGCATCGAGACCATCTTGTACCAAGTCTCAAACATCTCACGACCGTAGACGCCCTTGAGGATCAGACCCTTGAAGATCACCTGGTTCCAATCGATGGTGACGTCGCTCGGCGGGATACCGAGGAGTGCGACGCGGCCGCCGTGGTTCATCACGTCAAGCATGCCGGAGAATGCGCTGCCGTTCCCGCTCATCTCGAGGCCCACGTCGTAGCCTTCGGTCATGCCGAGGGCCTTCATCGCTTCGCGCGGAGATTCGCTTCGCACATCGACGGTCTTACTCGCGCCCATCTTGGCGGCGAGCTCGAGACGGTAGGGGTTCACGTCCGTGACGACCACGTGGCGAGCGCCCACATGGCGGCAAATAGCCGCGGCCATGATACCGATGGGACCGGCGCCGGTAATCAGGACATCCTCGCCAACGAGGTCGAAGGAAAGCGCCGTGTGTGCAGCGTTGCCAAGGGGGTCGAGGTACGCGGCGATTTCGTCGGAGACGTTCGCCGGCAGCTTGAATGCGTTGACGGCGGGCAACGAGAGATAGTCGGCGAAGGCTCCGCTGCGATTGACGCCGACGCCAACGGTGTTGCGACACAGGTGGCGCTTGCCGGCACGGCAGTTTCGGCAGTAGCCGCAGGTGATGTGCCCTTCGCCGCTGACACGGTCGCCCACTTCAAAACCCAGAACGTGGGAACCGATGGCGGCGACCACGCCGCTAAACTCGTGGCCGACCGTCATCGGAACTGGGATCGTATTTTGCGCCCACTCATCCCAGTTGTAGATATGGATATCGGTGCCGCAAATGGCCGTCTTGGCGATTCGGATCAGCACGTCGTTCGGCCCGATCTCCGGCACCGGAACCTCCTGCATCCAGAGGCCTTCTTTCGCCTCGCTTTTCACGAGGGCGCGCATCGTTTTGGGGAGCGTGGGGTCTCCAGGAAGTACGAGGGTGGACCGACTCAAGAGACCACTCCCATCGCCTTGCCGACTTTCGTGAAGGCGGCGATGGCCTGGTCGATCTGCTCCGACGTATGCGCTGCGGACATCTGGGTTCGAATCCGCGCTGCGCCGCGCGGAACCACGGGAAAACTAAAGCCGATGACGTAGATACCCTCCTCAAGGAGCGCGTCGGCCATGGCGCTCGCGAGCTTCGCATCGCCGAGCATCACGGGAATGATGGCGTGCTTGCCCGGGAGCAACTTGAAGCCTGCGGCTTCCATTCCGGTTCGGAAGCGGGCCGCATTGTCCCAAAGTCGACCACGTAGGGTCTCACCTTCTTCCTCGAGGAGGTCAAACATGGCGAGGCTCGCCTTTGCGATAACCGGCGCGAGCGTATTGCTGAAGAGGTAGGGGCGGCTGCGCTGGCGGAGCCAGCCGATGATCTCTTTGTGCCCAGACGTATAACCGCCCGAGGCGCCACCGAGCGCTTTGCCCAGCGTGCCCGTGATGACATCGATGCGCCCAAGGCAGCCCATCTCCTCGTGGGTTCCTCGACCGCCCTCTCCCATAAAACCGACGCCGTGACAGTCGTCCATAAAGACGATGGCGTTGTGTTCGTCGGCGAGGTCGCAGATGCGCGGGAGGTTGGCGAGGTAGCCGTCCATCGAAAACACGGCGTCGGTCACGATCACTTTGAAGCGTGAGTCTTTGGCTTCCTTCAGTTTCGCTTCGAGGGCTTCCATGTTGTTGTTCTCGTAGCGAAACCGCTTGGCTTTGCAGAGACGGATGCCGTCGATGATCGATGCGTGGTTCAGGCTGTCGCTGATGATGGCGTCTTCGGGACCGAAGCATGTTTCGAAGAAACCACCGTTGGCGTCAAAGCAGCTCGTGTAGAGAATCGTGTCTTCGGTTTGAAGGAACGTCGACACGCGCGCCTCGAGCTCTTTGTGTACATCTTGGGTGCCACAGATGAAGCGCACCGAAGCCATGCCAAAGCCGTACTGTTCAACGCCGGCTTTCGCCGCCGCGACGAGCTTGGGATGGTTGGCGAGGCCAAGGTAGTTATTGGCACAGAAGTTCAGGACCTCGCCGCTCGCGACACCGATGGACGCGCTCTGGGGCGTCACGATGATGCGCTCTTCTTTGAAGAGGCCTTGGTCCTTGAGGGACTCGGTTTCGGAAGCGAGATGGTCGAGTAGCGGCTGATGCATGGGCGGGATGGTAGTGCGGCTACAGCAGACTGAAAGGAAAAAGCGGTCTTCACCGCCTTGTGCGGGGCATCGCTTTGAGGGGGAGAGCCGACTCTGCCTGAGCCCTCGACCTACAAGCCAAAAACTCTCATGGGCAGCAGTGCGTCCGTGGTGATGCCCTCGCCGGCTTGGCATACGTTCGAGAGACGCTGTGCGCGCCGGCAACTCACTGCCGTCCGTTTCGCTGCCGAGATGCCCGCAGACGCCCTCTGCCCAAGATACGCCGATGGGCGTCTGTCCGAACAGCGCAGGCAGGTTTACAGAAACTCCGATGCATCGGAGAGCCTAGCGACGCGGGCTGGCACGATTGGCATCGTCCGAACTGCCGTGCCGTGCCCGCCAGCGCCGCGAACAGCGCGCCGCCAGTACGGCCGCGGCTTCCATCAGGGACGAGTGGTCCGAACGACGACGTCCGCGCGCGGACGATGACGACCGCGCGCAGCTGCAAAGAGCCGCGCCTCAGGGCGCGGTGATCACGTTGTTGTCGAGGGTGACGGCCGTCTGGGCGAGGGCCCTGCCGTGCAGCGTGGCCCT
>JBLHKB010000054.1:0-20204 GCA_047619315.1 Polyangiales bacterium
AGATCAAGACGGTCAAGAAGCCCGCTGTGAAAGCCCACGAGCGTCCAGATCCCTTCAACAAGGGCCAGATGATGCAGGTCAAAGCAAAGCCAGCCACGATGAAGGTCAAAGTCCTTCCTCTCAAGAAGCTCAAGGAAATGCCTCTCTAAGGGCATAGTCTTCCCTTGTTCTTGAACATGCGTTCTTGAGCTCGAGAGACACGATCGAAGGCACCTCAATGAGGTGCCTTTTTTCGTTCCGTCTTTCGGGTTATGTAGCGGCCATGAACCTCCGGCTTTCTGAGCGTGCACTTGGTTTCCAAGAGAGTGCGATTCGTAAACTCGACGCTACGGTCCAGCGGCGAAGCGAAACCACTCGGTTTCATCGCCTCAACATCGGACAGCCCGATGTTGAGACGCCAAAGGAACTACTTCAGGCGATTCGGGAGTTTCAACCGCCCGTGGTTCGCTACGGACCCGCGAGTGGTCTTCCGGAATGCCGAGAGGCCGCCGCAGCGTATCACCGCCGCTGGTGTCCAACCCTGAGCGCGGGCGATGTCGCCGTAACCCATGGCGGCTCCGAGGCTCTTCTCTTCGCCTTCGCCGCCGTATGCGACGCCGGTGACGAAGTCCTGGCACCGGAGCCCTACTACACCAACTACAACGGCTTCGCGAAGATCATCGACGTGAAGGTAAAGCCGATCCCGACGCGCCTCAGTGAAGGCTTTTCTCTTCCTTCGGACGCAGAGCTCGACAAGCTGGTTAGCCATCGAACCCGGGCGTTCGTCTTCAGCAACCCGGCGAACCCGACTGGGAAAATCTACGACCGAAGCGAAGTCGAACGCCTCGCGCGCTGGACCGAGCGCCGCGGCCTCTGGCTCATCTCCGACGAAGTCTATCGCCGCATCTGGTTTACACAGGAGCCACCAAGCGCCCTTGAGCTGGAAGGCGATCATCTCATTTGCATCGACTCCCTGAGCAAGACCTACAGCGCCTGCGGTTCGCGACTTGGCTTCTTGATCAGCCAAAACAAGATGCTCATGGAACGCGTGGAGCGACTTGGCCAGGCTCGCCTAGGTCCGCAGCCCCTTGCGCAGGCCATGGCCATCGCCGCACACGCACTTCCAGAGTCGTACTACGACGAGATGCGCCTCCGCTACGCGCGCCGCATCGATGCCCTCCTCGAAGGTCTTGGAAAGATCCCTGGCGTTAAGACACACCGGCCCGACGGCGCGTTCTACTTGATGTGTCAGCTACCCATCAAAGACAGCGAAGCCTTCGCTCGCTACCTCGCGGAGACCTTCGAGCACGAGGGCGAGTCCCTCGTCGTTGCGCCGGCTCCAGGGTTCTACGCCGACCCCGCCCACGGCCGCGACGAGATCCGTCTCGCCGCTGTCGTCAGCGAGGCCGATCTGACGCGCGGAGCCGAGCTCCTTGGACTCGCCCTCGATCGCTACTCCGAGAGCTGAGCTGAAACGCTGGCGCCACACCCTTGAAGAGTTGAGCCGTCCACGGCGGAGCGGCCCCATCAGCGCTGTCGCCTTTGCGCTGCTCTGCACGGAGTGGGTAGCGACCCACTCCGGCCCTGCGGTCATCGCCCTCGGGCTCTTCGTGGCGGCGTTCATGCTCGTCGTCCCAGCGCTCTACCGGGAGACATCACGCGGCGGCGTCTGGATGCCCCTCTACATCGTGGTGTGTACCGCCCTCGTGGCGAGCGTCTGTTTCGCGGCACCACTCGTGGCTGGCTACGAATCCTACGTCGCGCACCCGCCCGCCGCTGTGGCCATTGGCGTCCTTGTCGGCATCGCGGGGTGGGTTCTTGGCCGCGACATCGATCTCAGTGACGGCCTCGCCGCGGAAACCTCGCGGGCGGAAGTACTCAAGGTTCAGGCCGAAGACGCGCGGCTCGTGGCTCTGCGCCAGCAGCTGGACCCGCATTTCCTGTTCAACACCCTTGGGGCCATCGCGGAATGGTGCCGCGAGGACCCGCTTGTTGCAGAACGTGCGCTCCTCGAACTCTCGTCGATGCTGAGAACACTCTTCGATGGTGTTCGTGAGGCTTGGTGGCCCTTGGAGCGAGAGCTCGAACTGCTGCGTGCACTTCAGCATCTCTACGCGGTACGAGACGAAGAACGTTTTGCAGTCAGCTTCTCTGTGGAGGAAGACGTGGCGTTGTCCGTTCCGCCGCTCATCTTCTTGAGCATCTTTGAGAACGCTCTGACCCACGGCTCCGGCGACGCCCCGGCGGCATTCTCGGTCAAACGCTCACACGAATCGTTGGAGCTGAGCCTGTGGAACGCCGGCGAATACGCCGGGCCGCGGGACGGCGGGACCGGCGTGGATACGACGCGACGGCGTCTGCACTTGGCGTATGGCGAAGCCGCTTCACTGGAGGTCGGCGGTGAAACACTTGAGGGTATCGCGGGGACCCGAGCTCTCATGCGCATTCCAATGGGCACCGCGGTAGGCTCAGCCTCGTGAGCTCACTTCGCATCCTCATCGCCGACGACGAAAAGATGGCCCGGGCGCGCTTGGTACGTCTGCTCACGAGCCTTGGCGCAACGATCGTCGCCGAATGCAAGAATGGCGAAGATGCGCTGCAGGTGATTGAGGACGAAGACGTCGACGTCGCGTTCTTTGACATCAACATGCCGGGCCTTGATGGCCTCAGCGCAGGAGCCATCGCCCAGAAGCGCGGCGTGCCTGTGGTGTTCGTCACCGCTCACCCTCAGCATGCCGTCGAGGCGTTTTCGCAGAACGCCGTGCACTACTTGCTCAAGCCCGTTGACGCCGTGGGCGTGAGCGAAGCATTGGACCGACTCACCGCGTCTAGGTCGCTGTCCGAAGGGATTGCGGAACCCGTCGGCGATAGCCGGTTGCCACTGACGCGCGGTCGCGATGTCTTCCTCGTCGACGTGGAGCGCATCTCCCACGCTTCCTACGATGGGGAGCTCGTCACGGTCTATGCTGGCGAAGATTCGTGGATCGTCGATGGCTCGTTGCAAGACCTCGAGAACCGGATCGCGAGCCAGGACTTCATGCGAGTTCACCGACGCGTCCTGCTGAACATGGCGCGCGTGACCCGACTGCGAAGTCTGGACTCCGGCGGTTTTCGCGCGCTCGTCGATGGTCACGAGGTGGATGTTTCGCGCCAGGCAGCGCGTGCGATCCGTAAACGGCTTAGCCTTTAGGCTGGCTCAATCGCGGCTTTGAGTGAGCATCCACGTGTAGATGTCGTTGCCGGCGGACAGGTCGTAGGTCCTTGCCCAGCTGTTGTGGCCAACCCCTTCATAGATCGTCAGGACCTGTTCAGCGCGAGGCTCGGGGCACATGAGCAACCCGTCCAGCGGGATGCGAGTTCCCGCAACGTCGACGGTTCCATCGGCGTCGCCATGCAGCCCCCAGATGGGCAGCACGGCTAGGTCGCAGCCTCGGTTTCGGAATGCCCGGCGGCCGTCGCCAGCGATGAGCACCGCGGCGGCGACGGGTGTGCTGTCGATCTCCTGACCCAAGTAGTTCCATGAACCGATGGCGCCACAGCTCAGGCCGGTGAGATAGACCCGGGCGGGATCGATTTCGTAGTTCTCGATGGCGAACGCAATGAAGTCCCGAATCTCGTTCGCGTTTGGACATCCCCCGCCTGCGTGTTGCGGTGAGAGGACCACAAATGGTCGTTCGTTGGGCCAGTTGTCATCGCGAACCAAGCGGGGCGGACCGTTTCGGTTCACCGCATCCAAAGTGTCGAGGGAACCGTCGCCGTTTTCACCGAGCCCGTGCCAGAACACGAGAAGGGGGGATGGTGCTGCGCCATATGCCGGCGGCAGATATTCCCAATAGCCGTTGCCGGCGTCCGTGGTGCCGAGAGGCTGTGCGGTGTGGCGTGCCGAGCTCGGCCGGTCATCGACGGGCGCGTCGAGGGGCGGCGCATCTGCCAGCGCCGCATCCAGGTCCACGGGGGCGTCGAAGTCGAACGCGTCTTCGGAGCCACTATCAGCAATCGGCGCGTCCGGCTCGGCGGCGTCCGACGCGGCGGCGTCCGACGCGGCGGCGTCCGACGCGGCGGCGTCCGACGCGGCGGCGTCCTGCCCTCCGTCGCTGGCGGTGTCGTCTCCGCATGCGAGTTGAAAAATCAGACCTAGAAGGAGAAGTCGGCGCATCGCCACACATTAGCGCTTTGCGGCGACCTGTGCGGATGCCTCTGCGATCACTTTCTCAACTTCGGGTGCGTCTTGCAAAACTCAACACCACCGAGAACACGCAGGGTGACCTCCATATGGGGCAGAGCTAGTGGCGCTCGTGGGGCGACACGCTCAGGTCTGGTTCGTAGAACCCCGTCGCGACGACTTCTGGTGCGTCAGCCGGCGCCGCCAGCGAAAAGTGAAGCTCAACGGAGTCTCCTTGTTCAAGGATGAAGTACTCGCCATCCGCCGAGCAATACGCAGGTGCATGCGACCGCGCGCAATCATCCGGCGACACCGCGACGCCGTCGATTTGGATATAGATCGCCTCCAAGAACGTGGTCTCTGCCTTCTCTTCGGAGACGCGAAGGACCAGCGTCTCATCAGTTGAGGGCAGCGCGAGTGATTGCGTGACCGGTGCATACTCCCTCGTCCATTCTCCCATGCGAACCCGAAGCTCGTCGCCAAGCTGGTGAACACTGACATCCCCTTCTTGGAAAAGGAGTGTTTCTTCATTCTGCCGACCCAGAGCTATCGTCGGAATCAAACACAGGAGAGCAATAAAGCGAGGCACCATGCCATGGGCGTTAGCAATGCTCGGGCCAAGTGGAATCCGGGGCAAATACGGCGGCTTTCGTGAAGCGCGTGTGCCCGCAGACACAAACCTGGGTGTCTCGGCGCTTCCAGGGTGCTTCATCAAGGGCAACGAATGAGGTACGCTGAAGGCATGAACAAGAACGCGGCAATCCTCGCACTCTGTCTTCTGAGCGCGGCCCTCGGCTTCGGTGCAGGCGGGGCATCAGCGAGTGTCGATGGCGACGTGTCGCTAACTCCAGCACCCACGACGCAGGCAGCCGAAGTCGATGCGACTGAGGCCCTGCCCCTGGACGGCTCCTGCGGCGACTACAGCTGCGACGCGCCGGAAGACTGTCAATCATGCCCGCAGGATTGCGGAAGCTGCTGTGGCAACGGTCAGTGCGAGCCGCCTGAAGACAGCAACAGCTGTCCGCAGGACTGCTAGCTCAGCGCTGCTCAGTACTGCTCAGCGTTGAGCAGTACTGCTAGCTCAGTTCAACGCCGCCGCCATGCGTGTGCCCTGATCGATAGCGCGCTTCGCATCGAGTTCACTTGCCACGTCGGCACCGCCGATAAGGTCGTAGGCCGTTCCCTTGCTGCCAAGGTCCTCGCCGAGCTCTCGAAGAGGAACCTGTCCGGCGCAGATGATGACGTTGTCCACTTCGAGAACGCGGGGCACGCCAGCGATGGTTAGGTGGAGCCCACGATCGTCGACTTTCTCGTAGGAGCATTCGTCGATCATCTCGACCTCAAGGTTCTTCAACGCAGCGCGGTGGATCCAGCCAGTCGTCTTGCCCAGACCTGCGCCGAGCTTTCCTTTGGACCGCTGGCAGAGCGTGATGGCGCGACGCGGCGCGTGGTGTTCCACGTTTGCGAGCAGCCCGCCCGGCGTCGAATGGGAAGTGTCCACGCCCCACTCCTTCATGAAGCTCTCGATATCGAGAGTTGAGCTCGGCTGTGGCGCCGCCAGGAACTCCGCGACGTCGAATCCAATGCCACCGGCGCCGATGATCGCCACTCGGTCACCCACCGGCTTCTTGTGCCGGAGTACGTCCACATAACTGAGCACTTTTTCGTGATCGATGCCGGGCATTGAAAGCTCACGAGGAACCACGCCCGTCGCGAGAATCACCTGATCGAACCCCTGGAGATCGTCTGCCTTGGCGCGGGTCGAGAGGCGCACGTCCACTTTCCCGAGTTCGAGGCGTCGCCGGAAGTAGCGGATCGTCTCTTGGAACTCCTCTTTGCCGGGGATGGTCTTCGCCATATTGAACTGACCACCAATCTCCGCCGCCTGCTCAAAGAGCGTGACGGTGTGGCCGCGCTCAGCGGCGGTGCACGCATAGGCAAGACCCGCAGGCCCGGCTCCGACGACGGCCACCTTGCGGCGCCGGCGCACCGGGTAGATCCGCAGCTCCGTTTCGTGGCAGGCCCGTGGATTCACGAGGCAGGAACAGCGCTTGTTGCGGAAAATGTGGTCCAAGCACGCTTGGTTGCAAGCGATGCACGTGTTGATCTCGTCGACACGTCCTTCCTTTGCTTTGTTGACCCACTCTGGGTCCGCCAAGAAAGGTCGCGCCATGCTCACCATGTCCGCGCAGCCATCGGCGAGGACCTGCTCGGCGACGTCCGGCATGTTGATGCGGTTCGACGTCACCAGGGGAATGCTGACTTCGCCCATGAGCTTCTTCGTGACCCAGGCAAAGCCCGCGCGTGGAACCATCGTTCCGATCGTTGGCACGCGCGCCTCGTGCCATCCGATGCCGGTGTTGAGAATACTCGCACCGGCGCGTTCGACTTCTTTGCCCAGTTGGACCACTTCGTCCCAAGTGCTTCCGTCCTCGACGAGGTCGAGCATGGAGAGCCTGTAGATGATGATGAAGTCATTGCCGACGGCCTCACGACACGCACGAACCACTTCGAGAGGAAAGCGGATTCGGTTCTCGAAGCTTCCGCCCCATTCGTCGGTGCGCTTGTTCGTCTTTTTGACGATGAACTGGTTCAGCAGGTAGCCCTCGCTGCCCATGATCTCGACGCCGTCATACCCCGCATCACGAGCGAGACGCGTGGCGCGTGCAAAGTCTTTGATGGTGCTGCGCACGCCGCGTTTTGAAAGCGCGAATGGCGTAAAGGGGTTGATGGGCGCTTTGATGCGACTCGGCGCCACCTGAAGTGGCGAGTACGCGTAGCGACCTGTGTGCAAAATCTGCATGGCGATGCGTCCACCTTCGGCGTGAACAGCGTCCGTCACCACGCGGTGCTTGTACGCTTCAAGACGGTTATTCATCGTCGCCGCGAAGGGCTTGGTCCAGCCTGCAACATTTGGCGCCACACCTCCCGTGACGATCAGCCCGACGCCGCCCGCCGCCCGCTCGGCGAAGTATGCCGCGAGCTTGTCCAAGGGTCCGAAGCCTTCTTCAAGACCCACATGCATCGACCCCATCAGCACACGATTGGGAAGGACCACGTGGCCAAGGTCGAGGGGTTTGAAGAGGTGAGGGTAGGTAGCGTGAGACATGGGTGGAGCACCCTAGCTCGAATCCGCGCTCGTTCGAGCCGTTGACATGACAACCATCCGCCCACCCACCGTCCGTCCGCTGGCACTGCGCCCGCAAGGGGGGGCACATAGAGAACATGAGCCACGCGCTGAGCATCCTTCGCACCCGCCCGGGCTTCCGCCGCCTTTGGATCGCCAACCTGACCTCCCAGCTCGGCGATTGGGTGGGCTGGGTCGCCGTTTCCGTGTACTCGATTCACGAAGGCGACGGACTCCTGCCCCTGGCCGCTCTCTTTGCCGCCCATCATTTGCCCATCGCCCTCGTCTCGCCTTGGGCCGGATCCTTTGTCGACCGACACGATCGCAAGCGCGTGCTGGTTGTCGCAGCGCTCGCGATGGCGGCGCTCACGGCGCTCATGGCCGTATGCATGGTGCTTCAGTTCAGCGCCGCGCTTCCGCTCGTGTTGGCGCTCCGTTCCGGCGCGAGCGCGTTCTTTAGCACCGCCGAACGTGCCGCCCTTCCCCGCTTGGTGGAGCGCGACGAGCTCCTCGTAGCAGGGGCCCTCGAGTCCGGAACTTGGAGCGTTGTCTTCTGCCTCGGCATGGCCCTCGGAGGATTTCTGAGCGCACTCGGCACAACGCTCGCGCTCTCCCTCGACGCTCTCAGCTTTCTGTTGAGCGCATCGTTTCTATTGCGACTTCCTGCCATCCCTCCTTTGCCTATGGCCAACGACTCCAATGACCCAAAGGCCGCGCGCAGAGCGGGTATTCGGGCGGCGTGGACGCATGTACGTCAGCAGCCGGAGCTCCTCACCGCGACGCTCGCAAAGACGCCCCATGCCATCGCCGGCGGCGCGAGCTGGATGGCTCTGCATGGACTCGTCGCGCTGCACTTTGATGGGGCTGCCGTCGCCCTGACCCTTGGCTTCGCCCACACCCTCCGTGGCCTTGGGACCGGCCTTGGGCCCGTGAGCGCAGTCTCGCTCATCCGCCGAGGTGTACACCGAAGACGCGTGTGGGTCGTCTTTCACGGCCTCGCCCTCGCCGCCATGGCGCTCTTTTTCTTGGTGCCCACAGGATACGCGCTCGTGGTGCTCTCGGTTCTTTGGGGTGCAGGCTCTGGGACCAACTGGCTCTTCTCCTCCGAAGGTATGCAGCGCTTGGCGAGTGATGAGTTTCAAGGCCGCGTCGCCGCCTTGGATGGAACCTTCTACATCACCGCTCAAGCGCTCGCGGTGATCGCCTGCGCCGCCGTCATCGACGCCGGGGCGCCACTCAGCGCCACACTATTCTTCGTGACCCTCGGCGGCGTCTTGAGCCTCGTCGTCTTTCGTCAACGGCCCGCGATCGACGAGCCGCCCACGGCGGCGCGGGAACTCTGCGCAAAGTTCCCTTAGGAGAGCAAGCCGTTCGTCCACGCCGGTGCGCCGCTCGTTGGCTCATCGCGACCGCTCAGCCGCTCCGTGCCGGCAGCCAAGGATAAGCGCCCCAACATGAGGTCATGCAACACATCTCAAAGGACCGATCCTCGCCGAAGCGCCTTCCTCCTCGCCCCGAGTCTAAAACGCCAGCCTCAGGCTCCAAAGCACCCAAGGAGCAACCTTGGCTTGGCCGGATTCTCTCCGCCGCCGCCATCTTGCTCACCCTTGTGAGCGCGGAGTGCTTCTTGGTCCCAGGGGCTCTCGTGATTCGCGACCTTGGTGACCCGGCCTTGGGCGGTCCCGGGGTTTCTCAGCGCGCACTCGAGCTTCACCAGAGCCTCAGTAGTCGGATGAGCCCCTGGGCTCGTGAACGCATTGCATCCGGCGATGCGACGCGAATCCCTCTTCACGACGTCCCCCAAAACGAATGGCCCATCTTCAGCGCGGTTTTCTACCTCAACGCCACGGAGGCGCTGGCGAACGAAGGTCATGATATCGACTACGCCGCCGAAGCCATCGAGGCGTCTCGTGATCTGATCATGGACGAAGGTCACCACACCTGGGTGCGCAACCACTGGGGCGAGGACTACCTCCACGACAACAACGTCTTCTTTCGCTCGCTGCTCATCGCCGGCCTCACCAGCTACTGCGCCCTCCGTGAAAGCCCAGACGACCTCGCTTTCTTGCGTGACCAGGTCCAGACCTTGAGCGCCGACCTCGACGCGTCGGCGCACGGTGTTCTCGAAGACTACCCCCACGAGACCTACCCCATCGATGTGCTCGCAGCCATCGCCTACATCCACCGCGCCGACGCCGTCCTCGGCACCGACCACAGCGCCTTCGTCGCGCGGGCACGTCGCGCCTTCGTCGCGCCCTACGACGACGGCCTCGGCCTTGTTCGGTTTCGCGTCGACCTCGATGGAGACGCAACGCCCTCCAACGTTCAGCCGGGGCGCGGCATCGGCAACTCTTGGGTCGGAATCTACGCGCCGGAGCTCTGGCCCGAAGACGCCGCACGTTGGCATGAGGTTCACACAGCCGAATTCTGGCAAGAGCGCTCCTGGGCGACAGGGTTTCGCGAATATCGCCGCGACGGAAACGAAGGCGAATGGACCTTCGAGGTGGACGCCGGACCCGTTCTCGATGGCTTTGGCACTTCCGCCAGCGCGTTTGGAATCGGCGCGGCACGACGCAACGGACGCTTCGACCAGGCCTACACTCTCAGCACACAAATGGTGGCGACGAGTTTTCCATGGAGCGACGGATCGCTGCTCTTGCCTCAGGAGTTCTCGGACCCCGCAGCGCCCATGCTCGGCGAAGCCGCGCTGCTCTACTTTCTCACCATCGAGCCCGCCGAGGGCTTCGAGGTGGTGAGCGGCGGCGAGCTTACGTTTTTGGTCTACGCCTGCCTTGCCGTCTACTTTGGCGTGTTCTTCCTGATGGCCTTCTTTGCGCTGGGCTGCATCCGACGGTTTCGGAACCTCCGCGAAAACCCGCAGACATGGAAAGCCGGGGCCGCGCTCCTCGTCTCCCTCGTCGCATGCGCCCTGGACCCCTTCCTCGGAATGTTCGCCCTCGCTTCCATACTCATCATAGCTGGCCGTCGACTAAAGCCCGACCACCACGTCCTTGCGGCGCAATGAACTGGAGCAGAAGCCTCAAAGGGCTCTAACCGTGGTCTGCGATTGATTCTCACGGCTCCGAAGACTACCGTTTCGTCATGAAGCTCCTCGGGCATTTCATTTTGTGAGTGTTGGCCGTGGTCGCCTCGAGCGCACCCGTGTGGGCACAAGAGGAGAGCGAAGCTGGTAACGATGCAGTCGCCCGCGAGCTCTTTGAAGCGGCGGAGTTCTCCGTCGAACGCGGCGACTATGAGCGAGCGCTGGGTCTGTTCCAGCAGGCGTTCGAGTTGAGCGATCGGCCCGAGCTCCTCTTCAACGCCGCAAACGCGGCGGAACGATTGCGCCAAGATGAACTCGCCCTCGAACTCTACGTGTCCTACCTCGAGCGCCTGCCCGAGGCGGTGAATCGCCCGGCCGTTGAAGCTCGAATAGAACAGCTTCGTGGACTCGACGTAGAAGAGAGCGAGCAGGGCGGCTCCTCCAACCTCTGGGCCTGGGTCACCGGCTCCACAGCCGTCGTGTTCACGGCGCTGGGCGTAGCGGGTCGCGTGCGAGGCAACAGCGTATTCTCCAACCTCGAAGAAGAATGTGGGAGCTCCCTCGGTTGCACGGATGAACGACTCAACGGGTCGTCGCTCCAGGCGTGGGACCGCACCACCGTCATCAGCTTCTCCATCGCCGGCGCCGCCGCCGTTGGCTTCGTGGTCGCTCTCATTTTGGACCGAGACACCGACGAAGATGACGCCGCCCTCCGGGTCGGTATTGGCCCGTCGAGCATTCAGATTGGGGGGACGTTCTAAGATGCGTGCACTATGGATACTCGCCCTGCTCATGGGTTGCCACGACGTCAACACCATCGCGCGCTACGACGGCGGAAGTGATGATGTTCCCCCTTTTGACGGTGGTCCAGATTTCGACGCTGGTGCGGATGTTGGCGACGACGTGGGCCTTGACAGCCCCCCCACCCTTTGACGGCGGACCCGGATTCGATGCCGGACCTGACGCCGGACCTGAACCTGATGCCGGACCTGACGCGGGCCCGCCACCTGCGACGATCGCCGCCCTGTTTACGAATACTTTTTTGGTCCGTGGCGCAGTGCGGCTCGGCAACGGCATTCTCGTCGTGGGTGTCGACAACCAAGGCGACAGGGACAGCACCGCATCGCGCCAAGCCCTCGCGGTCTTCATCGATGAGACCAGCGGAGGAGCGAGCTGGGCAAGCAACTATGGCGACGACGAAGTCAACGACCAGTTTCTAGTCGTCATCAACGATGGTCCCACGGAGGCGCTCGTTCTTGGGATGCGAGCCGGAGCCATCATCGTTTCTCGGTTTGACGAAACCGGACTGCTGAACACCTTGGAATTTGAAGCCACCGCGGCGTTCATTACCGACGCAGTATTCGTTGGCGATGTGCTCCATGCGTCGGGCCGCTCCGGCGGCGACGCCGCCATCTTCAAGTTTGACCTAGGAGCAGGAACGATGCAGACATCGGGTCTTGGTCTCACGGGCGCGTTCAACGGAATCGCCGCTGACGATGAGGGCACGATCTACGCCGCCGGCCAAACCCCTGTCGGCAGCGACGCGGTTCTTGCTGTGTTCCCAGTCGGTGAGGCTGCGTCCACCTACACCCTTCCAGGCGCGGAGCTCATCGGTGTGGCTGCGGGCACGGGGAGAGGTGCCATCGCGGTTGGGACGAGCGGTGGTGCGGGTCTGCGCATGCAGTTGAGCGGCAGCTCAGTGACCGTGAGCATGGCGACAAACATCTCACGATTTCGCCAAGTCGAATTGGTGGAGGGCCGTGAGAGATACGTCGGAATTACGAGAAATGGCACCGCCTTCGCCTTCGCAGGCGAGCGGGAGGGTGACGACATTCATGCATTCTTTGTGCGGTCCACCGATTTGACAGGTGTCTCTGGGCGTTGCGCCGACCTACGTGATGGCGGCTTCCTCGTGAGTCAAAACCTTCGTGAGGTTACGGAGGAGGACCGGGTACAGATCAGCCGCTTCACCAGCCTCGCAAGCTTGGGCCGGTCCGCTTGTGGCCGGACTTCCGAGGGAACGCTGACGGTGAGCGCTAAGCGCACTGAGGACGTCAATCCTTCAACACGTTCAATCGAGGTGTCGTCGATAGTCGGCGGAGGGGTGATGCTGACGCCTCACTCGGAGCCCTTTGACCGCCCGGACAGCTGCCCAAGTATGTAGACGGGGTGCGCCTCAGCCCCCGTGTGATAAGCGAAGCGCGATGAAGATGAACCGGCCGAAAATGTTCGTGCTCTTCTTCCTCATCGCCCACGGCGGTGGGTTGGCTCTGGCCCTGCTTTTTCCCGACGCCTGGCACGATCCCTCGGGACTTCAAAAAGCCGTGGGTGTCCTCCATCTCTTGCCGGTGCTCCTGGCCACCTTGGTCGTCCAGGGTCCGATTCTTAAGCAGCCGATCCTCGAGCCCCTTGGGCTCAAGCTTCGCCCCAGCCGCTATTGGCTCATCGCTTGGCTGGCGCCCCTCGTGGTTCTGGGTGTGGGGCTTGGAGTCAGCGCCACTCTTGGCCATGATCTCATCCTCGACGCCGCCAGTTACATTGCGCGAAAACGAGCGAGCCTCGACCCCGAGATGCTCCCTCGATTCGATGAGATGGTGGAGCAAAGCCCTCCTGGGTCACCACTCAGTTTCATCGGACCTGGCTTACTCGCTGGCGTCACGCTCAACCTTCTTCTAGGTCTCGCCACGGAAATCGGCTGGCGCGGCTTTCTCTTCCGGGAGGTCCAAGGAGGTTTCTGGCGTCGCTCACTCCTCATCGGCCTCGCCGAAGCCACCTACTTTGCGCCCATCCTCGCGCTTGGATATTTCTTCGGCGATCCAGCAACGGGTCTCGCGGCGATGAGCCTCTGGTGTATCGCTGTCTCGCCGGTCCTGGTGTACCTGAGGGCACGCTCTGGGTCTGTGCTTCCAGTCGCGGTTTTCCGTGGAACGGTGCTCGCGCTTACCGCTGTCGCCGCCGACCTGACCACCGCCCCGTCCGCGATCCGGCCGTTCTTTGGTGCCGCAGGCACGGCTGGCGTACTGGTCCTGCTCCTGGGAGTTATCATCCACGACCGCTTTTGCGATGAAAAGCTTGTTTTCCCGAAGGAGAAGAAAAAAGCAAGCGCCCCAGCGGGCTGAAGGGGAACTTTCCGATCTGGGCAGCGAATGTTATCCTGGCGTCACGTGGAAAAGTCTTTTCAATTCGTTCTGGCATGTGCAGTTGGCGCATCGCTTTCCTTGTCCGCTGTCGCCTCTGCCCAGACCGTCGGAGACGCTCGCCGGCACTACATGGAGGCGGAGTTCGAGGAGGCCATCGAAGACTTTGAGGCGGTCCTCTCGCGCCCAAGTCTGGACGCCGCCGCCGCCGTGGAATGCCACACTCACCTGATGACCTTGCGCCTGCTCCTCGGCAACGCCGACGCAGCGAGGGTGCACGCCGCGTACGCGCTCTCCCTCGATCCTGCTGCGAGCGCTCCCGCCGGCGCCCCCCCTGAAGCAACCCAGCTGCTGACGGACGTCCGCGCTGAACTCGGCGGCGCCGCGCGCCTGACCATCGACACAATGGTTGCCCCGGAACAAGGCCAGCCGGCCACGATTCTCGCGTCATTGACACCGACTCCCGATGGTCTCTTCTCGTCTCTACGACTTCGCTGCGCCAGCGGCGACGCCACCGCCGACGAATCGGGTGCACCGCCGAGCGTTGAGCTGACGCTCTCCCCAGAAGACGAGATCTTCTGCCGCGCGACGGCGTCCACGGACACGGGTGCCGTGTTGCTTCGAGTGCGGCAGACTTTTGCTCTCGACGAGATGCCCGGCGACAACGACGAAGGCACGAGCCCGTGGGTCTGGGTTGGCGTCGGCGCCGGTGTTCTTGTCGTCGTCGCCACGGTCGTTGCCGTGGTCCTCCTTGTGCCGAGCGACCAAGCGACACTTGGTCCCCCGACCATCGAGTCTCTCTAGAGGCGCGTATGTTTCTTCATGATCCCATCACGAGCGAATGACGGCTGAGCAAAAAGCAGAGGTGCTCGTTGAACGAGTGGGCCGTTACCGGCTCCTCGGCGAGATCGCACGCGGCGGAATGGCCACGGTGCACTTTGCACGACTCGCCGCAGCCCACGGCTTTGAGAAGTGGGTCGCCGTCAAGCTCATGCACGAGCACATGTCTCAAGATGAGAACTTCGTCGGCATGTTCCACGACGAAGCGCGCATCGTCTCTCAGCTCAACCACCCCAACATCTGCCAGGTCATGGACTTCGGGGACGATGACGGGCGCCTCTACCTCGTCATGGAGTACCTCCACGGCGAAACACTCTCAAGCGTAGTTCGGTCCGCTTGGCGTGGTGGAAACCGCCTGCCTTTGTGGTTTTGCGCGCGCATCATCGCCGATGCAGCCCGCGGCCTTCACGCCGCCCACGAGCTCAAAGACCGCGACGGGAAAACCGTTGGCCTCGTCCACCGTGACGTATCACCGCAGAACATCATGGTTCTCTACGACGGCGTTGGAAAGCTCATGGACTTTGGCGTGGTGCGCGCCGAGGGCCGCCTCACTGAAACCGCCGCCGGCACGCTCAAGGGCAAGTTCGCCTACATGGCGCCGGAAGAGCTTCGCGGCGGCGAAAGCGACAAGCGCGCGGACATCTGGGCGCTCGGTGTGATGCTCTGGGAGATCACTTGCGGACAACGACTCTTCCGCGCCAAAGGCGAAGGTCAAACCGCGGTCTTGGTTCTTCAAAGCGACATCCCCGACCCGCGTTCGCTCATTGAGGGTTTCCCCGACAGCTTGGCGGACATCATCATGGGCTGCCTCCAGCGCGACCAGGACAACCGCATCGGCACAGCTCGTGACGTCGCCGTCGGCCTCGAACGCTACCTCCTCGAAGCCGGCACCATCGCGGCGCCGGAAGACGTCAGCGAAGTCCTCGAGCAGCAGTTTCCTGGCCGCGCGGCAGAGCGTCGCGCCGAACTTCAGCAGCGCCAAGCCCTCAGCGAACGCCCCCCGCCGCCTGACGAGAGCTCGTCGACGACGATGAGCCGCGTGCGCGAAGTGTCGTCGGCGGCGCCGGCGAGACCTGACCGGCGCCCAGTGCTGTTCTTCTTCCTGGTGCTCCTCGCGGTTGGCTTGGTAAGCGCCGGTTTGGTCATCATGAACAACACTGGTGGGCAAACCGTAAGCACGCCCATTGCGCAGACGCAGGCCGCCCCGGAGACGCCCTTCGCCGAAGTCACGCCCGTCCCGACGGTTATGGCTTCGCCGGTGGAAGAGCAACCCACCGATACTCCAGAAGCCGCGGAGCCGACCATTGTGATGGCTGCGGCGGCTGTGATGCATGCCAGGATGACAGCCCGGCCCCGACGCGGCATGCGCGCAGAACGCGCTCAGACCCCGATGGAGCCCGCGGTGGCGATGATGGTCGAGACGACGATGGCGGCGGTCCCCGAAGGCGACGGTCGACTCAACCTCCTCTCGATTCCCTCGGCGCAGGTCACGCTCAACGGTCGCTCCATCGGCCGCACACCGCTCATTCGTTATGAGCTTCCTTCAGGCCGACACCGGCTCACGCTCACGGCCGCCGACGGAAGCACGAAGACTGTCAACGTCACCATCCGTGCGGATGAGACGACTCGGCAATCCGTCGTTTTGAACGACTAGTTCTAACGCGGGGCGGGGCAGTGCGGGGCAGTGCGGGGCAGCGCAGCACGCAACACCGCGGCGGAGAAACGCTAGGTGCGATACTTCTTCCACTGATTCATATCCGCCTCTTGGAACGCGCCATAGCGACCCTGAAGACGAACGACCTCGCCGTACGCGGCGGGCATCTGGGGAGCTAAGTTCATCAGCACGTGACCGGTGGCCTCGGCGTCACCGGCGGCACGGTGAGCTTGCTCGAGGGGCACATTGAAGTGCGCCGCGACGTCTCCGAGCTTGCGGCTCTTTTGGTCCTTGAGGATCTCTCGCGCCCAAACGAGCGGGTCGAGCCAGACGACATCGTGGCGCATCGCTGGCGGAACGGCGCCTTCGGTGAGGGCGCCCTGCACGCGTTGAATCTCGGCGTGTAGAAATCCGCGGTCAAACTGGGCGTTGTACGCAACGGGCAATCGACCTTGGAGAAGCTCGACGACCTTGGGCAGTACTTCCGCAAAGGGTGGCGCGCCGGCGAGCTCTTCGTCGGTGATGCCGTGAATGGCGCGGGACTCTTCTGGCACGGGGATGCCTGGGTTGACGAGGAGCCCTTCGCGGAAGAGCACCCGGCCGCGCTCGAAGGCGACGATACCGATCTCCAAGATGCGATCGACAGACGAGTCCACGCCCGTCGTCTCGAAGTCGATGACGGCGAAGGGCAAGGAAGACCAACGTTGGCTCGCCTCGAACTCCTCGCAGAGGCCCGGGACGTTCCGAATCGCCGCCGCAATGAGATCGGCGATTCCTGGGTAGTGTCGACCCGTCGGAAAGCAAGTGGGGTGAGCGTCGCTTCGCACCCGGGATCTCTACCACTCTCGTTGGGACAGTGCACGTCTGCTTCCGTGTAGCCTGCTACGCTGCGGCGTGTACCGAACGCGCTATGCCCCTTCTCCCACTGGTGAAATGCACCTGGGCCACGCCCGAACGGCGCTCATCGCCTGGCTTCGTGCACAGGAGCAAGAGGGCAAAGTGCTCATGCGCATCGAAGACCTGGACCCGCCACGGGTCAAAGCTGGGAGTGAAGCGAGTATCTTGAGGGACCACGAGTGGCTCGGCCTACTGTGGGACGAAGGTCCAGTGCGCCAATCGGAGCGTAGTGGGCTGTACGAAGAGGCGATCGTTGCACTGGCTGACGTCCGCTTTTCATGCACCTGCTCACGCAGAGACATCCGCGCAGCGAGCGCACCCCACGCCGGTGAAGGAGGCAGGCGTTACCCTGGCACCTGTTACGACGCGCCCCTGGACAACGGGCGCACTCCGGCGATTCGTTTTCGAATGCGACAGGCCGAAGGCTTTGACGATGCCTTCGTCGGCCCCGTCGCGGCGGGCCTTGGCCTCGACGACTTTGTCCTTCAACGCGCCGACGGACTCTTCGCGTACCAGCTCGCCGTCGTCGTGGATGATGCCGAAGCCGGCATTACGGAAGTCGTCCGCGCCGACGACCTCCTCGACTCCACGCCGAAACAGATCGCGCTCTATCGCGCGCTTGGCCATGCGCCGCCCGCCTGGATGCACCTCCCTTTGGTCCGCGCCGAGGACGGCGAACGTTTATCCAAACGCCATGCTGCGCCCTCGATCTCCGCGTACCGCGAAGCCGGCTGGTCGAAGGAGCGCATCCTTGGATCACTGGCTGGATCCCTTGGCGTTGGCGCGGGTGAGCCCGCGTCGCTGGACGAGCTCCTCGGCGCGTTTTCTATGGACGCGATTCGCGGGAATGACGCGGTCAACGAGCTGCCTGCTCCAGGCTGACGCCCCGTCATATGCTGCCCGCGAGCCACAGATGTTCTCAGTCCCGACGAACGCGGAATAATTCGACTCCGGCTCCGCCTGCGACGCGCCACACGCCAAAGACACGAGCACGAGCACGAGGGCGCTCAGCATCGGCATCCCACGGAGGCTCGAAGTAACGCCTGCAACGAGCCGCGAAACAGGACTCCTTTCGTGCATCAATGGAGTCACGGGGCACGATCGAGCAAACGACCTCTGTGCGCAAGACCATCGAACCAAAGACGACACCTTCGGGAGGGACGTGGAGAAGACAGGTCGAACGCAGCTTTGTCGTTTAGGATGAGGCCATGCGAAGGAACCTCTACCTCCCAACTCTCTCCTTCGTCGTGCTGGCGCTTGGCTGCGGCGACGACGTCTCCGGAGATTCCGGGCCGCAAGACGGCGCCGTCGACGCGGCGATGGACGTCGGCGCGGACGCGGCATCAGACGCTGGACCGGATGCGGTGGAGCCGATGGACGCCGGCGTTGATGCCCCTCCGGTACTCGCCTGCGATGAGTCGGTGCGGACGAGCCTTCGCGTCGTGACCTTCAACACTGGAACCACGCCGATCATGGGAGAAGACGACCACGTCGACGGGTACACGAACGCACAAGCCATGATCTCCGACCAACACTACGGGGACGGCTTGGCCTGGGATCTCGCCGTGGACGCGACCCGTCGATGGCTCTCGGAGGTGGAACCCGACGTCATCGTCTTTCAGGAGATCTTCTACAGCGACGAGTGCGTAAGCGTACCCGAAGAAGCCCGCACCGGGTTCGTCTGTGAAGACTGGAGCCCTGGCGACGAGAGCGTCATCCAAGAAATACTAGGGCCCGGATTCCAGATCGCCTGTCAGCTCGACAAGACTGACAAGTGCGCGGCGGTGCGTACTTCCGTCGGCGCATTCCGTGGCTGCGAATCGTCTTTCTGTCTGGACGGTCTCGACGGCGCCCGCGTTCCAGACTGCGGTGGCGGCTCGCGCGTCGGCCGCGGCGTCATCGATTTGGTCGACGGCGGAACCGTCACGCTGGCGACGATGCACGGTACTTCAGGCATTGGCGACGGGGACCAGAGCTGTCGCACGCAGCAGATCGAGCAGTTGTTCGTCGACCTCGGCGACGGAAGCGGAGAGCCCGCCGCAAACGGGACGCGCAACCTCGTAATGGGAGACCTCAACCTGGACCCCTTTCGCTCGCTGCCTTTCGACTCGAGCGCCACGCGCCTCGCTGAGTTCGTCGGCGAGGGCCTGCCGTTTTCCTACATCACCGAAGTCGGCGAAGGCGCGCCAGGGAGCTACGCCACCCTTTTCGATATCGATCACGTGATGAGCAACGCCTTCGTCGGGCGCTGCTGGCATGCGGGACTGAGCGAAGGGCACGAGGAGCGAGTCTACGAGCCTTCGTACTTCGATCACCTGCCCGTCGTGTGTGATGTCCAGGCATGTGATTGACGAAGGGTTTGGTTACTCAGGCTCGGGAGTCGCTGCCGTGAACTTACTCGCAAACGCGTGCTGCTCTTCTACCCATTCCACCGGCGTCGCCGACAAAACCATTGCCCGCATCATCGCCCCGTACAAATGCGGAAAGAGCGCTCCACCTCGCGACTCTTCATAGCGAAGTGCATCGCCCATAGACTCGACGCTCAGCGCCACGAGGACCACGTTCTCACCCGCGAAATACTTCGCCGCGGTCCCCGCAACTTGGTCCGCGGAAGACAAGTGCACAAAGCCATCCCGCTCGTCATCTGGGCTTCCGGCGAAGCGTCCAAAGCGCTCGAGCACTTCGTGCTCCGATTCACGAAGCAGTTTATAAACCTCGGCGCTGGTTCCCGTTGTCTCTTCGCTCATACAAGCCTCCAAGGGGGCATCATCCACCGAATCGCGAGCGGCATCAATGAGACTCAAGAGCGCAACGTCCCGTAGTTGTGGCACCCTTGGCGCGGTGGCTAACGAGCATGACCCCCAGACGTATCTGGACGATCTACGTGGAGAGTTTCCGCGCCTGCGCATCGTCGAGAAGAACGGTGACGCGTTCTCACTCGCGATCGACCGTTTTTTGCGCATCGTCACCTTTGGTGGCCAGTCACGGTATTGCGCCGGCTACGTCACCACCATTGGCCAAACGATCTACTTGCCCGAAGGCTGGGCTCAGCGGTGCGCCAGCGAGCGCTACATCACGCTGCGACACGAAGCGGTTCACCTTCGCCAGTTCCGGCGACTCAGCCTCGTCGGAATGTCTCTCCTCTACATCCTCCCGATCCTACCTCTAGGCCTTGCCTACGGGCGCGCACGACTCGAGTGGGAAGCCTACGAAGAGACGTTGCGCGCCACCGCGGAGGTACATGGGTTAGAGCGCGCCCATGACCCTGCGCTGCGGGCGCGAATCGTGACGCAGTTCGTCGGCCCAGCCTATGGATGGATGTGGCCGTTTCGCTCGTCCATCGAGTCGTGGATCGACGACGCCCT
>JBLHKB010000055.1:0-20116 GCA_047619315.1 Polyangiales bacterium
CGAGCGCATGGACTTCGACCCTGAGATCGCAGTGCGGCTCGTCTGGAAACGGCTGCCCGTGGTCAATGTGCCCACCAAGGTTCGCTACGTTCCAGCCGAGGAGGGCGGCATCTCTCACTACCGCGCGTTCTGGGATAACGTGGCCATCAGCGTGCTCCACGCAAAGCTCTGTATTCTTCGCTACTCAGGTCTCTGGCGTTGGTTCTAGTCTGTCAGGCGACTTGCGGCGCCTGAGCCTTGCGTCGATAGCGCTTTGCGTTGCGACGGAGAATCATCTTCTGAAAATCGTTGTCGTCGCGCCAGACGTCGCCGGCGAGAATGCTGATCAAACCGGCCCGTAGATTTACGTCCGGGTCGTCATAGAAGAAGAGATTGTCCACGAGATTCGTGTGGTAAAAGCTCTGCACCACCGCTTTGAAGACTGCGTAGGCGTCTTCCATGTGTGCCTGCATCGGCACCATCAGTGCCGTGTCGTCTTCGCGATTCTCCGTGAGCGCGGGAGACAAGAGCTCTACCAGCTTGTCCGCGCCGGCCATTGCTAGTGCCACCCCGGAAGAAAACACCGGGTCGAGGAAACCGTTAGCATCGCCCACGCATGCCCATCGTGGACCGTGGGGTGCCGTGTTCTTGTAACTAAAGTCGCCGGCCATCTTCAGAGGCGTGCGGGTTGCGCCTTTGGTAATCTTCTGGAGGAACGGGCTGCCGACGAAGTTCTCCTCGAACCAATCGTGGCTGACGACGCCTTTCTCTGCGCTGACAAAACCCGTGCTGATACGGCCGCCGACGAGAGGAATCACCCATCCCCATCCACCATCGATCATGAGAATGATGATGTTGCCGGTCTTCTCGAGTTCCACTCGCTCTGAGGGAAGGATCCCATCGAAGTGCCCCCAAACCGCAGCGAGCCCAAGGTCTTCCACGCGCTC
This sequence comes from Polyangiales bacterium, assembly GCA_047619315.1. Classification (GTDB taxonomy): domain Bacteria; phylum Myxococcota_A; class Polyangia; order Polyangiales; family Houyiibacteriaceae; genus JBCCRV01. The sequence goes on from JBLHKB010000055.1 coordinate 927, forward strand.
GTAAGTCGCATGCTGTTTTGAGAGAAGCCGGTCCCTTCCGGTGGCGTCGACGAGGAAGCGTGCTCGGTGTTCGCCGTCCTCGGTCCTGACGGTCACGAAGTCGGCCCCCACATCCACGTCGAGAACTCTAGTTCCCTGTCGAATTTCCGCTCCAAGCTCCATCGAACGCTTCAGGAGGGCTTCGTCGAAGACCGCGCGTTCAACTTGAAAAGAATAGGAGGGGGTGCCTTCCAACCCTTGGGCGAAGGCGAAGCGTCCGCATTTTCCAGTGCGTTCATCGAGGAAATCGGCGCCATGTTTGTGGAGCGAGGGAATCTCACTGACGTCGAACCCGAGCTTCTCGAAAATCGGCAGCTCCGAGGGAAGCAACGATTCGCCGACGTGAAAGCGAGGAAAGACCGCGCGCTCCAGGACGAGGACGTCGTGTCCATCTTTGGCGAGGAGGGAGCCTACAGTAGAGCCCGCAGGCCCTCCGCCGACGACGATGCAATCGTGAAGTTTCATACGCGTTTGACCACAAGTGACGTGTTGATTCCGCCAAAGGCGAAGTTGTTGTTAAGAACGATGTCCGGTCTTACCGCGCGCGCATCGCCGAGCACGTACCCAAGCGGTGCACACTTTGGGTCGACGTTTTTGAGGTTTCGATTCGGTGCAATGAACCCGTCTCGCATCATCGCGATACAAAACGCCGTTTCCATCGCGCCGCAGGCTCCAAGGGTGTGACCCGTGAACCCCTTCGTGCTGCCGATGGGAGTCTTGTCGCCGAAGACTTCCCAGGTCGCGGCGCTCTCGCTGATGTCGCCGACTTCCGTGGCCGTGGCGTGCGCGTTGATGTAGTCGATGTCGCTCGTGTTGACGCCGGCATCGGCGAGCGCGAGCCGCATGGCCGCTTCCATACCGGTGGGAGAGGGCGACGTAATGTGAGTGCCGTCGCAGCTGGTTCCAAAACCGAGAACCTCCCCGTAGATGTTCGCTCCCCGCGCTTTGGCGTGCTCCCACTCTTCGAGGACGAGCGTGGCGGCACCTTCGCCAACGACGAGGCCATCACGGTCGCGGTCGAAGGGTCGTGGCGAAAGATCGGGGGTCGTGTTGAAGCGTGTGGACGTGGCTTGAAGAACGTCGAACACACCCGTCGAGACCCAGTGGAGTTCTTCGGCGCCGCCGCAGATCATCACGTCCTGCATGCCAAAGCGAATCGCTTCGAAGCCTGCTCCAATCGCCTGACTCGCGCTGACGCATGCGGCGCATGTGCTCTGCACTCGGCCATGAATCCCAAAAAATATAGCCAAGTTTACCGCGCACGTGTGACTCATGAACTTTAGGTATGTGTTGGAGCCAAGGCCCAATAGCGCGTCCGGCTCCGCCAGCGTTCGCGCAAATCCCTCCCACGCGTCGCTGCTGCCGTGCGTGGAGCCGTACGCCAGACCTGTTCGCGGATCTTGGACAGCGTCGACGGTGAGTCCGGAGTCCTCGATGGCAGATTCGGTGGCGGCGGTGGCAAGGAGCGCGACCCGTCCCATGCTGCGTATTTTCTTGCGTGGCCATCGCTTGCGCTCGAGCACTCGTGCAGGCGCACCCAGCCGCGTGATCATCTCGCCGACTTTGGCCCATTCATCCATGTGAACGATGCCGTGTTGGTCTTCTTGCAGCGCTGTGGACACGCTTTGAAGTGTTTCGCCGATAGGTGTCTCAAGGCCCACCCCGGTGACGGCGACGCGACGCGTTCCGTGCAAAGTCATGAGAGCACCACTTCCCATGATGGATTCAGTCGCACTGTTCCGCGGACGCCCTCACGAAGGGCCATGAGTAGACGAAATGCGCCAGCGCCGCAGTGTGCGGCGAAGGCGTCGGGAACCGGGCCTGCCAGAGCCTGCTTCGCTTTCGGTAGTGAAAGTTTCGGACCGGGGCCTTCGATGCTCAGAGCAAGAGCGATGGCCATCGCGGTGTGCGTTGAAGCGTGGGCGATGGGCGGTGGCAGGGGTTCGTCCGCGACAACGATGATCGCGTGCTTCGCGTCGCCGGCCAGAAGAAGCGCCATGCCCTCAAGAAGGGAAAGTGGAAACGTGTCAGCGCCCGCGGCCAAGGCCGTGGTGAAGCCTTGGTTCTTCGCTGCGATGGAGAAGAGGCCCGCGGCGGTGTTGTGGACACTGTTCTTGAAGCGCGCTGGCGAGATGCGACCTTCGCCGTCCTGCATCATCGCCATCTGGTCGATGGCGATTTGTATCTCACCATGTTCCGAACCAAAAACCGTCGCACAACCATCTTTCGGCAGACCGCTAGACTCGATGGCGCTATCGACGCAGTGCACCGCCATACGGGTCATCAGGCTCGTGGCTCGCTTCATCCGCGAGTCCACAAATGCGAGCGCCGGCCGGATGATCGCATCGTCCTTGTCCGCGTCGATGAATGCATCAAGGGACGGATAGCCGGGCGCCCAAAACGCATGCCCACGGATGTGAACGTTCACGCCTTCTCCAGAAGAACGCTGCAGTTGTTGCCGCCAAACGCAAAAGCGTTGCTCAAGGCGTAACGAAGAGGGCGCTCTTCATACGTCTGCGGCAAGTAGAGATCGATGTTGTCATCGACGGGACTGCTTCCGAGGGCCGCGGGCACAAAGCCGTGTTGCAACGAGAGGATTGAGAGAATCGCCTCGGCGCCGCCGCACGCGCCGAGCGTATGACCGGTGTAGGCCTTCGTGCTTACCACGGGCGTCTTGGAGCCGAAGAGATGATTCAACGCAGTGGATTCAGCAGCATCGTTGTGACGCGTACCGGTTCCGTGGGCGTTGATATAGTCGACGTCTGAGCTGTTGATACCGGCTTCCCGAAGCGCCGCTTCCATGGCCGCCACTGCGCCAAGGCCTTCGGGCTGAGGTGAAGACATGTGATAGGCATCGGAGCTCTCGCCAACTCCGCGCAGAATCGCGAGGGCGTCACCATCTCGTTCGAGCATGAGGAACGCAGCTGCTTCACCCACGTTCATGCCGGGGCGGTCTTTGCCGAATGGAGCGCAAGGGCGGTCCGCCATGACGCCTAGCCCATGGAACCCACGAATCGTCGTGTTGCAAAGTGCGTCGACACCTCCGACCAAAGCGGCGTCGACGAGGTCGAGCTCGATGAGTCTTCGTGCGGAGGCAAAAACCTTGGCGCTCGAACTGCATGCCGTCGACACGACGTAACGCGGTCCAAGGATCCCGCTCCGAAGCGCAATCAGATCATTGAACGCGTGAAACGGATGTTGAGTCTCGTAGCGGTAGTCGGCGGGGAGTGGCGCATCGCCCTGGCCGGCGTTCCACCATGCATCGTGGGCGTATTCCGTGCGGTCGATGCCGCCGGTGCTGGTTCCGAGAATGAGCGCGACGCGCTTCGCGCCCCAGCGTGTCAGAGAGTTGTCCACGGCGCCGTGAATCTGTTCGTACGCGTGTAGGGCGAGGCGTGCGCTTCGCGATTCCATGTGTGCGTACTGCGGCGGAAGCGCAGGCAGCTCGAATGGGATGGTGCCCGTGACGGTCTTAAAAGGAAGCGCGATGGGCGGAGCACGCAAACCGCGTTCGCCTCTTTTCAGGGCAGCTAGCGCGTCGCCTGTGGAGTTTCCAAGTCCGCTGGTGAGAGCGAAAGCTGTGAGGGGGAGGGGTGGTCGCACGTATCAGAACGGTCCGGAGCGGAGGACTCAGAAAAGCGTTAGAGAAACACCCGCGTATTGAGGTGTGATGTCTGGAGTCACGATAAGAGTAGGACCATCCCTGCCGGCCCAATATTCGATGTAGGTCCGTTTTCGTAGACCGAGGGCAAAGAGCACCACACCTACGACCTGCGCGATGGAAAGAAAAGCCATGCCAGCAGCGGTGTCGGAATTCCCGTCCCGAGCCTGCCATATCAACGGGCCAGCGAAAGGAACGGCCATAATAGCTAGTTCAGCATCGAGGGATGCAAACACGGCTGAGATTCCGTAGGAGGCCGCGAAGGCGGCGATCCCGGCAATCAGTAGTCCACGTCGCCGGTGCTCCACCAGCGCAGCCCCTTCGGGGACTTCCATTCCTTCGCGGTAGCGAATTCGAACGTGTCGCGAGCGGCGGGGTGGGTATGTGTAAGCCTGTCCAGGGGCATACACGTTCTGCTGCGCAGGCCCGTAGCCCGTTGGCGCAAGGGGAGCGCCTCTGGGCTGGGGGGGTAGGATCGACGGCTGCACTGGAGCGACCTGAACCGCGGCTTGGCCGTGGGGCTGGGCGTATACCACCGGCGTGTCGGCCCCCGCTTGGACGTCATCGGCGCCGTCTACTTCGATTTCCACTTCTACATCGACGGCCACGCCGGCGGAGGTCGGGGGCGGAGCCAGCTCCGAGCCCCCTTGGGCCAGGGCCAGGGCGGGTGTGAAAACCGCAAGGAAGGCAGCCAGACGACTCATATCGAGGAGCATAGCACTCACATCGATGGCGTCCCGTGCTGCCAGGCCTTGCCACCATGTGCTGTCCGCTCCACGATTCGCCCCATGAGCAATGTGCAGGCCAAAATCGCCGAGATCGTCGCCGGGAGCCCCGTGGTTCTCTTCATGAAGGGCAACCGCGATGCCCCCCAGTGTGGTTTCAGCGCCAAAGTGGTCGCTGCCCTGGACGAGTTTCTGCCGGAATACACCACCGTGGACGTCCTCAGCGCCCCAGATATCCGCGACGGGATCAAAGAGTTCTCGTCGTGGCCCACGATCCCGCAGCTCTATGTGAAGGGCGACTTTGTCGGCGGCTGCGACATCGTCACGGAGATGAGCGAAAACGGTGAGCTCGATGGCGTCCTGGGCGTCACGCGCGCGGAACTCAAAGATCCCGAAGTCTTCCTCACGCCAGGAGCGCTCGCCAAGCTCAAAGAGTTCGCCGATGGACAGCCGATCCTCATCCGCCTTGAGATCTCAGGACGCTGGCAATACGGCCTCGACTTCGACGACGCGCGTCCGAACGACATCGTCATCAAGGGCAGCGACTGGACTGTCGTGATGAACCGCGGTACGGCGCGCAAAGCTGACGGCATGACCATCGACTTTGTCGAAGGAGCCGAAGGCGCCGGCTTCAAGATCGACAACCCCAACGAGCCCGCCAAAGTGCAGCAGCTCGAAGTCGACCAAGCCAAAGAGTGGCTCGATGGCGGCAAGCCCTTTGAGTTCATCGATGTCCGCACAGCAGACGAGCGCGCCACCGCCAGCATCGAAGGAACACGTTTCCTCGACGATGACTGCCGTGCCTTCTTGGACGGCCTCGATCGCGCCGCCACCATTGTTTTTCAGTGCCACCACGGTGGTCGCAGCCAGCGCGCCGCCGAGCACGCCATCTCTGAGGGCTTTCTCAACGTCTACAACCTCCGCGGCGGCATCGACGCGTGGAGCCAAGACATCGACCCCAGCGTTCCGCGCTACTAGGAAGCATTCGAGCTCTCGTGTGGCCTCTTAAGTCACGCGATTGCTCACTTTGGCCCGACTCACTGAGGGCCGCCGCGCATCGCATAGCGGGCAAGCTCCGGATGGTCGCGTTCAGCCGTGGGCGAGTGAGATCCCGCTATACGGCGGCTGCTGCAGTTGAAGTCTCTTCGGACTCTTGCTCCTCCGGCTCCTGGTTCTCGGTCACCTCGCGACTCTCGCGGCGCTTCGCGATGAGCATGTAGAGTGAGGGGACAAAGAAGAGCGTGAACATCGTGCCTAAGGCCATGCCGGCGACGAGGACGAGACCAATGCTGTTTCGCGCCGCGGCGCCGGGTCCCGAGACGAGAATCAGCGGGAAGTGACCAAGGACCGTGGCGAGGGTGGTCATCAAGACGGGACGCAGTCGTGTGGCTGACGCCTCTTGAATCGCATCGAGCTTTGACTTCCCCTGAACCTGAAGTTCGTTGGCGAACTCGACGATAAGGATCCCATTCTTCGCCACCAGACCCACCAGAGTGACGAGGCCCACCTGCGAATAGACGTTGAGCGTCGTGGTCCACCCATCGGTCCAGAACGCCATATTCGGGTTGGGCATTTTCAAGAACGTAAACACCAGCGCTCCGAACATCGCCAAAGGCACCGACCCCGCGAGGATGATGAAGGGGTCGCGGAAGCTATTGAACTGAACCGCGAGCACGAGAAAGATGAGGAGAACCGCGAGGGCAAAGGCCGGCGCAAACGAGTTGCCCTCCGTGCGCAGCTGACGGGACTCGCCGGTGTAGTTTGTCGAGTAACTCGCCGGGAGGGTTTGCCGTGCGCGCTCGTCGAGGAAGTCGAGGGCAGCGTCCAGCGTTTGGATGGACACGCCGCTGAGTTTGACGGAGTTGAGCTGCTCAAAACGATTGAGCGAGCGAGGCGCAACATGGTCGACCACGGTGGCGAAGGCGCTCACGGGAATGAGGTCGCCGCTCGAGCTACGAACCCGCAGCTCGAGAACCTGAGCTGGGTTGAGCCGTTGATCGCGCTGGAGTTGCTGAATGACTTTGTAGCTTCTCCCATACGCGCTGAAGCGATTCACGAAACCGCCACCCAGAGCCGACGCCAAATCCTGGCCGATGGACGCGAGGCTGAGTCCAAGGCTGGCGGCGCGGTCGCGATCGATGACAATCTCCGTTTCCGGCTGGTCGATCTTGACGTCGATAAGGGGCGGGAAGGCAAAAATTCCGCTCGCCGCAGCGTCGTCTCGAATGCGTGTCGCGTACTCGAGAATTTCTTCGTGGCCGGCCGTGGAGGAGATCACAAACTCGACGGGAAACTGACCGCCACCAGGAAGCGCCGCAGGAACGATGGGGAACGTCTCGAAGCCTGGAACGTCCTGTACCTGCCCCTGCAACGCCGGAACCAGTTCCATCGCGCTCCGCTCTCGTTGGTCGTACGGCGTCAGTCCCATGCCCCAAAAGCCAAAGTTCGGGCTGGTGATCTGGAATGTGAAGTCCGTCTCTTCAAACCCCATCGCGATCTCATTGACTCGCTCGACGGACGGCATGAGCTGCTCGAGGGTAGCGTTCGCCGGCATGTTGACGATTCCGAAAACAATGCCTTGGTCTTCGGCGGGGGCGAGCTCCTTAGGCGACAGAACGAAAAGCACCCCAGCGAGGATACTCAGGACAACCCACGCCGTGTAGATGGCTGGCCTTGCTCGGAGTGAGCGCGCAAGACCTCGACTATAAGACGCTTTCACTCCGTCGAAGGCTCGGTTGACCTTGCCGCTGAATCCCTTTTCGGATTCGCCCTCCTTCAGGAGCCTCGACGCCATCACTGGTGAGAGCGTCAGGGCGACAATTCCGGAAATAGTCACCGCCCCGGCCAACGTCAGTGCGAACTCTCGAAACAAAGAGCCCGTCAAGCCGCCCTGGAAGGCGATGGGCGCGTACACCGCAGCGAGAGTGATGGTCATCGCGATGATCGGGCCGATGAGTTCGCGCGCGCCTAGCTTTGCGGCCTCCGCTGGCGTCTTTCCCATGCGCAGCCAGCGCTCGACGTTCTCTACAACGACGATGGCATCGTCGACGACGAGTCCCACGGAAAGCACGATGGCCAAGAGCGTCAGCAGGTTCACCGTGAACCCAAAGAGCTGCATCAGGAAGATCGCGCCGATGAGCGAGACAGGAATCGCGACGAGGGGAACGAGCACCGAGCGAAGGGACCCGAGGAAAAGAAAGATCACCAAAACGACGATGAGCAGCGTCTCCGCCAGCGTCGTCCCCACTTCGGTGATCGCGCTGTTGATGTACTCCGTCGCATCGTACCCGACGGCGGCTTCGAGCTGCTCTGGTAAGTCCGCTCGAAGGGCATCGAGCTCCTCCCGCACCTCCGCGATCACGTCGATGGCGTTTGCGTTTGGCAGCGGGTAGATCCCGACGAAGACTGCTGTTTGGCCGCTTAGGCTGACGGACTCATCGTAGCTCTCGGCGCCCAGCTCGACGGTGGCGATATCCGCCAGTCGAACCACGGCGTCGTCTTGCTCGTAGACGACGAGTTGCTCGAAATCCGCTACGCTGTTGAGGTCGGTGTTCGATGTGAGGTTGATCTGGATGAAGCTGCCGCGCGTGCTGCCCACGGCGGAGAGGTAGTTGTTTGTGGCGAGCGCCTGGCGAACCTGTGAGGCGCTGACCCCTCGTGCGGACATGCGCTCGTTGTCGAGCCAAACGCGCATCGCAAAGGTTCGGCCTCCAAGGATCTCAGCTCGTTGGACGCCGTCCACGGCGGAGAGCCGAGGCTGAACGACACGAACCAGATAATCAGTGATCTCATTTTGGTCGAGAAACTCAGAGCTGAAACTGAGGTACGCCGACGCGAACTGACTGTCCGCCGATTCGACGTTAATGACGGGGATCTCGGCTTCCGGCGGGAGGTCTCCACGAACCTGATCGACCTTCGCGCTGATCTCCGCCAGCGCGCGATTCGCGTCGTAATTAAGATCCAAACGGGCGCGGACGAAGGAGAAGTTCTGCCGGCTTTCGGACTCGATGTAGTCAATACCGTCGGCGGCGGCGATGGCGCGTTCAATGGGAGTCGTGATGAAGCCACGAACGAGGTCCGCGTTCGCGCCGACGTAGGCCGTTGTGACCGTGACCGTGGCGTTCTGGTTCTCTGGGTACTGACGCACCGAGAGCGACGACACCGCCTGCAGACCAGCGATGACGATGACCACGTTGACCACGATGGCGAGCACGGGCTTTTGGATGAAGAGATCGGTAATCTTCACGGGCGTCTGAGCTCCCGGCCATCATGTTCCAAGAGCATGATCACTTACGATTCTCGGGCGTCGGCATCGTTTGTGGGTCCGGCGGCGCTACGTCATTTTGAACTGAGAGCGCGGCGCCGTTCTGGAGCTTGAAAGCACCGGTGGCGACCACTGTCTGACCATCTTCAACGCCCGAAAGGACTTCTACGAAGTCACCTCGCCGTTCGCCGACGCGGACAAAGACCTGGCGACCCACGACGGAACCTTCGGACTCGTCGACTACGTAGACGGAGTCGCCGTAAGGCGCGTAGAGAATGGCGGTGTTTGGAACGATCACTACGTCACGTGATTGAGGCTGGACCACGCGAACTTCCAGGAACATCCCGGGACGCAGCCGCTCGTCTTCGTTCGCGAGCGTCGCTCTCACGCGAACATTGCGCGTTGACGCGTCGACCTGAGTGTCGATGGTCTCAACGGCTCCTTCAAAGTGCTCGTCTGGGTAGCTGTCGGAGCGGATTCGGACCACGAGACCGCGGGTCAACTGGGCGAGCTGAGACGCCGGGACCTGAAAATCGACATAGAGCGGAGTGATGCGCTGGAGACTGATCAGGGGCGTCCCCGGCTGGACGATTTGACCAAGGTCGACGTCGCAGATTCCAAGGCGACCCGCGAAGGGAGCGCGAATGGTCTTCTTGGCGATGGTCGCCTGCAGAAGTGAGACGTTCGCCGCGCTCGCTGCCTGCCGGGCGCGGGCGCCATCGAGCTCAGCGTTTGGCACCGCGCCTTGGGCGCCTAGGCGTTCGGATCGCCCCAGCGTCAAGCCTGCGAGTTCGGCATCGGCGCGGGCTGCGCGAAGCTGTGCACGCTCGACGGTGGAGCCCAACGTGAACAGAATCTGACCTGCCTCTACCTGTTGGCCAGACTCGATTCGAAGCGAACGCACCGCACCGGGTACCTCCGACGCGATATCCGTGGCCTGGACGGCGACGGCGGTGCCGATCGCCGAAATCGTCACATCCCACTCGTCGGAAACGACCTCGTCCGTCGTCACAGCGATGGGTGGAGGAACGAAGGATTCACCTCCCTCGATCATCGCGGCGATCTGAGCGCCTTTGACGCCACCGATGATGCCGACGATGACGATAAGAACGACGAGCGCGGCACCGATGAGTCCGGCCTTCTTTTTCACGTCCACACTTCTTTCTTGCTGCCACCTACCTGGGTCCGGCGGAGGCTCACGTCCAGTAACATTTGGCGTCCCATCGCGCGCAACTTGGCCTTGGGTCAGACCTCGCTCGGTGGAATGCGCTTCTTGGCGAATGCGACTTCGTCACCGTGGACTAACCCCAGTGTTCGGTTGGGTGTACCCACCTGGCCGGCGAAATCGCTCGCCCATGTGAGCACACCCAATCGAACACTGGGGTGAGAGGGACGCTTTAGGTCACCTCACCAGTCGCAATGCTGACTTGATGACGACGATACTATCCAAGGGTCCGCGCTAACCCAGGCGGTTGCGAAGCAACACGTCGCAGTAGTAACGAACCTTTTTTACGAGCTCGACACCGCCGCTTCGGGCATGCACTTGTTCTCGGGCAAGACGCATTACGTTACGCTGGAAGGTGTAACTGTTGAGAGGCGTCTTCGGGGGCGGGTTGTTGCCCGCGCCAGCGAGAGGCGCCCAAAGGCGTTCCGTGTCGTAGCCCCACTCGGCGAGGTCTTCTGGCGCGATGCGACGGATCATCTCTTCGGCGAGGACGCGCTTAGACGGGTCGGCGGCAAGCTCTTCGGCCCACTTCTCAATCGATGCGGTCATGGGGCGGGAATGCTTGCCCACGTTGATGGGGTCACCCATTCCTGCCTTCATCTTGGTCTTGCCGTAGTTGACGGCCTCGGGTTGATTCTCAAGTCCGAGGTACGCGAAGATGCGCTCAAGCTGCACCGCTGGCTGGGCGACGAGCTCTTCATACGCCACGTGGCAGATCGGTACGGGGCGTTCCCGCAAGAGGCTCGCCATCGCCGGCACATACCGCTCGATGACGGGATTAAAGTCTCGCGCCTCTTCCCAATTGCCTCCGTAAAAGCTGTTGGCGTAGGAGCTGAAGACCGCCAGGGGGTGCCGAGTCAGGACGACGTACTTGGCGTGGGGGTAGAGCTTCACCAGAAAGTCGAGTGAGAGCGCGTAGGCCGGCGTCTTGTCCAAGAAGCGGCTCTTCTCGCTCGTCGAGAGCATTCGGCCGTAGAGCGTGTCAGCGTAGGCCCGAAGAGCGTCCAGATAGTCTTCTTCGCCGCCTGGCAGCCCCTCGACGAAGGTGCGCATCGCCTCCGAGGCGTTGACGTGGTCGTAGGGCGCGCCGTCAACCCGTGCGTAGTAGCCCAAGTGCTCAAGCGGTGTGATCAGGTGTGGCTCCGGATGCGTAAACACTTCGCTATGAGCCCCAAGCATCCGCTGGAGAAGGGTGGAACCGGCCCGCGGTGGCGAGATGACGAAGATGAGCTGATCTTGCACATCTTCACGCTTGCCCGACGGGGGCGCGGTGGTCAAAGAAAGCACACAGCTGGTTCAAAGGGAGGATCGAACTGGCCGGGAGGCGCTGCTGGGGCTACACACGGTCCATGGGAGTTGAACTTAAGGTCCTCGTTGGTGAAAGCACACCTCGAACCGCCAAAGCGCCTGCCGATCCGTCGAACTGGGCACACCGTGATCTACTGGACGGCGATTTCTGGAGGAAAATACCGGCTTTCTCGGACGTTGATGAGAAGAGCTTCAACGATCACCGCTGGCAGATGAAGAACTCCATCACGAAGCCCGAGAAGCTTCTGGATGCCGTTCGTGGTCTTGCGAGCGATGCGTTCCTCGATGACGCGGCGGCGGGCTTTGCCATGGCGCCGATGGCAGTGCGCGTCTCGCCTTACATGCTGAGCCTCGTCGATTGGAAGAACCCCTACCAAGATCCGATTCGTACGCAGTTTTTGCCGACGAAATCCACGCTTCTACCAGACCATCCAAAGCTCACATTCGACTCCCTCGGCGAGCAGGGCGACGCGCCGGTGGACGGCCTGACGCATCGCTACCCCGACAAAGCGCTGCTCTTGGCCCTTGATACGTGCCCTGTGTACTGCCGTTTCTGCACGCGCTCCTACGCCGTCGGACCGGACCAAGACATGGTGGAGAAGGTGAGCCTCAAGGCGTCGCCCAAGCGATGGGAGGTTATGTTTGAATACATCGCGTCCCGGCCCGAGCTCGAGGACATCGTCATCAGCGGCGGTGACGCCTGGAACCTTCGCGCTTCGCAGATCACGACGCTCGGCGAGCGCCTCCTCGACATCCCTCATGTTCGACGCATGCGATTCGCGTCCAAGGGGCCTGCCGTCATGCCCCAGAAGCTTCTGAGCGACGATGAGTGGTTCAAAGCCCTCGTGGGCGTCGTTGAGAAGGGCCGCAAGCTCCACAAGGACGTGATGCTGCACACCCACTTTAACCACCCGAACGAGATCACCGCCATCACCGCGCGTGCCCTGGGTCGCCTCTTCGAGCACGGCGTCCACGTGCGAAATCAGTCGGTTTTCCAGCGCGCGGTCAACGACGACGTCGAGACGATGACCACTTTGGTGCGACGCTGCGCCTACGTAAACGCGCATCCCTACTACGTGTATCAGCACGACCTGGTGAAGGGCGTCGAGGAGCTTCGAACCACGGTGCACACCGCGCAGGTCATCGAAAAGCACGTTCGCGGTAGCACGGCGGGCTTCAACACCCCGACCTTCGTGGTAGATGCTCCCGGCGGCGGCGGTAAGCGCGAGGTTCACAGCCACGAGTTCTACGACCGAACCACTGGCATCAGTGTGTACCGGGCGCCCTCAGTGAAGCCCGGCCAGAACTTTCTCTACTTCGACCCCATCGATCTTCTGCCGGACGAAGGTAAAGAGCGCTGGGCACGCCCGGAAGAGCATCAGAAGATGGTTGACGAAGCCCTCGACGGCGCTGGACCAGTCTAGAACGACGGGCGCTTTTTCCCTTTCTTGGTAGGCTGCCCTCATGCTCCGTTTGACCACGCTTTGTCTCGGCCTCTTCGCACTTGGGTGTGCGGTGGCTGCCAAAGCCCCATTGCCTTCCGATCTCGATATCGAGGTTCAGACCGACAGCGCGGCGGACGGCATGGGCCCCTTTCAGGGCGAGATCGAGCTTTGCGGTGGCACGAGTGAAGACGAACTCACCGAGCAAAACGGGCTGCACTTTTATCGCTTTGAGAGCGATGGCTGCAACGACGCGCGGCTCGAACTTCGTTCCCTTGAAGGCGAGGACACGCTCCTGGTTCTCTTCGAGCCCTTCGATGGCGACTGGCTTGAACTCGGACGAAACGACGACTGCGATGGCTCGCAAACACAGAGCTGCATCCGACGAGCGCTGCCCGTGGGTGATTACGTCATCGGCGTCACGACCTATGGGCGGTATACGAGGGGCGGGGATGTCGCGACGGAGTACGAGCTGAGCGTGAGCTGCATGGACGAATTCTCCTGTGGCTTCGCGGATTGCACGAACGACGACGAGTGTGGATCGGGCCGATTCTGCGCGTATGACCGAAGCGCCAGCTGCGGCGAAAGCGGTGCCGGCGCATGCCAGGTCTACGCCGACGTTTGCTCGCCCGACTTCGCGGAAGTGTGTGGATGCGACGGGAACACCTACGCGAACGAGTGCACCGCCCAGGCGCGCGGGATCTCCGTGGCGAGTGACTCCGCCTGTGGCGTGAGTGGCGACGGCGCGGAAGGCGACCGATGTGAAGGCGGCGAGTTTCCGGGTTGTCGGCCCGGCCTGCGCTGTGACTACTCTGGGCTCTCGGGCTGTGCGGTAGCTGCGCCTGGCGTTTGCGGTCGCGACGACGCTGTCTTTTGCCCTGACGTTCTCGATCCTGTGTGCGGGTGCGACGGTCGAACTTACGGAAACTCGTGTCTACGGCGCGCAGCCGGCGTCGCCGAAGATCACGACGGCGACTGCTAAGCCGCGCTTAGTCGCGCACTCGAGCCACGATCAGCTGACTCTCAGCGTTTGCATCGAGGGGCTCACCGTCGAAGTCGCCCTCGTGGGTGAGGACTTCAAAGCCGCCGTGGCGAAGCAGCGCGCGTAGCTCTGCCGGAAAGAACTGTCGGTGAGCGAGCGGCACGATGTGAACGTCGTATTCGTCGTCAACGCCCGTGAAGAGCATCTCAATGATCTGAACCTGCGTCGCCGCGTCGTAACTAAAGCGCTCGCCGTAGTGGTAGCGGAGGCCCGTCGCTGGCAGCTTTACCTTGTTGCCCTTGTAGATGCGCGACGGGTCTCGATCGAGCGCCGCCGGATCCGGCAAGAGCACATCGAATCGAAAAAGACCATTCGGCTTGAGGTGCTTTCGGACCACGTCGAGCGTCGCTTCAAACTCCTCCGCTGTGTAGAGGTGCATAAGGCTGTTGAAGGGGGCGATCACTTGGTCGAACGTCTCGCCAAGATCCAGCGTACGAAAATCACCGTCGGCAAAAGTCACCCGCTGCTGAACTCGCTTGGGCTGCTTGCCGAGACGCATCTCGGCGCGCTCGCGCATCGTCCCCATCGACTCGATGCCGACAATATGAGCGTCGCCATCCTGACGCGAAAGGGCGTCTCCCACCGCGAGGGTGATGCGTCCAGTTCCAGCGCCGAGCTCCAAGATACGACCTGCTGCGCAGTCGGCGTAGTACGCCTTGTCGTGGCTACGACGCCGGTACGCCTGGTCGTAGTACTCCGCGTCGATGTAGTGAGCGACGGTGCCGGCGCGCCATAGAATCGAATCGTCCATTAGTCCTCAAAGCGCAGAGCTGCAGGCATGTCCGAGAGAATCTCCCCAAAGGCGACCTCCGCGACGCGCCATCCCTGGGCTGTTTCAACCATCACAAATTCCACTTCGCGCTGATAGGCCTGTTCAAGAAATTCACCTTCGGCGACGCCGGCCAGGGCAAGACGTCCCTGGGGCAGATCGCGGCTTTCGCGCAAGAAGAGCTGCAGACGCGTCGCCGCCATCGCGTCCCATACTTGGCGCTGAAGGTCGCGTTCTTGATCACTTAAGTTTTGATCGCTTTGCTCCCGAGCTTCTACGCGACGGAGCGCGTCTTCCATCGACAGCCGTCTAGCAACGTCATGTTCGCGCTTTCGCCACGCATCCAAGAACGACTCCGCGGCGGCCTCGGCGGTGCGGTCATTAACCGCGACGCGACTGGCCCGCTCTTCCGGCGTTTCAGCGGGACCATTTCGAGAGATCACGACAGCGACCACGCCCACGCAGACCATCGCGCTGGCCAAAGCGAGTACGAGGGGCGTGGGAAGTTTGTCTTCTCTTTTTGCCACATTCATCCGCGACTCGGCAGTCGGCTCTCGAGAATGTGCTCGCAGAGTTCAGAAAAGCCCCTTCCGCGTGGTGAGGGAGTGATGAAGTGTGGCCCCACGGCCAACTTGTGGTCGCGTACGTTTGAGACGCCGACGGAAATTCGAAAAAAGTCGAAAGCGGGAGCATCGTTTCCGCTGTCTCCCACGAATATCCAGGCATCTTTGTCGAATCCGCTAAAGACATCGCGCGCCGCGGCTTCGATCCCGACGGCTTTATCCCAGCGGCCGGTGGCAGCATGACAGTGCACCGAGCTCGTCACGGGCTCGCAGCCTTCTTCGCGAATCAGTGCGGCAAGCGCTTGGCGTTTGTCCTCAGCGACAACCTCTTCCTCGGCTACATCGAAGGCGAGATCGTAGCGGCGCAAACGTGCGTCACTCGCTTCTCGAATCGACGGGAGCTCTTCGGAGACGCGGCGCCTAATCTGGGCGTGCACTCCCTCGAGAGACGTCCGCTCTGCCGCACCGAGAACGTAGCCTTCGCACGCCCGTCCTCTGCGTGAGTAGAACCAGCCTGCGCCGTTTTCGCCGATGGCAATATCCACGGGGAGGATTCGTGCAAGGACTTCGGCCCAGCCAAGAGGTCTTCCGGTCACGGCGATGAGACGCACGCCCGCGCGACGAATCGCTCTCATGGACTCCAGCGCACAGGGCATAAGTTCACCGTCTTCGGTGATCGTGTCGTCGACATCGAAGGCGAGCCCGACGAGGCCCGCGGGGACGGGCAACTCCGCGATGGGCCTCATTTCTTAGGCGTCTTTCGTCAGCCGCGCGAAAACGGTCTTGAGGTAGCGCCCTTGCCGAAAAGCGGCCGGCGAGGGGTGGTCCGGGGAAGCGCCGCCGATGTGAAAGACGTCAGCTCGACGGCCGGTTCGCCGCGCGCTTTCGGCGACGACGCCCAATAGATCGTCGGAGCTTAGCGCCCCAGAACAGGAGCACGAAACGAACACTCCGCCGTCTTCCACGAGCTTCATCGCGTTTTGGTTGA
This sequence comes from Polyangiales bacterium, assembly GCA_047619315.1. Classification (GTDB taxonomy): domain Bacteria; phylum Myxococcota_A; class Polyangia; order Polyangiales; family Houyiibacteriaceae; genus JBCCRV01. Next base: position 16,953 of record JBLHKB010000055.1, read on the forward strand.
GCCTCGAATACGCTTTGAGTCCCGCTTCGCGATGACGTTTGGTCGGCACGAGTTTGGGCGGGTCGATGACCACGAGATCGAAGCGCTCGCTCTGGTTGAAGAGGTCTGGCAAGAATTTTTTCACGTCTTCGCGGCGGTAAGAAACGTCGAGTCCATGATGCCGCGCGATGGCTGAACCCGCCGCGATGGCGCTGGCGGAACTGTCGACGCTGACCACGGATTCCGCCCCGCCGCGCGCTGCCGCGAGACCCATTCCGCCGAGATATGCGAACGCATCGAGCACGCGACGGCCGTGAGCGAGCCCCTCCACGCGCGCACGGGTCTCGCGTTGGTCGAAGTAGTAGCCAGTCTTCTGTGTGAGCGAGGTGGGAATGTCGAACTCGAACTCACTCTCCGTAAAGCGCAGAGCATTGATGTCCGCGCCACGAACGATCTGCCATTCGGTCTCGAAGCCTTCGCTTTGCTTCATCGACGCAGCCGCCTCGATGACGGTCTTCGCGCCTGTGATGCGTGCGATGTGCGCGAGGATAGAAGCGTCTCGGCGCTTCATCCCAGCTGTCAGCAGCTGCACGACGACCGCGTCGCCGAAGACATCGATGATGAGACCCGGGAGCGAATCGCCCTCGGCGTGGACCAGGCGATACCCACTGGTGGTGGTGGAGGGCAGCCCGAGCTCTGTTCGAAATTTCTGCGCGCTCTCTATCCGCTTAGCGATGGCGAGTTCATCGAGTGTCTCCCCCGGGTCTCGCGTGATGATGCGAACTGGGATCGCGCTCTTCGGTGAGTAGAAGCCGCGGCCTAAGAAGCGTCCGCCGGGGTCCACGACGCTCACCACATCGCCTGGACCTGGAGCTCCCTCGATTTCAGCGATCGCTTGTGCGTAGATCCACGGATGACCGGCCCAGACCGGCTTCACACGCCCCGATTGTAGCCGTACGGTGCCCATGCGCCGGATTGTATCCAGATTGGCGCCCCCGTCTAGGTACTCGGTCTATACGCACACATCATGGCGTATGAAGGGATAGCTTTGGCTGGACACGAGCGGATCCGGGGCGTAGTTTGGGCGGACCGTGATGCCTACGTATGCAATTGGTGGCCTAGGGCCGGGTGAGCTTGTTCTCATCCTTTTGTGCTTGCTCCTCGTTTTCGGAGCGAGCCGTCTTCCACAGATCGGGGAGGGCCTGGGCAAAGCGATTCGAGGCCTGAAGCGCGGTCTCAACACCGACGAAGACATTGAAGTGACACCTTCGGACAAGCAGGTGGCTTCGCGCTCGTCTGCTTCCAGCGCCTCGGAAGAGGTCGCGGACGCCGAAGTCGTCGACACTACCTCCACCAAGTAGACCTTAGCCGTTCAGGTGCCGCACGGCGTCTCAGTGCGAGGCACGTTTAGTACGAGCTGCGGCTTAGTGCGAGCGGCGGTGAATTCGCTGCATAACCATGTGCGCGGCCTGACGAAGTTCAGGCCGCAGGGACCCCGCTTTGCTTAAGGCCGTCGCATCCGGGTGACGCAAAGACGCCACGAGTGGAACGGCAAGCCCCAGCGGCATCATCGGGTTTTGCATGAGCGCGAGGCGTATCTGGTAGTGCAAACACCAGGGAAGGGCCCCCAAAATTGCGCGGAGAACCAGCGAGGAAGTTGGTCGGGCGGCCAGGCGAATTACATTCATCTCTGTTAGCGCGGGATTGCGGAGAATGATGCCGATGACGTCGGGATGGGGATCACGAATCACACGGGTGAGGAGCTCGCGATCCCGGCCTCGAGCGAGGCTCTTTCGCTCCCCAAGCGTGAGCGGTCGTCCTTCATAGGGTAGCTGGGAGCGCTTGAGTTCAGGAACTTCGTCCGGCCGTGGCGCCACAAAGAACGCAACTTCGCTGAGACCCACGCTCGAGGCTTGCCTGGCGAGGGCCTCGCGTCGAATATCACTGCTCTCAGGGCCCGCCAGTAGCAGAAGCGTCAGCAGCGCTACTTCGTCGCTGGTGCGCGCACGTCCCCGCTCCCCAAGCGCCAGGCCCAGGAGTTCCACCACCTCGCGCGCGCTGAGACGACGGAGAGCATCCCGGAGGTAGCCGAGTTTGAGGGGCGGTTCATGGAGGGCGGAGAGGCGGCTGCAGATGCGTTCGGCGCTCCCTGGGTTCCTTTCCGAGTCGGCTCTCATCGGGACTAATGTAGCTTGAAACCTGCTCTGCGCCGAGCTTGACCTTCGGTGCACATCCCCCTACGCCGCCAGGGATGGACGAGAGCCAAGAGCCAGCGCGCGGTGAGCCGCGCATTATCAAGCGCTACGCGAACAGAAAGCTCTACGACACTCACGAGAGTCGATACGTCACCCTTCACGAAGTGGCGGAGTTCGTCCGGAAACGGCAGGACGTTCAAATCGTGGACAACCGGACGAAGGAAGATCTGACGAACGTCACTCTTGCGCAGATCATCTACGAAGAGGAGAAGGCCGGCGACTCCGACGCCCGGCGAGGCAGTCTACTTACGTTCATTCAAGAAGGACGCGAACGGCTGATCACGAGTTTGCCGAAGTTTCCCTTTCGCAAGGAAGAGGCGCCCATCGACGAGGCGCTGGCTCTCCGCGCTCAGGCCGATGAGCGAGTCCGGGCGATCATTGTGGAGGCCCTCAGCGAGACCAAGACGTTGCGCGCCGATGTGTCACGCCTTGGTACGCGGGTGGTCGAACTGGAGGCACGACTTCAGGCTCTTTTGGCCCCCGAACCCGAGGCCTAGGGCGACGGCGAGAAAAAGCGCTAAACTCCTGGAATAACACCGTCGGGCGGGTGTTTAAAGGGTGAATCGTTATGCAAAAGCCGAAAAAACCAAAAGTTTCGCATCTCAGGGCTGACTTCGAACGCGAAGCCATGGTCCATCTGGATACGCTCTACGGTGCAGCTCTACGTCTCACTCGCAGTCCTTCAGATGCTGAAGATCTGGTTCAAGATTCGATGGTCAAAGCCTTTCGCTTCTACGAGCGCTTCGAGGCAGGCACTAACATGAAGGCTTGGCTCCTCAAGATTCTTCGGAATACTTTCATCAACCGCTACCGCCGCAGCGTTCGCGAGCGAAACGTTTTTGAAGGCGCCATCGCGCAACCCGTTGGCGATGGTGTGATGAGTCGAGACGCGATGCGCGGTTTGACGCGCCCCGTGGAGAGCGCCCAGCG
>JBLHKB010000056.1:0-20086 GCA_047619315.1 Polyangiales bacterium
GATCTGGCCCGTCATTCGCTCGAGTTCGTCAAACGTGCTCGAGCCGAAGCGGCCGCCGGCGCTGCCGTCTGGCGTATCGCGGGCTTGGCGTACTTTCGAAGCGAGGCTGGTTTTTCGTGCTTCAAGATCTTCGATTTTGAGATCCACCTGCTCGATGGTGTCCTTCATGTTGTCGGCGTCCGCTGCTTGCTGCGCAGCTTGTCCACGAACGCGCTCGTACTTAGCCTTCGTCTTCGCTTTGCGCTTGAGGGCTTCGCGGGCGAGGTTGTCGTCTCCCGTTTTGAGGGCGAGGACGGCTTTACGCTCCCAGTCACCGAGCTCTTCTTCGAGCTCATCCGCCTCTTTGTCGAGGCGCTTTGAGGTGCCGAGGGTGGTGACCAGCTCGCGTTTCGCACGCTTGAGCTCGGCTTTCATGTCGATGACCGTCTGCCCGATCAGCTTTTCGGGATCCTCAGCCTTATCGACGAGGGAGTTCAGGTTGGACTTAATAACGGTGTTGAGGCGCGAGAAAATACCCATGCGTCCAATATTTCATGAGGTTGCCCGCTTGTAAACGAGAGCCTTCGAGGCGAGTTGTGCGATGCTCCCGCGCATGTTGGAAGGCAAGACTCTCTGTATCACCGGTGGCGCGGGATTTATCGGCACGGCGCTGGTGCGCCGATTGGCCGATCATAACAAAATTAGGGTGTTTGACATCCTTCGGCGGAACGCCCTGGCGGAGGCGGGCTTGGACACCCACCCGAATGTCACGCTCATCAAAGGAGACGTTCGCGACTACGAAGCGCTCGAGGCCGCCATCGCGGGCACCGAATACGTTGTTCATATGGCCTCCATCGCGGGTGTGGACACCGTTCTGAACAACCCTGTGCTGACGATGGAAGTCTCCATCGAGGGGACGATGAATGCGCTGCGGGCGGCCAAGAAGCTTGGAGGTATTGAGCGTTTTATCGACTTCTCTACCTCGGAGGTCTTCGGTAGCTACGCGTTCCGCGTGCGCGAAGCCGACGTGACGAGTCTCGGAGCCGTGGGTGAAGCGCGGTGGACCTATGCCGTCAGCAAGCTCGCGACCGAGCACTTGGCTCACAACTACTTCAAGCAGTTCGGACTGAAAACAACGGCGATTCGCCCTTTTAATATCTATGGCCCTGGCCAAGTCGGCGAGGGGGCGATCCATGCGTTTGTGGTCCGCGCTCTGCGTGGCGACCCGATTCACGTGCACAACGAGGGCGATCAGATTCGTTCCTGGTGTTACATCGACGACATCGTCGATTCGATCGTCGAGGCCCTCACGCGAGACGAGGCGATCGGCGAGACCTTCAATATCGGCAACCCCCGCAGTACGGTGACCATCTATCAGCTAGCGCGACTTGTCGTTCGCTTGGCGGAGAGCCAATCCGTTATCGAACGGGTACCGTGGGACTTCGCTGACGTGGAGCTACGCATTCCGGATGTGAAGAAGGCCGAGCGCCTGCTCGGCTTCCGCGCCCAAATTGAGCTGGAGGACGGCATTGAAAAGACCATCGCCTGGTATCGAGAAAAGCTTGGTGCCTAGCTTGAATGGACTGCCGAAGGTTGGCGCCCCAAGCGGGCGCAGCGTGTTAGGGTCTTAGGATGGCCGACCGCGGTTCTTTTTCTCTTTCGGGCATCCGGGCGGATGGCTGGTTTGGGCGTCTGGCCAGCCAGGGCGATCACGTTCGACAGCTCAGCGAAGCTATCGGCGAGCATGTCCTGGCGTTCTCCATCATCGTGGGAGCGCGGATCACGAGCGTTCACGTCGATCCTCGGAACCCGGACTCCTCTCTCGTAGAGTTTGGTGCGGGTGAGGGTGACGAAACCCACAAGGTGAGCCTCTCGGAGTTTCGTCAGCGCCTCGCAGCTTCACTTACCTCTCTTGAGGTGAATGATCTTCTCCCGGAGGACGGGGAACCGAGCAACGAGCAACTTCAGGCCTTCATTGGATTTAGAACGGTCCTCTTGAGCGGGCTCTTCGGAATTGGTCTTGAGACACTTCACGTGGGGGGCGAGCTGCCACCTTCGCTGACGGTGCACGTCGGAGCTGGCGACGAAGAGATCCCGCTCGACGAACTGCGACATGCGCTCTTTGAGCGTGTTCGCCACGAAACCAAGGAGCGGGGTGGCAACGTGAGCCTTGAACTGTCCGTCGTCGATGAAGCAGAGACCGCGGCCTACGAAGAGGATTGGAAGAAGGTTCGAGCGCTGCTGGAGCAGTGGCCGTCCTCTCTCGCGATGCTCCTTCGTTCACCCGACGGCTATGGCCTTGAACCCGATGTTCGAGATCGATTGGCCCATGCCTTGGGCTTACTAGGCACGGCCTACGACAGGGCGAACGAGCCTGAACGAGCGGCGGAGTGTTATCGGCTAGGCGTGCAGTGGGCGCAGGCCCAGAGCACCACCACGCTGGCGGGGCTCTTCGTCCGCTATGGGGAAAGCCTCGTGGCTCGTGGAACCTCGGGGCAGGCCATCGGCATGCTTCGTCGTGCGCTGACCCTCGGTGCTAAGAACCGCGATGTGCTGCCGCTTTTATCGGAGTGTTACGCCGCGAGCGGAAGTTGGCTGGCGGCGCTGGTTTGCGCCGAGAACGCCCAGGCTCTGGGTGCGAACAGCGAGCGCCTTGATGCGATTCACCATGAGGGCGCCGAAGAACTGGGTGATGCCTGGCAGAATTTTCGCGAAAGGATTCCAGCGCCGAGCTGCTCCGCCTCGACACGACCTCCGCCGCCGGAACTCGTTTAGGAGATGAGTCTTCGTAAGAGCCCTCGCTTCGACCTTTTCTTCGAGGGTGGGTCCTGCATCGTCAAGTCCAGAGGGCCGATCAGCGCAGGCCCCGCGCGGATCGAAGAGCTCTCGATGAACACTGAGATCCACGGTGCCTTCGATATGCGTGGGGGCACAGAGCGTGTTCGTCACCGACGTTCACGGCTTGGAAGCACAACCGCCCGTGTTCCTTTCGCTTCTCTAAGCGCGCGTGCGGCGCCCCTCGGTCTACGAGTGCGTTTTGAGAGCCTTAAGCAGGGTCTTCGCCTGGAAGTGGAAGATGAGATCGGCGTTCTCTGCGTTGAGGGAAGCGTCGGCGGCCGCGGAGCGGACCTTCTTTTTGTCCCGAAGAACCTACGCTGGTTTCGCGCGGGGCCGACCTCTGCGTGGGACCGCTTGGTCGCAGCGGGTCGGCGCGCCCAGGTGCCCTTCGAGGTGATGAGTGGGGCGTTCGTGATTCGGCGTCCCCTCCGTCTGTGCATGGCGCAGGCTCTTCTCCCCCAGGGCTGGCGCCTTCCCGATGACCGGAGCATTTACTTAGACGTCAGCCTGGATTCACACGGGTTTCGCCTTCGCTCCCAAACGAGCGAGCCAGCCACTGCAGAGCTTCTGGAGCAAGGGCGCGTATTTGCCGCAGAGCTTGAAGCTGAAGGAGGCCGCTACGCTGCGATGTGCGCCCCGGCGACGTCCCCCCTGCTTCGCGAAGAGATGGAAAACGCAGAGGGTGTCGAAGCAAGGCTCGACGCCGAGCCGGGGTCTTGGCTTCGGGCCGATGCGACGCTCCTGGTTGCGGAGCGCTCCGCTGAGGTGTCGCCCTCCGGCGAACTCAGCGCGGCGTGGCAAGAGCGGGTCTTTCTGAGCCTTGCTGTGTTCAGCGGAGACCTGGCTCGGCACCGGAGCTGGGCACACCGGTGGGCCGGGGCTGGTAACCCTCTACTCTTGCGGCTTCTCGCATCGGCTTGGGCAGGCCCATGGGCTCGAGTCACGCGAGCTACCTTTGCCGCGGAAGTCATCCCCATATTCGCCGCCGCCGCCGACCGGATCAGCGCGGAAGACGAGTCCCGTTTGCTCGCACTCGCGACGCGCTGCCGAGACGATGCGCCGGATCAGCCCCTGACGTGTGCTGCGCTGGCTTCGGTCCGCGCACGTCAGGACGACGCGGTCGCCGCGACTGAACTTTATGTGCGGGCTGCCGATTTGGAGACACGTGCCGCCCAGGCGGCTGAGTGGCGGAGGCTCGGCGCCGAGCAGGCATCGAGCGCCCATGGGCCAGAGGCGGCGGAACGTCTTCTTGAGCAAGCCCTCGTCGAATCGAAGGGCAACGCACGAATTCTTGTGGCGCTCGCCCAGGCTGTGGCCGACCTGGGTGACGATGAGCGCGCGTCGGAGCTCCTTGGGCGACTTCTTCGCGGGACGGTTCAAGACGTCACTCATGAAGATGCCCTCGTTGCGGCGGCGCGCTTTCACGTCGAGCGCGGGCATTCGGATCAAGCGCATCCGTTTCTTGTTCGGCTCGGTCCCAGCTTCGCTGCGGATTACGATGAAGAGGGAGAACTCAACTATGAGGATGAGTTCCAGTCCGCGGAGCTTTCGCTTGAGGATCTTTCCCTCGACGAAGACGAGATCGAAGAGAACTTCGCTGACGCGCTCTTCGACGACGGGCTCTTCGAAGAGGCCTTCCCCTCGCAAGTATTTGAGCGTCCCGATCTAGAGATGACGGGAGTCCGCGAGGAGCGGTCACCGATGGAGCCGCGGTTTCGCCCGGTGCTCGTCGAGGGGCCGGACGAGTCGCCCAGTGGCCGAGAATTGGAGCCGCCACCGCCCGCGTTTGTCACGCATGTCTCCGGTCCCGATGTCACCATCGTCGCCTCTACGGGTGATGGACTACGGGCTCTCCTCGACGAACTCAAAGAGTCTGAGGACCCCGAAGCGCTTCTTGAAGGAGCGCTTGAGGGAGCGATTGCCTCCGACGATATGCCCGGCGTCATGGACGTGCTTCGTGCACTGGATCGCGTCGAGAACCTTCGTGGAGAGCTACGCATTCGTAGCCGCGCCGAACGCTTTCGAGACGAGCACAACGACCCAGAGCCCCACGAGCACGCTTGACCCGTGCATTGCCTTTGGGAGCGCTTGCTCTCGCCAGTCTTTTCGTGACCGGCTGCGGCGCGCGAACGCTCCTCAATGAGACGGAGGCCGACGGCGAGGCGCGTGATGGGGGAGCCGATGCCGCGTTCGACGCCATCGCGCTCCCTGATGTGCCGCGCCGAGACATCTTCAGCGCGCCGGATGTGGGGCCGGACGGGATGAACCCGCCGGATGTTGGCGCGTTCGCTGACGTCCCTTTTTTTCCGGATACACCTGGGCCCGACACGCCTGGTTTGGGGATCGACTGCCGACGCGATGAAGATTGTGATGGTCCACAGGTGTGTGCACGCGCGCCGGCTGGTGGGACCGCGGACCTGAGCCCCGTTGAACTTCGGTGCGCAAATGACGTCGCCGCAGCGACCGACGGTGCGGAATGCCTTGAAACCAGCGACTGCGGACGAGGGCTGTGCCTGGTCGCGGACCGCTGCGTCGCGCCGTGCGTCCGGGATTCGGATTGTGGTCCAGCCTTTCGGTGCGCCGATACGTATGCGCGCGCGAGCAGGTCTTCACTTCAGACGATGCGTGCCTGCGTCGAAGAAGTATCCGGAGGTCCGGAGTGGGACGTGAGCGTGACGCCCCTCGATCGCCCCATTTCCTTTGGAGACCGTATCGCGCTTCCTGGAAGGCTTCCGGGTCGTATCAACTTGAGCATCCTCGAAGGGCTCAACCAGGGCGAGGCGCGAGCGCTTGCGACCGATGACGGCGAGACGCTTTTTGATTTTTCGGGTGCCTTTGATGGGTCGCAGGTGAACCCCTTCGTGCCTCTCGATTTTATCACGACGGTTCTGTTGCCGATCTCGCCGCGCTCACCAGTGGCTAGTGGCTACGGTCTCATCCTCGGGCCTTCACGGCCGCGAGACTTGAGCGGACGTGAAATCCAGATCTCGGGATCCGCCGGCGGTGACACCATCGACGTCGACATGTTCTATTTCCCGGCAGCCGTGACCGTCGGCGGAGATCGCCGCATCCCGGCTCGGCTCGAAGGTCTCCTGGCGCGCTTCGAGGACCTTCTCTTAGAGAGCTCGGGCATCCGGATTGGCGCAATCCGCCACCACCCCGTGGTCGGCCGTTTGGCTCGGCGACTGACCGTGGCGCCGCTCGTGGATCGCACGCATCCAAACTTGGATGAGGCTCGGGGACTCTCGGCGGGGCTGGATCGCCCATCCGTCTCCTTTTTCTGGATGCGCGATATCGAGCTGGTCCTCGGCACTGCGGGCAACATTCCAGGCCCCTGGGGCGTCCATGGCTCGGTGCAGTCTGGGATCGGTCTCAACGGGGACGCGATCATGGAATCGATGGGGTTCATCCGTGCAGAGGTCACTCTGGTCCACGAACTCGGCCACTTTTTGGGGCTCTTCCATACGACAGAGGCCGACGGGAGCGTGTTTGACCCGCTCGATGACTCACCATCGTGCACGACGGATACCAACGGTGATGGTGTTTTTGAGCCGTCGGAGTGCCTCATTGCAGGCGAGAATATCATGTTCTGGGGCCCTGTGATGGCGAGTTCACTCAGCGCAGACCAGCGTGAAGTGATGCAGAACGCGCTCCTCGTTCGGTAGTGGGCGGATGCAAAACCTCTGCGCCTCGCGGCTCATGGACGCTTTGCGGCAGGAACACACAGGCCAAACACGCCACCTGTTTTCATAGGTGGGCGTGAATCGTAGCCCCTTCGCAGTGACTTTGACGGGTGCCTAGGGGCTACTCGGAGGCCTCGCATTTCGAGGAAAGCGCCGAGCCGTAGCAACTGAGGCCAAAGAGCGCCCCAAAAAGTGTCGAACGTCGATATACTGCGGCCGGAAACGGGGTGTCATGGAGACGGACGGAACGACGACGGAAGCGGTAGATACGGGCAACGAGGAGTTTGACACGGCGGCGGCGCTCGTGCGGGCAACGCCCGGCGATAGCGCGGCGTGGGACACTCTTGAAGAGTTAGCGGCGAGCAGCGGTCAACCCGATGCAGTCAGTGAACTCTACCGGGAGGTGCTCCGAGGGGAGTTCCCTTCGGAGGTGGCTTCCGATCTCGCGCAACGCGCTGTCGGATTTCATGAAGAGTGGTTCAGCGAATCCGCGCCGGTTCTCGTTGAGGTTCTCTCACGTGTTCTCGAGGTCGATCCGACCGCGGGTGAGTGGGCGTTTCAGCGGCTGACCGTCGTTCATACGGTGGCCGAACGATGGGACGAACTCCTCGCGCTTTACGACCGCGAGATCGAGCGCACGCCGGACACTCATCGTCGGGCACTGCTCCTTGAGGAAGCTGCACAGACCGCGAAGGATTTTGCGGGAAACCTCGACCGTGCAGCAGCGTATTTGCTGCAACTTTTTGATCTAAGGCCGAAAGACCGTTCGCTGGCGGGTAGCCTTGAGCGACTCCTTGAACGTCAAGAGCGCTACGCCGATCTCGTTCGACTGTGGCGCGGCCTCGCCGTCGTCGCTGAACCCGAAGAAGCGCGCTCTTTACGCCTGCGTATTGCCGAAGCTCTCTTCAATCGCCTTGAGCGACCGGGCGACGCTCTTGGCGAACTTCGCGATCTCTTGTCCGAAGAAAACGGCGACCCCGACGGCCCCATGGAAATGCTCGAACGCATGGTTCGGGACGAACGCGTCGACCAGGATGCTCGGCGGGAGGCGCTCTCCATTTTGCGTGACGCGTACGACGCCACGGGCCGAACCACGGATGTCATCGGCACCCTCGATGAAGCACTTCGTCTGGCCACCGACGATGAGCGCGTGGGAATTCATCGCGACGCAGCGACGCGCTTGCGCGATTCCGGCGACTTTGACCAGGCCATGGAGCATCTCTCCAGTCTGCTGAGCCTGGCTCCGGATGATGACGATGCCTTGAACATGCTGCGTGAAGTTGCACCGCAGACGGCCCAACCCGGTCGACTTATCGATGTGCTTATTCAAGCCGCGGACTCCGCAAGCGATGAAGCTTCTGGCGCGAAGCTGCGTCTCGAAGCGGTCGACCGGCTTTCCGAAGCGGGTGATCAGGAACGATCCATCGAGCAGATCGAACGTGTCGCGTCCGCGGAAGGACTCGACGACGAGACCGTCCGCGAGGCGATGCGTCGTCACGCCTCACTCCTGGAGGTTGCGGGTCGACAAGAGGAACGCCTCTCCGCTCTGGAGAAGCTCGCCGGCGTTGAAGACACGCGTGGTGCTCAGCGTGAATCTCTCGTCGCGGCTGCGCGGCTCGCGCGAGAGCTCGGTCAGCCGGACAGAGCTATCGCTGCCTGGGAGTCCGCGCTTGAGGCCGACCCGAAGGACTTGTGGGCGCTCGAAGAGATCATCGCGATCCTAGAAGCCGAGGAGCGTCACGGCGATTTGGTCGCTGCGCTTCGTCGCCGTGCAGATTCTGGAGTTCCCGCGTTTCAGCGGCGTTCGGATCTCGCGCGCATCGCGAAGGTGCAGTCCGAGGGGCTTGAGCTCATCGCCGACGGCATCGCTACGTGGAACGAAATCGGAGCGGCCTACGGCGAAGATGCGACGGTCGTCGACGCGTTGGTGGACCTCTACGGTCGTGCAGAACGCTTCGTGGATCTCGCTGAACTTCTCGACCGCGCAGCGGCGCGTGACGATGCTCATGTGTCGACACTTCGTGCGCTCCAAGGAGACACATTCGCGAATCACCTAAACGACGTGAAGGGAGCGCTTCGCGCCTATCGTCGTGCATTGGAGTCCGACGAGCGCCACGAGGGCGCCCGTGAAGGTCTTGGGCGATTGGTCGAAGATGAAATTGTGGGCCCCGAGGCGGTGGAGGCGCTTGCCCGTTCGTACAAAGCGACGGACGACTGGGAGTCCTTGCTTTCCCTTCTCGATGCACGCCTTGAAGCAACGGACGACGTGGGCCGACAGCTGGAGCTGCTCGACGAAGCCGCGAGCCTTCAGGAGTCGAGCCAAGAGAACGCGAGCGCCGCACAACATTCCGTTCGACGCGCGCTCACTTTGGCCCCGGGTCGAATTCGACTCGAGAACGAACTCGACCGCCTCGTGGGGGTCACCGGTGAGCACGTCTTGGCCGCCGAAGCACTCGAAGAAGCCGGTGAGGCGAGCGAGGACGCTGAACGCGCGGGCCATCTTTTTGGACGGGCAGCGACGCTTCGACAAGCACACAGTGACAACGCGGAGGCGGCGTTTGAAGCCGCGCTCCGAGCGCTGGGCTACCGACCGGGTCGCATCGAAGATGCGCAGCGGGTCGTGGAGTTGGGCCAGGCCGCCGAAGACGCGACGCAAAGCGCAGCCGCGCTAGAAGCGGCGGCGGAGGACGCTAACGCAAGCGTTGAACTCCTTGACCTTATGGCGACGGCGCAGCGTCAGGTGGAGAGCGCAGGGCTGTCGAGCACGCTTCGTCGACTCGTCGACCTTCGTCCACAGGACCTCGACGGACTCGTTGAGCTTGTTGAACTTGCCGGCGAGGACGAAGAGCGTGCAGCACGCGAAGCGCTCTACGGTCGCGCGAGTGCACTTTGGCGACGTGGTCGTGACGCGGCTGGCGAGGCGACGGCGCCGGAGCAGACGGTCGCGGCAGCGACGTGGCTTGCAGAGTCCTTGGAAGACGACTCTGAGGCTTCGCTCTTCATGGCGGAGATCTCGCGACTCCCCCTGGAGCCTGCGGACGCCGCGACTTGGCTCCGTCGAGCTGCCCGGAAAGCCAACGAGGCTGGCGATTCGAACAAGGCCATGGCGCTGTTTCGTGAAGTCCTTGAACGAACCGGCGAAGATGCTGAGGCGCTCGAAGCGCTCGGTGCGCTTTACCTGGAGCAGGGTCGAGGGTCGGAGCTTCTAGACCTTCGTCGTCGTGAACTTGCGGTGACAGAAGACCCCGACCGACGCGTTGAGTTGCGCCTCGATGTCGCTCGTCTTGTCACCGAGATCGAAGAGAAGGGGGGCCGACTTGAGGCGCTCCAAGAGAATCTCCGGGAACGGCCTGGTCACGATGCGTCGTTGAGTGCGCTCGAGTACTACTTGAGCGCTCGCCGCGACTACGGGCAGCTCGCGGGAGTTCTTGAAGCGCAGGCTGCGCTCATCGAGGGCGAACGAGCGGCGTCCCTTTGGACCCGTGTGGCCTCACTGACAGAGGAGCACATCGGCGACGCCGACCGTGCGCTTGAGGCGTACCGACGCGTCGTCGATCTTGTGCCTGACGACATCCCGGCTCTGGACGCCTTGGCGCGTATTCAGCAGGAGCGTGGTGAATCCGCTGCGGCAAGTCGCTGGCTTGAGCGGCGCTTGGGTGTCGCGGGTGAAGACGAGAAGGCTGACGTCGCCATGAGCTTGGCTACGACCCTGCTCGAAGCCGGTCGTGTCGAGCGCGCATGTGAGGTTCTCGAAGTCGCACGCGATGGTGCGCCGGAGCGTTCCGACATTCGCGCACTCTTGGCGGACGAATATCGTAAGCAGGATTCGCACGGGCCTTTGGCGCGGGTGCTTGCGGATTCCGCGGAGCGCGCTGAAGAGCGTGAAGAGGTTCTTCAATATGTTCGAGAGGCAGCGCGCCTCTACCGCGATGAGATCGGCGAGCCCTCGGCCGCGATTCCTGTGTTGCGCAAAGCGCGTGACCTCGCGCCGGACGACCGGGAGATCGAGCTCATGCTCGCAGAAGGCCTGCGCCATGCGGAAGAGTACGACGAGGCCCGAGAGATCCTCGAGAAGGTCATTGCAGACTTTGGCCGCCGGCGTTCGTCGGAGCGCGCTCAAGTTCACTATGACCTGGCCATCGTTGCTCGTGCACAGGGCAACTTGCCGGACGCACTTTTGCAGCTTGAGCTGGCGTCGAAGATGGCGGCAGCGGAGCCACGGGTTCTTCAGATGCTTGGCCGCATGGCCCGAGAGGCGGGAGAACTCGACCGCGCTGAGAAGGCTTACCGTGCGCTATTGATGACGGTTCGTCGCAGATCCGGCGGAAGCACCCTCGATGTCGGTTCGGCGGAGGTGCTCTACGAGCTCCATGCGCTGGCCCGTGAGCGTGGCGAAGAAGAGCAGGCGGAAGAGCTGCGCGAGTCAGCCCTCGAGGCGGCGGCGCAGTCCGATGCGGAGGCGTTCCGCTTTAGGGACAACCTTGCGTCGCGCGGCGAAGACGAGCTTGTGATCGCGGCGCTCGAGCGACGCGTGGAAGTGGCGAGCGAGCCCGCGTCGAAGGCGGCCGTTCTGGCCGCGATGGCGGATGCCTCGGAGGCTCTGGGGCGGCGAGAGGAAGCGCTGTGGCGACGCATGACCGCGCTCGACCATGCACCCGGTGACTTGTCGATTCACAAGGCAACGCTTCGGCAAGCGCGCGAGGATGACAAGGTCGCCCCCTACGTGACGAAACTTGAAGAGCTCGTCGAGTCGCGTCGTCGAGAGAACGACTCGAATCTACTCGCGACGCTCTTGGTGCAGCTGGGCAGCGTCAAGGAGACCGAGGTCGGCGACCTGGATGCCGCGACGAGTCTGTACGGGCGCGCGGAGTCTCTGCTGGAATCGCCAGTGGGCGCTTGGATCGCGCTGGCACGTGTGGGCGCAGCCCGCGAAGACGTTCCTCTTCAGCGTCGAGTGTTGACGCAGTTGGTGGACGCTCCCGACCTGAGCGAAGGACGGAGAGCCTCGGCACTCCATCAGCTGGTCGGCATCCAGCTCCGGGACACCGGCGGACTGGACGAGGCCGTTGTCACTGCAAGGCGAGCCTTTGACCTCGACCCACGGCATGCATCGCTGGCGACGATCCTCGATCAGGCCATCGTTCGGGCGAACGGTCATGGCGAGGCGCTGCGCCTCTACGAAGAGGTCGCTCGGGACGCAAATGATGACCTGATCCTTCTGAGCTTCCTTGAACGGCGAGCCGCCGGCAATGAAGCGACGCTCGCGCAGGTTCGCGAGGGTGTTGAGAAGGCGCGCGCGCTGGAAGACGAAGCGAGGCTCGAAGTATTGCTTGAGCGCGCGGCGGAAGTGGCATCAGCGTCCGAAGAAGGACCTGGTGCGGCACGCGCCATCTTGCTGGAGCTCTCGGAGCGACGCACCACCGCAGGCGACGCGCAGGGCGCGATTCGGTACGCCAAGCTGGCGGTCGAGACCGCTGAGTTTGACGAGGAGCGACGAACGCTTGAGGTTCAGTTGGCCCGTGCGGCGGCGGCGGAGGGCGGCGACCTCGAGTTGGCCGCAGAGGTCTATGCGAAGCTCCTTGAGAGCGACCCGATGGACGAGGCGATTTGGCGTCCGCTATTGGACGTTCATAGTCGACGAAACGACGAAGCTCGTCTGAACGACTTGGTTTCCTTCCTGGTGGATGGGCTCCTGGACCCCGGCCTTCGCAACGAAGCCCGTATGGAGCGCGCGAAGTGGCTCATGGGCACAGAAGGCCGCGAGTTCGACGCGGTCGATGTACTCAAGGCCGTCTTGGATGAGCAACCGGAACACAAAGAAGCCGGGGAGCTCTTGGCGACGCTCTATGAGAAGAGCGGCTACAACGAGGATCTCGTTGAGCTCCTTGAGCGTCAGCTTGATGTGGCACGCGACAACCAAGACCTGGAGCAGATCGCGACGTTGACGTTGAAGCTCGGCGGCCTTCTCGAGAAGGTTCGGCGGGAAGATGCGATGGACGTCTATCGGCGAGCGGCGGATTGGGTCCCGGAAAACCGCGAGATCATCGAGCGCAGTTTGGCTATCTTTGGTCCAGACGACGATGCCCGTGAACGCGCGATGCTTCGCGAGCGGCTGCTGAACGTGGAGACGGGTGCGGCGGCGAGTGACTTGGCGCGGGAACTCTACCAAGAGTGGTCGGTCCTTGAAGACAACGAGGCCATGGTGCGAACCCTTGCCATTGGGTACCGCAGCAACCCTAGTGACGATGGGATTCGCTCTCAGCTGGAGGCGTATTACCGGGAGGCGGAACGCTTCGAGGACCTGGCGAACTTCTTGATGGTGGACGCGGAGCGCTTGACCGACGATCCAGCCCAGGCTGTGGCGCGACTGCGCGAAGCTGCAACGATCAAACGCGACACGTTGGGTGACGCGAGCGGCGCGGTGGAGCTTCTGCAAACGGCGCACGAGACTGTGGGCGGAGTGGAGATTCTCGGCGAACTCGTAGTGGCGCTTCAGGCGGCAGGACGAAGCGACGAAGCGGAGACCACGATCGGAAACGCGATTCGTGACTACGAGGCGCGTGACGAAGGCTACGTGCATCTCTTACTTTCTCGCGCCCGCATTCGAACGGTGTTGGAGCGCTTGGACGTTGCCATCGCCGACCTCGAAGCGGCTTACGAGATCTCGCCCGCTTTGGCGGCGCCGGACTTGGTGGACGCTCTGGTCTCGCAACGTGACCGTTCGAGCGCCGCGGGTGATTCGGACAGCCAGCGTAGGGCGGTTCTCCGCCTCGTCGTCGTGCTCTCCTCCGCAGGTGAGAAGCAGCAGGCGCGTGACGTTCTGAGCCACTGGACGGAGGTGTCGCCGAGCGATGTCGAAGCCCTGGAGCAACTACGCGATATCGAGGTTGGACGCGAAGACTGGTATGGCGTTGTCAACGTTTGTCATCGTCTCGTGCAGGTGGTCGAAGGCGCCGCGCAGCTCGAGGCGGCGAACCTACTAGCTGAAGCTGCGGATAAAGCGGGCTCTCCAGAGCACGCTCGGTCGGGCCTTGAGTTCGTTCACGCCTCCCAGCCTGCAGACGCGACCATCATCGCGCGACTCCGGGCACTCTACGAGGCGACCAACGCGTACACGGAACTTGCAGCGCTGTGTCTCCGTGAGGCCGCTTCGGCGGAAGACGAGCGGGCCTTTGAACTCGAACGTGAAGCGGGGCGCCTGTACGTTCAGGTGAACGACGGAGAGGCGGCTCTCGAAGCGCTTCGACGTGCACGTGAGCGAAAGCCTGAGGACCATGAGACGACGGTTCTTCTCGCAGACGCGTACATGTCCGCGGAGTACTTCGCTGAAGCTGGGCAACTCCTCGAGGATGCCATTGGCCGACACACGCGTCGGCGTTCGCCGGAGCTCAGTGAGCTTCAGCATCGCATGGCGAAGCTCGCCCGGGGCGCGGGAGACCGCGTGTTGGAGATGCAGTGGCTGAGCGCGGGACTTGAGAGCGACAAGAACAACGGCATCGTGGCTTCGGAACTGGCCCAGCTGGCTTGGGAAGAAGGAGACGCTGACACCGCTCTCGCGGCTCTTCGTGCGGTGACATTGAGCCGAACCGAGGGGCCGATGAGCCGCGCGAAGGCGTTCTTGATGCAGGCGCAGATTGCGCATCAACGTGGAGAAGCCCGTCGAGCGCTTCTGTGGGCGCGTAAGGCCAAGAGCGAGGATGACACGCTCGAGGGCGTGGATGCGTTCCTTCTGCGGCTGGGCGAGGGCTGAGCAACTAGCTTTTGGTGAAATCGGGTCTGATGCTTTACATCGAGGCGCCTGGCCCAAGGTTCACCACTCGCGCCGTTCCACACTCTTGATGAATCTTCTTGAATCGAACGACTGAACCCCAATGAGTGACTTTCTTATCGCCATCGACCAAGGCACCACAGGCACCACAGTTGTGCTGATGGGTGCCGACGGACAGCTGCTAGGCAAGGGCAGCCGCGAGTTTTCCCAGCACTTTCCAAAGCCTGGTTGGGTCGAGCATGACCTGGACGAGATCTGGGAGAGTGTTGTTGGGGCGCTTGGTGATGCGCTTTCAAACACGAATGTGGATGTGTTGGATTGCCGTGGAATCGGCATCACGAACCAGCGCGAGACGACGGTGGTTTGGGACCGGAAGACTGGGAAACCTATCCACCGCGCGATCGTGTGGCAAGACCGCCGGACGTCGGAGCATTGCGCGGAGTTGAAGCGCGCCGGTCACGAACCTGCGTTTCGGGCTCAAACGGGGCTCGTCCTGGACCCCTATTTCAGCGGCACAAAGATCGCTTGGATTCTGGACCACGTGGAGGGTGCTCGGGACCGAGCCGAGGATGGTGAGCTCGCTTTCGGGACCATCGATTCTTGGCTCGTGCACCGGCTGAGTGACGGCGCTGTCCATGTAACGGACGAAACGAACGCCTCGCGCACGCTTATTTACGACATCCGGGCAAGACGCTACAGCCCAGCTCTCGCGGCTATTTTGGGGGTGCCACTCTCGCTGATGCCGGAGGTTCGAAGCTGCTCTGAGATCTATGCGACGACGGTTTCTGTGCCTGGGCTGCCGGACGGCGTGCCGATTGCCGGGATGGCTGGCGACCAACAGGCGGCGCTCTTCGGACAGACCTGTTTTGGACCTGGTGACGCTAAGTGCACCTACGGCACGGGCGCTTTCTTACTGATGAACGTGGGTGATGACCCTGTCGCATCGGAGCACTCGCTTTTGACGACCGTCGCTTGGCGCCTCGGGGACAAGACCACCTACGCTCTCGAGGGCAGCGCGTTCATCGCCGGAGCCGCTGTGCAATGGCTCCGGGATGGACTCGGGATTATCCAAGATGCGAGCGAGATCGAAGCGAAGGCGCGTGAGGTCGAGTCGTCGGAGGGCGTGACGTTTGTCCCTGCACTCGCTGGACTCGGCGCGCCGCATTGGGATCCAGACGCTCGAGGCTTGATCTGTGGACTCACGCGAGGGACGACGGCGGCGCATCTCTGTCGTGCGACGCTTGAGGGGATTGCGCTGCAGATTTTTGATCTGACGGACTCCATGTCCAAGGACGCAGGCATCTTTCTGAAGCGCCTTCGTGTGGACGGCGGAGCGAGTAATAACGAGCTTTTGATGCAGTACCAGGCAGATGTCTGCGGCATCCCCATCGACCGACCCAAGAACATTGAAACCACAGCGCTCGGCGCCGCGTATCTCGCGGGGCTCGCTGTTGGCGTCTTTGCGGATACGAGCGCCATCGTGAAGGCGCACCAAATCGACAAGAGCTTTGAAGTGAAGATGAGCAAAGAGGAACGAGCGACGCACCGTGCTCGTTGGAATGACGCCATCGGACGAACCAGCTCTCAGGCAAAACGATCATGACTGAAAAAAACAGTATTACTGAAAAACGCAGTATCCCCGTCGCGTGGGAAGCCCTCGAAGACGCCTTTGAAAATAACGCGCCTGAGGTTCACAGCTTCTTGCACCTTGAGAACGGGGACGTCACACGCATTGTCGATGGCGTGGCCGAGCCGGATTTGCGTGCCCGAGTGGCCGCTGACCCCCTTCAGCTGCGGGTCAACGCCGTCTCTTCGCGCGAGCAGTACCGCTGGATGGAGCGCTTCATCGAGACCGTCGAGGAGAGTGAGTTTGGCGATTCACTGGCGCACGCCATCGACGGGAAGGGCGCGTTCCGCCGCTTCAAAGACGTCCTGATGGGCACGCCTCTCGAGCGCGAACGTTGGTTTTCGTTTCGTTCGGAGCGCTTGCGCGCCTGCATGGAAGCGTGGCTGAGCGCGCATGATCTGACTCCCATCGAGCGCCCCGATTGGCCTGTGCCAACACCGTCGGAGGTCGAGCCACGGCCTGCAGTGGACCCGCAGCGCGTCGCGGCCATCGACGATCGACGAAGCCGCCTGCGTAGCCTCGTGGAGGGCCTTCCCGTGCGGGAGCTCGACGCCGCGGAAGCCTACCTCGAGTTTCTCGCGACAAGGCGCCGTATTCCCCGTGGCAAAACAAGGCCGAGTGAGCTTCCGCCGGCACCTTCCCCCGACGACAACGAAGTGGCCACGGGCGAAACGAGTGAAGAAGAGTAAGTTCGCCTCCGCCCTCGGCCTGATATGCGCCGTGGCGCTACAGGGCGGTGTTCTCGGAGGGCGTGCCCTTTCGCAAGACTCCCCGGCCTCGTCGTCCCTGGCGTCGACATCTCGCGCCCAGCGTGTCGAAGGTGTTGCGGTGCGCGTCGGCGAGGGAGGGACTTCGTCCCCGGTGGTCTTCTTGCTCAGCGACGTCGAGCTGCGCGCCAGGCTGCGTCTCGCCGGCGAGAGCCGTGGGCCGCTCCCAATGAACGTGTTGCCCGCCGAGCTGCTGAGAGCGACGCTCGAAGAGCTGGTGGGTGAAGCCCTGATCTCCCGCGAAGCCGAGCGCGTTCAGTTACCGGAACCTTCGGACAACGCCATCCGCCGTGAAGTCCGGCGGCTGGAAAACCTTGGTGGTGGGTCCGAGCGAGCGGCGGCACTTCTACACGCCATGGGAGCATCTCTCGACGAACTGCGCGCCAGCGCGAGACGGCGAGCGCAGGCGAGCATTTTCCTCGAGTCGAACCTCCAAGCGGATGCCGCGGTGGATGACCTGGAGCTTGAGCGCGTCTACGAAAGTGGGGAGCATCCGTTCATTGGCCAGGAACTCGAGGATGTCCGCGAGGCGATGCGCGTGTGGCTCTTGCGCTCGCGGATTGCGGGGGCCGTAGAGCGATGGGTCGAGGCGCTCTCGGCGCGCGAGACCATTGTGTATTTCGCGCCGTATCACTGAACGGCTTCGACGGGGCTGCTGCTCTTGAGCTCGAAGCAGGCTCGATGAACAAAGTAGTCGACGATGGAGCACGTATGCCCCGCTGCTCGTGGCGGTGATCGTGGCGGGACTCCACCTGATCCATTTCTATTGGTACTCGAAGCTCGATGAACCGAGCCCCGTCCTGTCCGTGGGTGCTGTGCTCCCACCGTTTCGAGTCGAGGACGAAGCCGGCGAAGTCGTTGAGTCTTCTGAATTCTCGGGCGACGGTGCTTCTGTTCTTTCGGGGCAACCGGTGTCTGCCGTGCATGGTGCAGATTCGAGAGCTCGCAGTCGAATATCGCGCGCTCGCGGATCGCGGAGTGCAGGTCGCGCTCAGCTCGCCACAACTGCGTAAACACGCGCGCTCCCTAGCGGGCCGGTTTGGTGTCCCCTTTCGCTTCCTCGTCGACGCCGAGTTCTACGCCAGCAAAGCCCTTGGCGTATTTCACGCGGGGGTGTTCCCCTTGGTTTCGAAGCTGTCGGGTACGAGTCAGACACGGTTGCCGACGGTCGACCTGACGAAGGCGGAAGGCGTCGTCGTCGACCAAACCGACAACGACCGAGTTCGTCCCGAGCCCTCGACATTCTTCACCGTCCTCGATGCGAACCGATGAGGGGTTCAAATCCCGGACGGATTTGTGGAGTAGCGCTAGATCTTCCGCGACGAGGGTTTTGCGCTACGTGGCGCCTGGGCCTTGGCTCGGCGCTCTCCATGGACCTGGGGGAAGCGTTTGCGGACGGCTGTTTTGAGGAAGGAAGGCTTCCGCGATTGAAGCGCGATTTTCCCAGCGCTTCGTCCGCTCGCGGCGCAGGACACGACGCCCGCGCTGATGACGGAGGCGCCACAGAGGAGGAGGCCGTCGATGGGGGCTTTCGTGCCATATCGAAACGGGACGAGCTGCTGCGGGGTGTGGGCTGGGCCGTAGATGTTGCCTTCAGGCGAGAGCGTGTAGGAGAGGTTGGTGGCGGGCGTCCCGACTTCGTAGAAGTCGATGTGTTCGCGTAGGCCAGGGAGGTGCTTTTCCGCGCGCTCCAAATAGAACGCGGCAATCTCGTCTTTGAGCTGCGCGTATTCTTCGCCGCGGCGCATGGTCTTTTCGCCGAACCACTTGGCGAAAGGTTTCGTTCCGCAGAGGGTCACCAGCTCAACGCACTGTTTGCCTTCGGGAGCGAGTCCGCCGTCGGGGTCTTTGTTGGTCGGAACGGTCAAGAAGAACGAGCCGCACTCGCGGTAGTCGTTCATGGCTTTGTCGCCGAACGCGACGTCGATGTCGAGGTTGTCGTAGCTCCAGATGTTTGCGCTGCCGACGCCGCTGGTATCTAGGGCTCCGTCGACGCCGGCGCAGATGACAATACTGCCGATGGAGTGTTCGGTGGTGCGCACTTTCTTTTGGAATCGTGGCGTGAGGTTCTCGAGGCCCGCCATCGCGTAGGTGTCGGTTGCCTGGGTATTGCTGATTACGGTCTTGGCGTGGAACACGCGTCCGTCGGAGAGCTGAACGCCGGTGACGGCTCCTCCGCTGTGCAGGATGGACTCGACCTTGGCGTTTCGTTCGAGGGTGGCGCCCTCGTCGCGGAGCGCCGTGACGAACGCATCGCGGAGTGGGCCGCTGCCGCCCGCTGGGAAGTAAGCGCCGCCTGCGTAGTGGGCGAGGAGCCCGAGGTGCATGACGGCGGAGAGGCGGCTCGGCGGGAGACCGAGGTCGCCGACGGGGCCTGCGATGGCGGCTTTGATGCGCGGGTCCTCGAAGTAGTGGTCGAGCATCTCCTTGAGCGTCGCGCGAAACCATCGCGCCAGCGACGGCACGCCGAGCGCAGCACGCCACATGTCGGTGCTGCTTGAGCGAGCGCTCCCTGAGAGACGTAGACCGCTCAGGTTGTCCAGGTCGTGAACGAGTTTGAAGAAGCGGTGCAGCGCGTCGCGTTCTTCGGGAACGTCGGCGGCGATCCGGTCTCGAAAGCGGTCGATGCCTTTGCAGTTGCGTACTTCGTAGTCTGGGAAGTTGTAGCGATCGAAGCCGTCGGGATCGAGCTCGCAGAACTCGACGCCGTCGAGGCCTAGGTTGTCGAGGAGTCGGCGGAAGCTGCCGCCGGGGCCAGCCTCGCCGATGTAATGAACGCCTGGGTCAAAATGAAAGTGACGGCGGCCGAAGGGGTTGAGGTATCCGCCAAACTGTTTGCCTGCTTCAAGGACGAGGACATCGCGTTTGGCGCGAGCGCAGGTAAGAGCAGCGGTGAGACCCCCGATTCCGGATCCGATGACGATGACGTCGTGCTTGTTCATGGCGGCCTTGAAGAGGGGACAGAGTCAGAAGGAACGAGGGCGGTGGTTTCGGCGGTAGGTGACCTGCTCTTCGCGAGGAGAGTTCGGGTCAAAGTCCTCGGGGTGAGTGACTTCGATGAGCCCCTCGCTGGCGAGGACTCGAAGCGCCGGAGCCAACCATGCCGGGTGCTTGAGCGCCCTTGAGAGCGTCGCAAAGGTGGCTTGGGGACGCTTCTTGAGTGCAGCGAGGATGAGCTGTCGTCGCCGCTTGGTGGCTCCGCGGCGAAAATACGCCACGGCAATCGCGGCTAGAACGCCAAAGGCTAGGATACGCAGCAGCACGCCCCAGTATGCACATGTGATGCGGTGAGGGGCGCAAAACAGGCCTGCGTGCTAAGTCCGCCCGTGGCGGAGCCGAAAGAAAAGAAGAAGTCGAAGGCAGCATCCAAGAAGCAACTCGCAGCGGTCCTGGGCGGCTGTGTGGGTGGTGGGCTGGCGATCTT
>JBLHKB010000057.1:0-19864 GCA_047619315.1 Polyangiales bacterium
TTTCAACCGCGGGCGGAGTCACAGGGGGCGGGGTCGCTGGGGGCGCGGGCGTCTCGTCGGATGCAGGCGCCTCGGCCGCAGGTGTCTCTGGAGCCGTAGGCTGGGCCCGTGACACCGCCGGCACGAGCAACAGCAGAAGAAGTGAAAGAAGGGAGCGCATCGGGCGAGACCATACGCCTTTGCGTCAATTTCGTCACCCTTCCGCCGAAGCTCCAGAGCAGATGCCCCCGACGCTGAGGAATGGCGCCAACACATAACGAGGTGGTATCCACCCTCCCATGCCTCGCTCCCTGCTTTCGGTACTTTTTCTCGCGACTGCGATGGCTTGTGATGGTGAAGGCCGGGTCGTCCCTTTTGGTCAAGAAACGCCGGACGAGGAGCCGAACGCCGAGGCTTCCGAGGACGAGGGGGAGCCCAGTGCCATCACCCGAGCCTTGGGAGGCGAGACCACCGTCGAACTAGAGGGGGCGAGCTTCAGCGCTGAGAACGCACGTCTTCACGCTCTGTACGCCGACGATGTGGACCGTGACGGAGACCGTGACGCGCTTGTGCTGGGGACGCGCACCGTCGAATCGGCCACAGAGCTCCTTCTCATCTTCGGACGGCGTGAAGGGTCCCACATCGTTACGCGAGTTCTCGCCACGCAGCGCCTCCCGAACTGTGAGGCGAACCGAGTCGAAGGAGCCTTTCGCGAAGGGGACGCGCTCGAGCGCGTCGCATCGGCATCGGTTCAATGTGGCGAGGAGACCATCGAGGTACGCTTCGTTGTCAAAGTTGAATCTACGCCACGCGTTCGCGAGCGTCTCGCCGTTCGTGATGGACAGATCGCCCTTTCATTCCCAGATATCGACGAAGACGAGCACCTCGACCTCCGCGCTGAGATCACGCTCTACGGCCGCTCCACCACACTCGAATGGCTCGACCGCGCGGGAGGCCTCACTCGTGTCGAGGGCGAACCTGAAGCGACGCTCTCTGCAATCCGTGGAAATGAAAACGCTCACGAGCTGGCCCGAGCGCTTTGCGGACCCGACGCCAGTGTTGCCGTCGGAGGCCGCTGGGGACTCGATTGTCCCGAGACCTCCACCCGAGGCATCCGCCTCGACGCGGCGCTCGCCCGAGCCGGCGACGATCTGCCACGTGCACTGCACGAACTCACCTCATTCAGTCCCGAAGACCGAGTCGAGTTCTTCGAACGACTCGAGCTACCCACCGTTGGCTGGCGTCGCGTCGACCACGTGCTGCCAAGGACACCTGCCACGCGCCACGCCGGGCTGAGCTTCGCCGATGGGCGAACCCTCATCGATCACAGTACAAATATGTCGATCCCGCTGACTGACAGCGCACCCACGCCCCACATGGGTCCTGCGCCGATTCGA
This sequence comes from Polyangiales bacterium, assembly GCA_047619315.1. Lineage (GTDB taxonomy): Bacteria > Myxococcota_A > Polyangia > Polyangiales > Houyiibacteriaceae > JBCCRV01. The sequence goes on from JBLHKB010000057.1 coordinate 1,377, forward strand.
GCGCCAGGTGGCGAGATCGCTGCGGTGCGCTCCGTCAGCAATCGAGGCTCGATCTACGAGATCAACATCGGCAGTGAAGCTCCTTTTCACTCACGGACGCAACGCGTCTTTTCTCTCCCCACACCCCCCGCTTCAGAATGGCTCGTCCTCGGTTGGGCGCCCCAAGGTCTGTTGCTTTTCGACGGCGTGGACCGATTCCTTGCCACGGTGACCGAGGTAGCAGATGTGGGCCAAGTCACCACACAGGCAGGCAACGGAGCTGGGGGCCGACGGGTCGATCTCCTCGCGCTTCGGACCATCGAGACCGACGACCTGCTTCCAGCCCCTTTCCATGGTGCTCGTACCAACGCATCCGGTGATATCTGGGTCGCCGAAACCCCTTATGGGATTCTTTTTGGCGATGGCAGCGACCTCACTCTTTGGCGCCCAGAGGGCTGGGACGACGAGCTTGAGACCCTGGCGCTCGCGCTTGGCCCGTCCGGACATCGCGTCGCTGTAGCGCGAGAAGACGGCATTTTCTTGGTGGGCACAGGCATCGGCCACGCCGGTTCTACCGCTACGGGCTGGGGTGACCATATGTGACGATATGTTTAGTTGGGGCGGCCGGGCCAACCGGCGACTCCGTCCCCAAATCCGTCGCCCCCGGAGCCAGGTGGCACAGAGACCGTGGATTTGCAGGCGCCCTAGCAGGCTGCTACGTCTCGCATAATGGCCGCGAAGCTACTTAGCCGCGCCATGTCGGGTGTCCTCCTTATTTTTGGCGCCATCGGACTGGCCGCATGCGGGGCACAACAATCCCCCCCCTCGAATCCGTGTATGTCGGATCGCGAGTGTCGTGCTGATCGCATCTGCCACGAAGGCGTCTGCCGATTCTTTGAGGACGTTGCTGCCGAACGCAGTTCGCAGACCAACAGCATCGCCCCCGCGCTGGCGACGAGCGACGAGACAATCCCCGCGACGAGTGTCGAGACTCCTGAAGCTCCACAAGTGGCGACCACGCTCCCGATGTTCATGGGAGGGCCCACCCACAACGGTCAGTCTCTATACGCTGGGCCCACCGCCACTCCGAGCGCAGCCTGGGTTCATCGCACCCGCGCACGGGTCTTCGCGTCACCCATCGTCGACGCCGACGGGAATATCTATATCGGGTCTCTCGACAAGAGCTTCGCTTCCCTCTCCCCGAGCGGTGAGTTGCGCTGGCGCTATGTCGCGGACGACAAGATTTACGCATCTGCAGCCCTGGGCCCCGAAGGTCAGATCTACATCGGCGGCATGGACGGACGCCTCACGAGCCTCCGCCCCGACGGAACCGTTGCGTGGCACCTTGACCTTCAAGGCGAAGTCGACGCCAGTCCCACGGTCGCCGAAGACGGGACAATCTATGTCGCGGGCCGCGGGCTCTTCGCCATCGACCCAAGAGGTTCAGTGCGCTGGCATGTCCCCGCCGCTGGTCACCTTCGGAGTTCACCGACGCTCCACCCAAGCGGCAATATCATCGTTGGAACGCCGGACGGACACGTCATGGCCGTATCAACGGCTGGCCAAATCGTCTGGCGTACCCTCGCAGGCGCGAGCATCGACGGCGCCTGCAGCGTCGGCCCAGACGGAACTATCTACGTGGGAACCGACCTCGGTCATGTTCTCGCCCTCGACCCAGCAGGAACTATCCGCTGGCGTTTTGAAACCGGGGATGACGTACGCGCCACCCCAGCCATCGCTGCCGACGGGACTGTCGTGGTGGGGTCCTATGACCGCCACCTCTACGCCATCGCCGCTGATGGAACTCTTCGGTGGCGTGTTGCCACCTCCGGTCGCATTCGTGCTTCCGCTCGCATCGATTCCGAAGGCCGCATTTACGTCGGTTCCCAGGACGATTTTCTCTACGCCATCTCGCCGGGAGGCGAAATTCTCTGGCGTCACAACATCGGACAAGATGTTGATTCAACGGTTGCGCTCGCCGCCGATGGTACCCTCTATGTGGGTGCCGACGATGGCGGCTTGCACGCACTTCGCTGACTCGATCTCGCGTCCACTCGAAAGATAAAATGACTAGTATTAAACGTGGAGCCGTTCTTGCGGCCCTCCGTGAAAAGGCGCCTCGCGCCCTTCACCTCGCCGAGCTTTGCACTCGGCTTCAGATCAGTAAAAACCACATGGACGACGTAGCCGCGGTCCTCGACCAGCTCGTCGCCTCCAGCGATGTCACCGAAATGCCAGGGCGTCGTTACCGCATCAAACCGGCCAAGACGCGCCAGGCCGCACACAGCTCTCGTCACGCTCGCCCCTCCAGAGACTCTCGTCGAGACGAACCCGTGTACGCCGCGACCACCGTCGAACGCGGCCACCTTCAGCGAAACCCGAGGGGCTTCGGCTTCGTTTCTCCAGAGAGCCGCGCCGAAGACATCTTTATCCCGCCAGACTCGATGGGCGCTGCCATGCATGGCGACCGCGTCGAAGTCCTCGCCCGCCCGTCCCAAAAGGGACGAGAGGGCCGCGTCGTCGCTGTGCTTGAGCGAGGCACCAAGCGCTTCAGCGCCACGCTGCGTCGCGAAGGCAACGAGGTCTGGCTTGAGCCGGATGATGTTCGCCTTCCGAGCGAGGTTGAGGTCACGGGTGACGTCAGCGAAGAGACCGACCTAGCCGTCGTCGCGGAATTCGTTCGCTTCCCCCAGTCCGACACGGACATCGCGTCCGCCAAGGTCGTCGACGTTCTCGGCGTTCAAGGCATGACCGCCGTAGAGGTCGCGAAGATCAAAATTCGCGAAGGCGTCGTTGAGGAGTTCGGCGTCGCCGCGATGGCCGAAGCTGACCTGTTGCCGGATGTCATCCCTGAGTCGGACTTCGAAGGTCGCGAAGACCTACGCCACGTCGACCTGACGACCATCGATCCGTCGGATGCACGAGACCACGACGACGCTCTTTGGTGCGAAGAGACCGATGACGGCTTCCGGCTTTACGTCGCCATCGCCGACGTCAGTCACTACGTCCGAGAGGGCACGGCCATCGATCAAGAAGCCATCGCGCGCATGACGAGCATTTACTTGCCCGACCGAGCGATTCCAATGCTTCCCGAGAAGATCAGCTCCGGCCTCGCATCCCTCGTCCCCGACGAAGACCGTCTCTGCATGGCCGTCGAAATCGAGTTGGGTCCGAACGGCGCTATTCGCCGCTATCGCCTGATGGAAGGCGTCATGCGTTCGCGTGCACGCCTCACTTACGAAGGCGTCGCGCAGGCACTCGGCCTGACGAAGGACGGCCCCGTCGAGCCAGAGGCAGACAAACGTGTCGATGGGCTCACCGCGCTATACGAACTCAGCCGGGTTCTTCGCCGGCGACGATTGCGCCGCGGCGCTCTCGACTTTGATCTGCCGGAGCCACGCATCGTCCTCGACGCACACAACGTCGAACCCATCGATGTGCGACGCAGTCGAAAAGACCCCGGCGTCCGAGAGGCCTACCGCATCGTCGAAGAGATGATGCTCTTGGCCAACGAAGTCGTCGCCGCCGACGTAAAATCCAAGGAAGTGCCCTGCATTCATCGCATTCATGGCTCCCCTGACGATAAGAAGATCGAAAAGTTCGCCAAGCTCGCACAAGCCCTTGGCTACGACATCAACGGGGAAGACGCTCGCGATCCGATGAAACTGTCGAAGTTCCTCCGCACCATCGACGATACCGAGCAAGCGCCTGTGCTTCGCTATCTGCTTCTTCGTTCGATGCAGCAGGCTTCCTACGACATCGATGAAATCACGGGTCACTTCGGCCTCGCCGCGAAAGACTACCTGCACTTCACGTCACCGATTCGGCGCTACCCAGACCTCACAGTTCATCGCATCGTCAAGAGCATCTTGCGCCACGAACACGTCGACGCCGCGACACTTGTGCCCCGGCTGACTCGCTTCAGCGCAGACGCGAGCCGATTGGAACGGCGCGCGATCACGGTGGAACGACACGTCATCGACTTGTACCGCGCCATTCTCATGCGTGACCGTATGGGCGAGGAGTTCGACGCGGCGGTTTCTTCCGTCGACGCTGGCGGCATCTACGTTCGCTTCGACGAGCCCTTTGTTGAAGCCTTCATTCCTATCGAACGCCTCGACGACGACTACTACGAGCTGGGCGACCTCGGCATTCGTCTTATGGGGACACGCACCGGACGCGCGTTCTCCTTGGGAGACAAGATCCGCGTGCGACTCGAAGACATCAACATCAGCCGTCGCCAACTCCTGGCAGTGCCAGAAGACTTTGGTCCCCCGCGCCAACGACCCGTGGGAAACACAGGTCAGCGCACTGGCGAAAGGCCGAAGCGCAACAACAAGCGCGGCGACAAGCGTGACGACAAGCGCGGCGGTAAACGTGACGAAAAGCGCGGCGGCAAACGCGACGGAAAACGCGACGAAAAGCGCGACGAAAAGCGCGGCAAGAAGAAGGACAAGGAGCGAGACTCAAAGCGCTCGCGCTCCGGAAACACCTCTCATTCCGCGCCACGCACGAAAGACGAGAAGCCCAAACGCACCCGCAAGCCCAGGCCCGAAAGGCCCGAGAGGGACGGCGAGAGCAAAAAGAAGAAACGCTAGCTTCACCCGGGATGGTTTCGTAGGAAACCCACCCCTAAGTCCGCCGGCTTCAGCCGACGGACTTTGGGGGCCTAGATTTCACGCGGCGAGACTCTTACGCCAGCTGTCATACGCGCCGGCCTTGAGTTCTTCGCGCGAAGCAAAGTCTGCTTCCAGCCCTGCGTGCCAGTGCGCATCAGCGCCCGTCGCGCGAAGCTGAAGAAACTCTGACCCAAAGCCAGATCCGTAGGAGTAGGCGCCGATGCGCGCCCCCTCGGAAGCATCACGAAGCACGTCCGCCACGGCGATCCACAAGCTTGCGGTGTAGCTATTCCCGATGCGCCGATTGTATCGCATCGAGGGCAGCACCTTTGACGTGTAGAGCGCGGCCGCCCGCGCTTCGTCCCACTTCGCTTCGGCGGCGATGTGCCGTACCGCCTTCTGGACCATCTTCGGAAACGGCGTGTGAAAGCAAAGCGATTCGAGTAAGTCGAGGTCCGCGAGGTCGTCACCCAAACACGCCCGCATGGTCTCCCAAGCGCCGCGCTTATAACAGTCGAGGCTCAGCGGTCCATCCACGCGTGGGTGCGCTTCGCCCACGGGTCGCCAAAAATCGAAAGCTGGCTCGGACCATGCGGCACTCGCCAAATCGACCTCGGCGACGCCGGGTGCGCCGACGATCATGGCGATGGCGCCAGCGCCCTGCGTCGCTTCGCCCGGGTCCGCCTGCGCATAGAGCGAAACATCCGTAGCGATCACCAGCGCCGAGCGCCCCTTGGCGGCGCCGCTTGCGTGCCACTCAAGCGCTTGGCGCAGGGCCAACGTACCGCCGTAGCAGGCGTGCTTTACTTCGTAGCTCCGAATCGCGCCTCGAAGTTCCAAGCGCTCAGCGATGAAGGCCGAGAGCGGCCGGGACATGTCCTTCGCCGTTTCAGTTCCCGCAACCAGCAGCCCAATGTCCGACAGATTGCCGCCCCAAGCACTCAGAGCCCTCGTCGCGGCGTCTGCCCCAAGGCTCACGGCGTCTTCACCTTCGCCGCAAACTGCGAACTCGTGGCAGCCCAGACCCTTCGTGTATTTGTTGGGATCGATTCCTCGCAGCGCTGCAACTTCGCGAACATCGACAAAGCGCGAAGGAACCTTGATGCCGATGGATGTGATTCCAGATTTAGTCATGGCCGAAACCTAGGGTTCATCGTGCACCCCACCAGAACTTCGGAGTGAAACGTGCGCTGATCGGGGGAGGCGTCGTGGCGCCGGGGTGAACCGCGTTCCAACTTTCAGTCCGTTTGATATGAGGATTGGGAAACCGGACCCACCCGCCGCCAAGCCAACGCACCCATTTGTTCCACTCCCTGCTATGCTCCGCGCCGATGGCTACACGCACAAAATCTCCCAGACGCAGCACCCGCGCCGCGAAAACCTCGCCCCTTTCGGCGCCTGAGCTGATCGCCAAGAAACGCGACGGCATCGAACTCAGCGAAGTCGAAGTCCAAGACTGGATCCAACGTTATGTGCGTGGCGATGTCACAGACTACCAAATGGCGGCGATGGCCATGGCTATCTACTTCCAAGGCATGACGCCGCAAGAGACCGCCGCCCTGACGCTGGCGATGCGCGACAGCGGCGAAGTCCTCGACCTGAAATCCGTCAAAGGAATCAAAGTCGACAAGCACTCCACCGGTGGCGTCGGCGACAAAGTCAGCCTCTGTCTGGCTCCCCTCGTCGCAGCGTGCGGTGTGCCCGTGCCCATGATCGCGGGTCGCGGCCTTGGACACACGGGCGGCACCGTCGACAAGCTCGAAGCGATCCCAGGGTTCCGCACGGACATGTCCACGAAGCAGTTCATCGCCCAAATCGCGAAGAACGGGACCGCGATCTTTGGCCAGACCGGCCAGCTCGCGCCCGCAGACAAACAGCTCTACGCCCTCCGCGACGTCACAGCGACAGTGGAGTCCATCCCGCTCATCACCGGCAGCATTCTCAGCAAGAAGCTCGCCGAAGGTATCGACGCGCTCGTGATGGACATCAAGGTCGGCCGCGGCGCCTTCATGAAGACCGAAGCCCAAGCGCGGGATCTCGCCAAGTCCATCATGCGCGTCGGCAAGCTCGCCGGCAAAAAGGTCTCGGTCCTGCTCACGCGCATGGACGCGCCGCTCGGCCGCACGATCGGCAACGCCAACGAGACCCGAGAAGCCTTCGAAGTGCTTCATGGCGAAGGCCCCGAGGACCTCGTCGAATGCACGATGGCTCTGGGCGCTGAAATGCTGCGCCTCGGTGGCGTCGTCAAAAGCGAGTCCCAAGGCCGTCGCCGCTTGCAAGCCGCCATCGACGACGGAAGCGCCGTCGCCCTCATGGAGAAGGTCGTACGCTCTCAAAAGGGTGACCCACGCATGGTTCGAGACCCGTCCCTTCTCACCATTGCCGCAAAGCGCGTTCGAGTGAAAGCCAAAAAGACCGGCTACGTGAGCGAAATCGACGCCCTTGAACTCGGCCTCAGCGCTGTCGCCCTCGGCGCCGGACGTACGCGGACCGACCAAGCCATCGACCACGCCGTCGGGATCGTCATCGACGCCAAGCCCGGCACCCGCGTTAAAAAAGGCGACACCCTGGCCACAATTCAGGTGCACGACACGAAGAGCGGCAACGCTGTCCGCGAACGCATTGGAAACGCCTTCTCCATTTCGGCACGAGCACCGAAACAAGAGCCTCTGGTTATCGCGACGCTTCGCCGCTAGGCGCGTTCATCCCTTGGCGAAGCGCCGCCCCTGGCGCTTCATCGTCAAAATGCACGCCGTCCTCATCCATCAATACGCCGAGCTCCTCCAGGAGCGGCGTCAGGTCCGGTATCTCAACGAGCCCTGCATAGCGCTCTGCGAGTGGCATGGCGATGGCGGCACCACTGATCTCATCGATCGCCGCAAGACACCGGTAGCCATCCCAGCGCTCACCTTCACTCCATGGTGCTGAGCCGATGACTTCAAAAAGCGATGAGCCTCGTCGCCGCAGGGCGATGTCGATCTCCAAGAAGAGCGCCGCACCTGCCCAATACACATGGGAATAGGTGCGAGTGCGGCTCATGATGTCCGACTCCGCCGTAAGAGGTAGGCCTGCTCCGACACGCTCGGCGCGTAACTTTGTAGCGATACGTCGCCAGACGACCTCGGGCGTCAACAGCCCAGCCCGCAAGCGAAGGAACTCTTGCATGTAGGTCGCGTACCCTTCACTGATCCACCGGTCGCCGGAGAGCCGCGGCATCGTCAAGTGGCTGAGTTCATGCACCAACACCCACGCTCGAGTCAGTTCCTCTTCGTTCGCGTTGGCCGTGGGGAAAAGTAGGATCGACGCACCACCTCCGCGACGCACGAGACCAAACAAGATCGCGCTGTCCGCCGCTCCTGCAGGAACGACCACGAGGTGAAGAGCCTCGCGCGGAAACGAGCCGCCCATTGGACGCACCGCTTCGACGGCGGACCGAAGCCATCGATCCACTGCGGCGGCGTCCACCATCAATGGGCCGTCAAGCTGCGCAACTTTCAACCGCAATCCGTCGAGCTCCATCGTCCGTGGTGGCGCGCGTGTGATGACGACGTTACCGGCAAAATGCCGGACGCTTGGCGGCACCTCTTCACCGTCCCAAGGAACGGAGACGTGGCGCCCAGCTGCCACAAAACTCATCGTCATCGGAGTACCATCAGTGGGAGCCCACAAGAGAAGTCCCAGGGTAATCACCGCTTCGCCGCCGGACCGAATCATCGCCTCCCGGCGACCGCCGCTGGCGAGCGATACGCTGTAGTGGATGCACTCTCCTTCACGAACATCCTCCAGATAGATCGCCGTTCTTTCACGACGGAGCGGCCCACGCTCGCCTCGCACATCCTGCAAAATCCTCTCCGCCCCTTCGCCGACGCGCTGCAGTCGAGGTGGCACCGCCCCCTCAAAACAAACCTCAACGTCAGCGTTTTCGCTCCCCCCATCAAAGGAGACACGGTACCGGGCGACGGAATCCAAGCGCTGATTTTCCGTCGAAGTCTGAAAACCCGCCCCACATCCGAGGCAAATGAGGCACAAAAGCTGTCTTATCAGCCGCGAATCTGCGGAAAAATCCATAATTTGGACGCATAGTTGCGCAGATCGCGTCGTCTAGGCGAACCTTTCGTACAAGCCACGCGTAACGGGGCAGATTGCGACGCATATGGCCGTTGCAGGTTTGAAGCGGCACAGGTAACCTCCGTCCCATCTGCTGAGAATTCCACTTTCATGACTTCCTTATCCCTCAAGAAAACGTTCGTTGCGCTCGCGTCAGCCTCCCTGGGCCTGGCCGGGTGCTCGGGTGATGCGCCCGTCGAAAGTGCAGAAGCGGAAAGTACGGGAGGCGGCGAAGCCGAGGCGTCCTGTGGCAGCGAGTCGTCGTGTGGCGGCGAGAGCGGAAGCGGGGCCGACGCTCCAAGCGAGACCGAAGAAACCACCGAGGCTGAGGCTTCGTGTGGCGAGGGGTCTTGCGGATGAATTTCGCACCTGGTGGACGGTCCACCGGGCGCAGAGAATGGTTTTTGCGGCGCGTCCTAGTCGAACAAACGGTTAGTGCTCGGCGCGTTATTTTTTGAATTTCGGAGAAGACATGAACAGCACCCTAAAGCAGACTCTTGTCGCTATGGCGACCGCATCCCTTGGCCTCGCGACCGCTTGCGGTGGCGGTGAAGCCGAAAGCGCCGAAAGCGGCGAAAGCACCGGCGGAGAAGCAGAAGCTTCCTGCGGCGGTGCAGCAGAAGGCACCGAAGCCTCTTGCGGCGGTGCAGCAGAAGGCACCGAAGCCTCCTGCAGCGGTGCAGAGGGTACGGAAGCCACTGAGGGCGAAGCAGCCACTGAAGAGGGCGGCGAAGCTTCCTGCGGCGAAGGCTCCTGCGGCTGAGCCCATTGGTGCCATTGTCCCAAGACGTCATGTCTTGATGACATGCGCCAAAGTTGTAAAACTGAAGGGTCACAGCCACGGCTGTGGCCCTTTCGTTTTTTGTACTTCTTTCCACGATAGCCATCCTCACCCCCACCCTCCGCTTCGAACCAAAACATGAGCACTCCCACCGGAATCGGACTTGGTCTTCGCGTCACCATGGCCGACGAGTTTCTCAGGCGGCTTCCCAAAGAAGTCAGCTGGGTCGAAGTGCACCCTGAAAATTACATAGAGCGCGGAGGACGCTACGAAGCCAACCTCAGAAAAGCCCGCGAACACTATGACGTCGTCACGCACGGCCTCACCCTTTCCCTCGGCAGCACAAAGTCATTCGACCCTGCCTTCCTCGCGAAAGTGCGTGGCCTCGTCGAAGACCTCGGCGCCCCTTGGCACAGTGACCACCTATGCTTCGGCGGCTTCGGCGACGCCTTCGCTCACGACCTGCTGCCCATCCCCTTTACCGACGAAGCCGCCGCGACCGCCGCTGCACGCATTCGGGAAGTTCGCGACGCCCTTGATATCGAAATCGCCTTCGAGAACGTCAGCTACTACGCCCCTCAGAGCGAAGACGCCCTCGACGAGGCCCGCTTTTGCGCGGAGGTCCTCGAGCGCAGCGATGCGAAGATCCTTCTCGACGTCAACAACGTCTACGTCAACAGCCAAAACTTTGGTTTCGATCCCCGCGCGTTCATCGAACTCATTCCACCTGAACGGGTCGTTCAGATGCACGTCGCTGGTCACCTCGTGCGCCCCGACGGACTGCGCATCGACACTCACGGCGAACCCGTCTGCGACGACGTCTACGAGCTTCTTGGCTTTGCCCTTCGCCACACCGGACCGCGACCCGTTCTCCTTGAGCGCGACAACAACGTTCCCGACGTCGATACACTCCTCGCGGAAGTCCGGCGCCTCTCTGCGATCTACGACGAGGCAACCGCTCCGACGACGGCCGAGCAGCCCGACGAGGCGCAAACATGAACCTCGCAAGCTACCAAGAGCGCGTGACACGGGTGTGCTTTGCCGCGGTGCCCAGCGAGGATGACCTGCTCGCTCTAGGCCACAAGGAACGCTGGCTCACGTATCGCCGCATGGTTCGCACGCGCCTCTTTGGCGTCGTCCGCACCGCCTTGCCGCGCACCAGCGAGGCCCTGGACGATGCCTTTGCTTCCAAGGTCTCCGCGTGGTTCGCAAAGCAACCACCGGCGTCCCCTATCTTTCACCGCCTGCCGTCCGAATTCGCCGACTTCCTCCTGCCCACGCTCCCTCCGCCACAACGGGATCTTCTCCGTTTCGAGATCGCGGTGTGGTCCCTTCGCGCCGTCGTGGAAGAGCACCCAGTCGTCAGCGAGATCTCTTTTGAAGAGCCCATTGTGCTCCAGTCTGCCCTCGACATTCTCGCGCTTGAACACTCCTCGCAGCTCAAGGGTGCTGACGCATTCCAGCCCGCATCTACTCACTTGCTGCTCTACCGAAACGAAGAGCATCACGTCATGACTCTTCGTATCAACCCAGTCGCCGAAGCGCTCTTGCGTGCTTGGATGGCGCCCCACGAGAGCCTCGCCGCCGCCGTCCGTGATGCGGCCGCCGCTGTCGGCGCGACGATGGGCCCCAAGTTCATGGACAGCCTCGGCGGCCTGCTAGCGGACTACCTTAAACGAGGAATTGTGCTGGGCAGTGACGCGAACCAAGCCGACTAAAGATCGTCGTCCGGACCTCGATTGGGGGGTGTTCAATCCCGCGCGAGTCGCTAGAATAATCGGCATGACGCGCATTTGGCAGCTCCTCGCCCTCCTCGCCTTCTCCAGTGCAATCGCCTGTGGTGGAGGTTCCGGTGGAGGTGAAACAACGCCGACGGATGAGACCTACACCAGCGGTGATGATGATGACCGGCCGGAGCCAGCCGACGAAGACCCGTTCTGATTCAGTCTATGGACGGGCCTTCCGGCCGCATCGCCCACCGCATGTAGAGCAAAATCCCAGGGGCTGCGCCCAGCGCACCCCCAAGCAGCAACTCGACCGAGAGAAACGTCGAGTTTCCCGTAATGGCCTGCCGCGCCATCACGTAAAACCACGTTCCTAAGACGAACCCCGCGCCGCCGATGGCACCAGAAATGGCGCCTCGTGCTCGCCGCGATGTTGCGATGGCCGCGCCTGACGCTGCGCCGGCGGCGCTGACAAGCACCCACCCGGCAAAGGGCAAGACGTTCCACTCGGGCGTAAAGCCCGAGGCCAGAAGCGACGGAATCACGACGGAAAGGATCGCGATCCAACCACCAGCCTTCTCAGCGAGGGTTTCGTTCATCGAAGTGGTCTAGCATGCGGCCCGCAGACTCGTTCCCTGCGCCACTACTTCCGGGAAGACATCTCAAAAGCAGCTCCCTTGACCTCGGAGGTAATCGACTCGGGCCATCGCGCGACCAACGATGGGGGCATGACCAATCCGAGGAACGAACGACTCGTACGAAGCGCCCTCTCGGCCAACGCGCTTTTCTCTCTGCTTTGCGGCGGCGCACTGCTTCTCTTCTCCGCCCCCTCGGCAACCCTCAGCGCTACGCTTGGCGCGACAGAGTTCGCTCTCCTTGGAGCAAGCCTTCTGCCATTTGCACTCGTCGTCGCCGTCACCGCCCGAGGCAAACCGATACGAGTGCCACATGTGCTCGTGATCTCGTCGATGGATCTCATCTGGGTAATCGCGACCCTCGTTCTTGGCGCCGCTTGGCCGACGCTATTCACCACCCAGGGTTGGATAGCCGCGGCCCTCGTCGCCCTTATCATCATGGTGTTCTGCCTCCTTCAACTTCTCGGCCTCCGGTGAATCATCTTCCACGCAGCCCCCACCAACGGCGAAAGCCGGGCAGACCTCTAAGCGGATTTCTCCATGCCCGCTTTCCTCCTTCACGAGGACCAAGCGTCTGGTACATTTCGTACGATGAGCGCGAAGAAGACCCTCGAGTTTCTCAGACGACCGGGCGAGCAACCCACCCCCACCGAAGACGAGGGAGCCCGCGCGACCATCGCAGGCCGCACCGACGTCGGCCTGGTTCGAAGTGGGAACGAAGACCAGTTTGTTGTGGCGTCCCTTGAGCGCACCATTCTCGTCGAAGAGTGCGGCCTTGAGGACAACGAAAACACGCGTCACAAAGACACGCCCACCGGCCGCTTGATGATGGTTGCCGACGGTATGGGCGGCCAGGTTCACGGTGAAGTGGCAAGCGTCGTCGTGGTCGATGCCATGATGCAGTACGCGTTCTCGATCATGCCGTGGCTCCGCGCCTCGGGCCGCGCCGACGACGAGAAGGTGCTCGCAGAAGGGCTCACTCGCGCTGTTCACCGTTCCCAAGAGCGCATGCAAGAGGTCGCCGAACGAAAAGGCTACGTCGGCGACATGGGAAGCACGCTGACCATGGGCTACATCGCATGGCCGATGCTCTACCTTGTTCACGTCGGCGACAGCCGCGCTTACCTGCATCGCGGCGGCCGTCTCTTTCGCCTGACGAAGGACCACAACCTCGCCGAGGAAATGGTCGCGCAGAATGTCCTCACCGCCGAAGAGGCGCGTCGCTCACGATTCTCTAGCGTACTGACAAACTCCGTCAGCACATCCGGTAGCGACCTGCGGGTTGAACTGCACCAGGTTGAGCTACGGCGCGAAGACCGACTCCTTCTTTGCACCGACGGACTTTATGGCGAGCTCACGGACGAGCAGATCCACGACCGTCTCGTCCACGTGGTAGACGCGGATCTCGTCGCCCCGGCCGTTGAGAGCCTGGTAAAGGCCGCCAACAAGGCTGGCGGCAAAGACAATATCACCGCGGTACTCGGTCTTTTCTAGCTGCTTTTCACTGAGCTCAACGTGCCTTGCGTTCGCCCAAGAAGGCTATAGATCTTAGTGCTGCCGTGCGAACGCTCCTCATCGACAACTACGATTCGTTCACGTTCAACCTCTACCAGCTCATTGCGAAGGTAAATGGAACGCCGCCCATCGTCGTGCGAAACGACGGCGTGACATGGCGGGCGATCGAGGCCCTCGACGTCGACAATATCGTCATATCGCCCGGCCCAGGTCGGCCTGAACGGCCCGCAGATTTCGGCGTATCCGCCGATGTCATTCTGCACTCCCACGTACCTATCCTCGGGGTGTGCCTCGGTCACCAAGGCCTAGCGCACGCCTTTGGCGGACAAGTGATCCACGCTCCGGAAGAAATGCACGGGCGGCTCAGCCGCATTCGCCACGATGGGAGCACGCTCTTCTCAAACATCCCCGAGGAATTCGAAGTGGTGCGCTACCACTCTCTCGTCGTCGACGCAGACAGCCTGCCCGATGCACTTACGCCAAACGCCTGGACGAATGATGGCCTCATCATGGGTCTGGCGCACAAGACGCGTCCTCTCTTCGGCGTGCAGTTTCATCCAGAATCGATCTGCACCGAGTACGGTGAAACCCTCCTGACGAATTTTCGCGACCTGACGCCTCGACGTTCGCGCTCTGATTCCGGCATAAACCAGATGGAGCCGCTTCTGCCACGAGGCCATCAAGCCCCCAGCGACTCCGACTACTCACTTCACTTCAAGAAGCTCGATTGGCACGACCCCGAGCAGGTTTTTGAAGCGCTCTATGCACAAAGCGCGAGCGCGTTTTGGCTCGACAGCAATGTCAGCGAGCGGGCGCGCTTTTCCTTTATCGGCGACGCCACAGGTCCTCTCGCGCTGACTCTTGGCTACGGACATCGCGAAGAGACCTGCACGATCAAGAGCCAGGATGGACACAGAAAACAGGGAGGAAGCGTCTTTGACGTGATGCGGGAAGTTCTTCGCGAACGTTCCGCACACGAGCCCACCCTCCCCTTCGGCTTCCAAGGTGGCTTCGTCGGCTACCTTGGTTATGGACTCAAAGCGGAGTGCGGGGGCGACGACGAGCACCCAGCACAAGAACCCGACGCGCAGCTTCACTTCTGTGATCGCTTCATCGCCTTCGACCATCACCAAGGCGAAATCTATCTCGTCGCGCTTACGGGCGTTAACGATGAAAGCGCCGTGAGCTGGATGTCCCACGTCGAGGAAAGCCTGCCGGCTTTCGAGAAATTTCCTCAGCCTGCGCTTCGAGAGGTGTCACCCGCTTCGGCGACCCCTTCGCGGACGAAGTCTCAATACCTAAAGGACATTCAATCCTGCCTCGACGCCATTCGTCAGGGCGAGAGCTACGAGCTCTGCCTCACCAACATGCTTCACGTCGACGCGCAGGTGGATGCCCTCGCGCTCCATCGCGAACTTCGGCGCCGCAGCCCCGCACCCTACGCGGCTCTTCTACGCTTTGATGGCCTCGACGTCGTCTCTTCTTCTCCAGAGCGTTTCCTGCGCATCGAGTTTAACGGCCACGTGGAATCCAAGCCCATCAAAGGCACCCGAGCACGGGGCGCAAGCCCCGAAGAGGACGCCGCGCTCGCCCGCGAGCTCGCTCAGAGCGAAAAGGAACGCGCCGAGAACCTCATGATTGTCGATCTTGTGCGCAACGACCTCGGCCAAGTTTGCGAAGTCGGAAGCGTTCACGTTCCAACGCTCATGGCCGTCGAAACCTATGCGACCGTGCATCAGCTCGTTAGCACCGTCGTCGGGCAGCTCCGCCCCGACGCCGACGCCATCGACTGTATTCGCTGCGCATTTCCCGGTGGCTCCATGACCGGCGCCCCCAAGCGACGCACGATGAGCATCTTAGACAGCCTCGAGGTCGAAGCACGCAGCGTCTACTCGGGCGCCATTGGCTACCTCAGCGTGAACGGCAGTGTCGATCTCAGCATCGCGATCCGCTGTGCTCTCGTTCGCGAAAACCATGTTCGCATTGGAACCGGTGGCGCCATCGTCGCGCTCTCCGACCCCGAAGCAGAATTCGAGGAAACCCAGCTCAAAGCTCGCGCTGTCCTTGAGGCTATCGCCGCCGTCGAACAGACGAACTAGCTCAGTAGCGAAACGAGGGCGTCCTGAACGATCTCATAGCCTCGCGGCGAGAGTATCGACTCTGGATGAAACTGCACGCTGTAGAAACTAGGGCCGCGTAAGGCGTGAACCTCCCCGCTTTCCTCATTCGCCGAAAACTCGACGCCCTCGAGCTCGCTCCGCATCGCGCAGAACGTGTTGTAAAATCCGACACGCTCTTTTCGCCCAAACAGATCGATCACCGCTTGGGTCCCCTGCACTGGCACATCTTTGTTGATCACGGAGAGCCCCAGCTCACGCGAGAGAATCTGATGCGAGAGGCACTCGGCAAAGAACGGTCGCCCAGACTCAAGGCGCCTGGCGATCGCTCCGCGTAGAGCAGCGATCTTTGGCGATTCCGCATCACTGGGATCGCCCGGCCCGGGGCCAAAGATCACCAAGTCGTCCGTATCGACGAAGTCCTTGTAGGACACCACCGACACCTTCGCGCCCATTTGCTGTACCAAGCGTCCGAGCATCCGAGAGAAACCATCCTCGGCATCGACGATGGTCACGGGAACTCCACGAAGCTCCGGCACTTCATTGTAGCTCACGCTCTGGGGCTCAAACCAAAAGCGAGAGAGGTAGAGATTCCGGTGCTGAAGACTGATCTGAACCGCTTCGGGGTCAACGTAGTCGAGGAGCTTCGGATACTTCGCCGTCGGCTTACCCGTTGATTGCAGCGCGGCGAGTACCGCAGCGATCTTCGCTTCAGTCTCCTCCACCTCCGACTTCGGATCCGAGTTACGAACCAGCGTCGCGCCCACGCGAATCTCAAGCTGCCCGGCTTCGTCGATCTCCATCGTGCGAATCGTTATCGGCGCATCCAATGTGCGAGCGCCGCTCTCGTCACGGCCAAGAAGCGCAATCGTCGCACCATAGTAAGAGCGTGATTCCTTCTCGTAACGACGGATGGTCCGAAATGCGCTCTGCACCGGACTCCCCGTCACCGTCGGCGCGTACATTGACTCACGCAAAAGATCGTGGAGCCCGCGTCGCGTCTTCCCGAGCAACAAGTACTCCGTGTGGATGAGCTTCGACATCTCCTTCAGGAGAGGCCCAACGATGGCGCCACCCTGGTCGCAGATCTCGCACATGATCTTCAGCTCTTCGTCCGTCACCATGAAGAGCTCAAAGACCTCCTTCTCATCTTCGAGAAAGTCCAAGAAGCGCTGCTGCTCCGACGGCGTGACGCTCGTCGTCTTTCGAAACGTCCCGCTGATGGGGTTCATCATCGTCGTCTCGCCGATCACGCTCAGGTGTCGCTCTGGCGTCGCCCCAAGCACCATGCGACCGCCACCGCCGAAGATAAACGTCCAGTAGGTCCCGTACTCGTTCACCAAGAGCGAACGAAAAATGGCGAGCGCGCTCTCCGGCGTAAACCCTTCGATCTTCGCCGCACAACGCCGGGCCACGACGAAGTTTGCGCCGACCCCACAGCCGATCTCATCCCGAATGACGCGTCGAATCGTCTCTTCGTACTCCTCTGCGCTCGAGTCGAACTCAAAGTTCGTCGTTACGATGGGCATGGAGGGCAGCCCCTCAAGTACCTCCTCGATGGGAAAAAACTCCGCCTTTTCGATCTTCAGATATTCGATGGTCTCGCCGTTGTCGTGCACCTCAAACCCGCGTTCACGCGCCTGGGAAAAGGGAATCAAGCTCACCGAATGAAACGGGCAGTCCTGCGGCAGCGGCGCGTCGAGAGGGATCTCCGAGATCTCGTCCAATGAACGCAGTGAGCCGGTGCAGAGCCACACTCCCTGCTCGTTCTTGCGACGGAACGCGAAGAAAGGGTTCGCGGTATCGATGGTGAAGCTCATCGTGTGTTCCTACCACGGGCCATTCGCTCACTCGACGTTATCGTCACCGCAAGCCCGGCTCAGCGACACACACCCCCCGGCCGGCCCATCGACGGTGTGTGCTTCGGGCCCGAGTCCGTCCCCTCGAACATCGAGGGCAAACACACCTTCGACCCCTTCCCGCTGAAAGCCCGTCGCTCCAGCTTTCCTAAGGATGGACTTCAGAAGCCGGGGAGGTACCGCCATCGCCTTGGTTACAAGACGCCTCTCCATGGCGCTGGAGTGGTCGATGGTGGCGGCTACTCGGCGCGTCATCTTCGCATGTCGCCAACAAGACCTTCGAGCCACCGCACGACACTCTGCCCCGACGCTGGTGAACGAAAAACGGGCGCCGTCCGAAGACAACGCCCGCCGTTCTCATGGTCTGGTCTTCAAAAAGACCGAGACCGACTTTTAGTCCTCGGACACTGCGCTGAGCGCATCTGGCTCGGCGTACGGTGCAGCGTCGTCGACAACCATGTCGAGGTTCTCGTAAGCGCCAAGACCGGTACCTGCGGGAAGCAAGCGACCCATGATGACGTTCTCCTTGAGACCGCGAAGGAAATCGACCTTGCCGCTGATGGCAGCCTGGGTGAGGACCTTCGTTGTCTCCTGGAAAGACGAGGCGCTGATGAAAGAGTCCGTCGACAGCGAGGCCTTCGTGATTCCGAGGAGCCACGGCTCAGCGACAGCCGGGTGGCCGCCCTTCGCGATGACGCGCTCGTTCTCGCGCTCGAACTTCGCCTTCTCCACAAGCTGCTCCGGAAGGAACGTTGTGTCGCCGGTCTCCTTGATGCGAACTCGCTGCAGCATCTGACGCACAATCACTTCGATGTGCTTGTCGTTGATGGTCACGCCCTGAAGACGGTAGACCTGCTGAATCTCATCCACGAGCCATGAGGCGAGCTGCTTCTCGCCCTTGACCTTGAGAATGTCGTGCGGGTTTGGAGCACCATCCATGAGGGCTTCGCCGGCACGAACGCGGTCGCGTTCCTTGACGGTGAGATGCTTGCCCTTTGGAATGAGGTACTTCTTCGGCTCGCCAACGTCCGGCGTGATGATGATCTCACGCTTGCCCTTGGTGTCCTTGCCAGCTTCCACGACGCCGTCGATCTCCGACACAATCGCGTGGTCCTTTGGCTTACGTGCTTCGAAGAGCTCAGCAACACGCGG
>JBLHKB010000058.1:0-19416 GCA_047619315.1 Polyangiales bacterium
AAGATGAAGAGTCGCATGAGTCCGTTGAATGCGTTGACGGGCCGCTACATTCCCCTGGGCCACGGAAGCAGCGTATAGGGTTCTGGGGCCGTGATGTTTAGGTGCAAGGGATGACACGTCGCGAGTCACTGCGATCCACTGGGTGGGGCGCTCTCATCGCGCTGCTCATCAGTGGCGTTGGCTTTCTCTGGGAAGAGATTGGGTACGAGCCCTTTGTCGTCGAAGGCCCGTCGATGCAGCCGACTCTTGCGCCTGGCGACCGCTTCTTACTGGAGCGCGGCGCGTACGGGCTCGATTCCATTCAGTGGGCAGAGCCGACTCCGGGGGATGTGGTGGTTGCGCAAAGCCCAGTCGACGAGTCCATCGTTGTGAAACGTGTCGTGGCCGTCGGCGGCGACACCATCGATTGCCTAGGTGGTGTGCTTCGCATCAACGGACAAGTAGTCTCCATGGGCCAAGACGAGCCCTGCCGCTTTGATGAGCACACGAGCGGTTGTCGTGTACGGACCGAACGCTTCGTCCAAGGCGCTTCTCACCGGGTCGCGTGGGACCGGCTGCAAGACTTCGGGCCTATTGTAGTTCCCCTCGGGTCTGTATTTCTTCTTGGTGATCAGCGGGATCGAAGCAACGACAGCCGCAATCCTCTGATGGGTTCCGTCTCTCAAACACGCATCCTTGGCCGCGTCGGATGGACCTATTGAGCGACGGGTCAAAGACGGACCTACAAGAAGCGACGCGTGACGCACGAGCCGCCGCGCTCTTCATCGACCTCGCTTTGCGCGCCTTTTCGTTCTTTGCCCTCGCAGGCATTGGCATCAGCGCCGGCAGTGTCCCGCTCGTCACCTTTGCGCCACTCTCCCTCTACATCAGCATCACGGCCTTCGCGCTCATCGATGCTGTCCTTCTGGTTTGGCGCGGCCAGACCATCGGCAAGCGTATCGTCGGCATCTACATCGCTCGCCCAGACGGAGCGCCCGCTTCGTTTGGGCGAGTCGTCTTGATGCGCTCGTTTTTTCCCAGCGTCCTAGCGTTACTGCCCTACTTGGGTGTGCTCTGGCTCTTCCTCGACCATCTCTGGGCACTGGGCCCCGAGCGCCGTGCTGTCCACGACCGGCTCGCGGACACTGCGGTATTCGTCAGCCCAACGACACAAACTCAGCAGCGATCGTACGCACCTGCTTGAGGTTGAACGGCTTCTCCATCACGCGCGAACTAGTTTCCGTGATGAACGCTTGAGCGCCCGCTGTGAAGGCCCCGCCGGTCATGAACACGAAGCGATTTTTGAGCGACACGTCCTGGGCCACCGCCTGCCGGTACACGTCCATTCCTGAGAGCCCAGGCATCATCAGGTCGCAAAAGATCAGATCGAACTTCTGTCTGGCCAGCAATTGAAGAGCATCGACGCCGTCGGTGATCACCGTCACCTGGTGTTGCGAAAGTGCCCGCTTCAGGGCGCGCCCGATGAGGCCCTCATCATCGATCACTAGAATGTCCGCGTGGGAACCTGCGGGCGGCCTCGACGAGAGCTTCTTGGGCCGGCGTTGCAAGGCAGTCGGCGGAAGATAGACCGTGAATTTCGCACCGGACCCCGGGACAGATTCGACGTGAAGTTCGCCATGCGCCTGCGTGACGAGGTTTCGGCAAATCGACAGCCCAAGACCGGTGCCCTCGATGGCTGACTTCGTCGTAAAGAATGGCTCGAAGATACGACGCATGTCTGCCGGCGCGATACCAGGGCCGTTGTCCTCGATGGTGACGCAGGCCCAGCCACGCGAATCCGTGCCTACGGATACTCGGACAACACCCCCATCCATGCCTTCGATGGCTTGGGCTGCGTTGATCAGAAGGTTCACGAAGACCTGGACAAGGCGTGACGCGTTGATCTCAACGCTGGGGCTCGTGTCGACCGTGAGCTCGAGGGTTCCTCGGTGCCGAACCTCGTTCTCGCACATCTGCAGGGCGGATCGCAGAGAGGAGACCACATCCACAACGTCCGTGGCTGTCGTGGGCTCGCGCGCGAACGTCTTTAGGTCACGGACGATGTCCGCCATGCGGTGAGCCCCTTCAATCGCCGTATCGACCTCCTCGAGAAACTCTGGGGCGTTGTGACGGCCAAGGCTCTCACGCATCATCTGCAAGTTCGCGAGGACGTACGCCAAGGGGTTGTTGAGCTCATGCGCCACACCCGCTGCCAACGTACCCACCGACGCCATTCGGTCGGCCAGCACCATCTGATCGTCGAATTCTCGCTCGAGTGGTTGAGGTCGAACAAAACGCAGAACGGCCGCCCGCCCGAAGAAGGTCAGGGGCAGGGCCCAACTCTTGACCGAGAGCGCCGAGCCATCCGAACGCAGCAGGCGAAACTCCACAACGTCAGAGGGAGCTCTGGCGCAAATACACTCATCGCTCTGTTCGTGAATTCGGTCCGTGTCATCCGGATGAGCGAGGGAACCACAGGAACGACCGACGAAGTCTCGCCCACCATCGAGAAGCATCTCGGCGAATGCGCGATTTGCATAAGTGATGGTGTGATCGGTGGTGATGGTGACACCGTCGGGCGCGCCGATGAAGAGGTCCATCAGCCGCTTCTCGAACGCGGCGGAGTCACGCTCAAGTCGAGTCAGCAAGATGCGAAGGCGAGTCTCAAGATGCTTGTCGATTGGAACGACATCAACCACTCCCGCGTCGAGCATCTCGGTGACGTTGAAGTACTCGCCGAAGAAGAGAACCGCGGTGTCCGGCCGCGTGCGCGCGAACTCGATCGCGCGGCTGGGGTCACCATCGAGGCACGCGACGTCCAGATGTTGAAGCGAGCGCTCCGTCGTCAGATCATGCTTCTGGAGGGTGATTCGAAGTCGAGCAGCAAGCGCCTGCGACGTATCGATCAGAATCCGCATCGTGGACAAGTGTACCCTCTCAACGCCGGGGCGCACGAAGTTCGCGCACGCGCCTAAATACACAGCCGAGAGCGGGCTCTTCCTCCGCCGCACAGTCCCAAGACCCATGGAGAATCTCGGTGCTTTGGATCAAGCGCTCGTTATCGAGCGCCAACACTTCGTGTCGTTCGATGGTGTGACATTCGCCTTCCTGTCGCCACGAGCGCCGCTGAGACCCGACCCAAGAACCCTCGGAGTCCACCAAAATGTCCGGGGGTGAAGCCCATTCCGCCCAGTTCACATCAGCCACAGAGCCCCTGAAGGTCGCAGGCTGACCCAGGTCCGGATCGCGCTGACTGACCGTTTGGCACTGCTGCGGAAGTCTGCAGTCCACCAGAACGGGTCCCAGGGGAAAGCCCTGGTGAATCCCCACGAAGATACCCTCGGTCGGTCGGGACGAGGAAGTGTCACAACCGACCTCTTCGCTCGCGACAGCGTAGTAGGAGGCCAAGCGCTCGCCTTGAATGCGGTGTTCCTCCACTTGCTCAACCCGGCGCGTAATGAGCCAGAGCGCGAATGCTGAGGCAAACACGGCTGCCGCTGCGAAGAGCCGAAGACGGATTCGGTTCCAGCGCTTACGCTCTAGACCGAAGGGTGGTTTTGGCTCGCGTAGCCTCGGCTGGTTGTCGTTGCTTGCGAGCCCTGGTCTCTCCCGGTTCACCGCCAACGAAGGGTTTCGGCGTTACCGGCAATGACCCGATTCTGGTTCAAGCCCTCAGGGTTCGATACGAAGATACCACCGCGTGAAGAGTAGAATGCGACCATCCGGCAGTCTGGTGAGAACGCAGGGTCCTTATTGCTGCCCTGCCCCTGCGTCAGGCGCGAGTACTGCTGGGTGCTGATGTTGACGGTGAAGATGTCCATGCCGCCGCTTCGACCCGTGAAGGCGATCAACGGATCTTGGCCGTTCATGCACCAGGCCGGGGTTTGATTGTGAGAGCCACGGAAGGTCACGCGACGAGCGCCGGACCCGTTGCCGTTCATAACGAATACCTGGGGACTGCCGTGGCGGGTGGAAACGAACGCCAAGCGCCCGCCAGGCCCGCAGCGAGGGCTGACATCGATGGCTGGGTGACGTGTGATCCGCCGGACATCACCACCGTTCAAATTAGCGCTGTAGATCTCGCTGTTGCCGTCTCTTGTCGAGGTGAAGTAGACGCGGCCTCCGCAAATACTCGGGCCCATGTTGAGACCGTCACCATCGATGATGCGGCGCCCCCCCGCGTTGGAGTGCGTGATGAACATGCCGAGGTCTGTGAGGCGACTGAACCATACGCCACCGGGACCAAAAGCCGGGAGCATGTTGACGCCATCACCGCTCGAGACGCGGCCTACCGTCGAGCCATCCCACGAGGCGACGAAGACGTCCTTGCGACCGGGCCCGAGCCGCCGTCCAAAGGCGATCCTTGAATTGAAAGCGCCCGCTTGGCCGGTGATCGTTCTCAAGATCTCGTTGGCGAAGTCATGCATGAAGCTGCGCATCTCACCCGGCCCGCCACGGTAGGTTTTCGTCAGAGTGGGCGCCGCACCGCTGCTCAGTTCGTAGAGGCGCATCTCCACCACGATGCTGTTGCCGTTTCGGGTGACATTTCCCTTCACAACACCTTGGGCACCCACCGCGCTCCAAGCTGGCGGTCGCATGTCGAGACCCTCTTCGTCGAGGTTGGCGATGAAAGAGCGTGAATCGAGCACCTCGAAGAGGCTGACCAAGCGCAAGTCATTTCGAACGATCTCGGCGCCGCTTCCACCCAAGTTGGCATCGCCGCGAAGGTTAGGAATAGCGATTTTGTAGAGGGCACGCTCCGGCGAGTCGATCTCCACGACGACTCCGCGCTCCGGCAGGGGCTCGTCTTCGCTCCGCTGGGAACGCCCAGGTGTAGCGACCACTACAAGTGCCGCTAGCATCGAGGACAGAGCGACAATGACTGGAATTCGTTTAGAAATCATGGGTTAAGCCTTGTCCGGAGACCTTAGAGCACATCGAAGGGATAGACGAGTGCCAGAGTGAGATCTTCATGTGCGGGCGCCATCACATCCCTCTGCGTGTTGTATGCTCCAGCCATGAAGTGGGACGGAACAGGCGTGACGATGGAGGTCTTCACGTACAAAGATGGGCTCCTCTCGAAAATCGCGCACGACCTGCGCATCGTGGTCCCGAACCCTCGGGTTCAATTTGACGGGGAGTCGATCAAGGTCCGCATCGACCTTCGAAACCTTCAGGTCGCCTCCGCTCAAACAGACGGACGAGACGATCCTTCACTCAGTGATGGAGACAAGAAAAAGATCTTGAAGGGCCTCAACAAAGAGGCACTTCGCACGGATCGTCACCCGGAAGCGATCTACGAGGCGAAGGCTCGGTTTCCGGATCAGACGAGCGCCGAACTCGAAGGTAAGCTGACGTTGCACGGCACAACGCGCGACCTCCGGATTTCCCTCGTTCGAAAGGACGAGCGGTGGTGTGGTGAAGTCCTAATTCATCAGCCGGACTTTGGAATCAAACCATACACGGCGATGTTTGGAGCGCTCAAGGTCAAACCCGACGTGCGCGTCACCTTCTCCGCTGCGGTGACTGCGTGAGCAGCGACGAGCTCTTCTACGAGAACCTGCCTCCTCTGGCAGACTTTGGGGACGTTCCCGATCCGTCCTACTACGCCGCGGCTCCAGCGACATGGCTCCTCGTCATCACCGATGTCGAAGGATCCACAAAGGCTATCGAAGAAGGCCGCTACAAAGACGTCAACGCCCTTGGCGTCGCGTCAATTGTCGCGATTCAGAACGCGTGCTCTGGCATCGAACTTCCTTTTGTCTTTGGAGGGGATGGCGCGACGTTGCTTTGCCCAGGCTCGAAACGACCAGCCCTTGAATCCGCGATTCGCGGTCTACAGCAGCGAGCGAAAGACGGCTTCAAACTTGGCATGCGCGGCGGCATCGTCCCCGTCAGCACCCTTCGTGAAGCAGGACACGACGTCCTCGTCGCGCGGTTTGCGGCGAGTAAAAGCGCGAGCTTCGCGATGCTCGCAGGCTCTGGAATCTCGAAGGGTGAGGAGTGGGTCAAAGATAAGGTTCGCGGCAAGGAGTTTGCCGTCGAAGAAGGCCCTGTCGACGCCAACTTCGAAGGGTTTGAATGCCGCTGGAAACCCATCCCGTCTCGAAACGGTGAGATGCTCAGCGTGCTGGTGCAGGCTCTTGGCGATGATCGCGAAGGCCTCACGCAGGTCTACCAACACGTCATCATCAACTTCGAACGAATCCTGGAGGGTGATGGGCGACCCGTCACGACGTCCAATCTTCGCCTGGGCGATTCCCTGGACGATTTCGACTCGGAACTGAATATCCGAGGCAAAAGCAGCGTGCTAGCGGGCGCCGCGATGCTGGCAAAGAACCGCGTCGCCCAGAACTCGATGGACACAGGGAAGACGCGGCTCGGCTTCGACGGTCGTGAGTACCGCCGAGAGGTCGCGGCGAACACCGACTTTCGAAAGTTCGACGAGACCCTTCGCATGGTCATCGACGTCAGTACGCCGCAGAAAGATGCGCTCCTGGTTTTCCTACAAGCAGAGCGCGAGTTGGGGCGATTGATCTATGGCGTTCATTCCGCAAAGTCGGCGCTCATGACCTGCGTCATTCGCGAACGCAAAGGCAACCACGTGCATTTCGTGGACGGTGCGAACGGCGGCTATGCGCTCGCCGCGAAGCAGCTCAAAGCCATGCTCTAGCGCGACGCTAGTTGGCGCTAGGTAAGCGCTGCAGCTCTTCTTGCGCTTTCGTCCGGCTGCGGGAGCCATACACAATGAGTGTCACAGGAACGCAGCCGAGCATCAGAGCCACCGCCAGTTTCACCACGAGGCTGCTGACGGCGGTGACGATGAGCGCGATCCCGAGCAGGAGAAAAACAGAGACGCCGAAGAGGACGTGAGTGCCTCGCATTCGAGAGGCCAGCTCAGCACGCGCTCCTTCAAGAAGCGGCACCCCAAAGAGGTCGGCGGCGGTATCGAACTTTCCAGCGAGGCTCCCTCGCATCGAAGCCTCCGCGCTCGGTGAAAGAAACTGAGTCTCGCCCACCTTTTCAAGGTCAAGTCCGGCGAAGGGCGTCGCAAGCTCAAGAAGCTCGGCGAGAGAGAACGGCACCGCGTGGCTTCCGCCAAAGTGGATCTCTTTGAGCTTCGCGTCACCGCCCACGACCAACGCGCGGGTCTCACTTTGAGCGAGCAAGTACGCGTCCGCGTCGAACTCAATATCGTCCCGAGCCGTCGCGGGAAAGAACGTAAAACTACCGACGCGGACGTCCCGTGGCCCTGCTGCTCCGACCTGAAGCGGACCGAGCCCCTCGAACTCCGCTCCAGCCTCACCGCCCACAGCATCTTCTGAGCCCGCCTTCGCGACGAAGCCTTCCCACGCTGTGTCGAGTGCGTCCATCTTAGACGTTGAACCGGAAGTGCATGATGTCCCCATCACGGACGACGTACTCTTTGCCTTCAACGCCCATCTTACCGGCGGCTTTGACCGCTTGCTCGCTTTGGAGCTCGAGCATGTCCTGCCAAGCGATCACTTCCGCTCGGATGAACCCGCGTTCGAAGTCCGTATGAATCTTGCCGGCCGCCCCAGGCGCCTTCGTGCCGCGCTCGATGGTCCAAGCGTGCACTTCCGTCGGCCCGACGGTGAAAAACGTGATCAGGTCTAGAATCGCGTAGCCCGTGCGAATCACGTGGTTCAGCCCAGGCTCTTCAAGTCCGAGGGACTCCAAGAACTCTCCGCGCTCTTCTTCAGGGAGCTGCATGATCTCCGCTTCGATGGCGGCGCTGATGACAACGACGGGAACGCCGCGCTCTTCACCCAGTGCTCTAACCTTGGCGACGAGTTCGTCGTTGTCGATGTCGTCCAGCTGGTCTTCTTTGACGTTCGCGACAAAGAACATCGGCTTCTCGGTGATGAGAAAGAGTTCGTGAACGATTTCGAGCTCGTCTTCGACGAGGTCGCTCTTGTCGTAGACGCTCGCTGGCTGACCCGAATCGAGAATCTTCTCGATGGCTTCGCAGATGACGACGGCCTTCTTCTCGATGGCGTTCGTTCCCTTGGAGGCTCGACGCGCACGATCAAGGCGCTTTTGAACGCTCTCAAGGTCCTTGAGAATCAGCTCCGTTTCGATGGTCTCGATATCCGAGAGTGGATCGACGCGGTTGTCGACATGGATGATGTTGTCATCCACGAAGCAGCGAACGACGTGCGCGATGGCATCGGCATCTCGAATCGTCGACAAGAAGGCGTTGCCGCGTCCTTCGCCTTTAGACGCGCCGCGGACGAGACCTGCAATATCGACGAAGTCGACGCTGGCGCCGATCTCTTTGCCGGGCTTGAACAGCTTCGACAGCGCGTCGAAGCGCGGGTCTGGCACCTGAACGACACCGACATTCGGGTCGATGGTGCAAAACGCGTAGTTTGCCGCTTCCGCCTGTTTGGACGAGAGCGAGTTGAAGAGCGTGGACTTTCCGACGTTTGGAAGCCCGACAATGCCGACTGATAGACCCATTTGCGTCGCGCGTTAGCTCCTCAGTCGGCACCGCGCAAGCGCCGCCATCACTTGCACGCACGTCACTTGGGCGTCACCGGAGTGACAAACTAGGGCTCCACGGTCCACACTATGCTCTCCTCGGCATCCCGCTCCGCCACTCGCCAGAAACCGCCTTTCGCTGAACAAGTCGCATTTATGGGCAAACGTATCCTCGTAGTCGAAGACGAAGCAGACCTTGCTGAGCTCGTTGCCTTCAATCTCCAGCAGGCAGGCCATCGCGTGACCACCGCTGGTGACGGCGCCACGGCCCTCGCTGAGATCAGGCGATCGGCGCCTGACTTGGTCGTCCTCGATGTGATGCTCCCGGACATCACGGGCATCGAGGTCTGCCGGCAGCTTCGCCGATCCGAAGCCACGGCCTCGATTCCCGTCGTCATGCTCACCGCCAAAGGCGAAGAGGTCGATCGTGTTGTGGGCTTCGAGGTCGGCGCCGATGACTACGTCGTCAAACCTTTTAGTCCGCGGGAGCTGGTCCTTCGCATCGAGGCGATCCTTCGCCGCCTCGGCGGTTCCGAGAGCGCCTCCTCCGCCACCATCGAGGTCGGCTCCCTCTTCATCGACGTCGGCGCTCACACCGTCGACGTGGCCAACGAAGAGGTCCCGCTCACGGCGCTGGAGTTTCGTCTCCTCCTCGACTTGGCGAAACGACGCGGCCGCGTGCAGTCACGCGACTCACTTCTCGAGCGTGTCTGGGGTTACGCCCCTGGCATCGAGACACGAACCGTCGACACGCACGTGAAGCGTCTCCGCGAAAAGCTCGGCGAAGCCGCCGCCTACATCGAGACGGTTCGAGGCGTCGGCTATCGCATGATCAAAGACTAGTCTTCACGGGCGTGGACGCTCTCGAAAGAAGCGCCCAAGGACAGCGCCTGGCACATGCCCTCGACGGGCTCAGTCTCCGCAAAGCCCTCCAGAAGGTTCCGCGCCTGCTCAACGCTGATTCCAGGGTTCATCGCCATTGCTACTGCAAGCTCTCCAAGGTCCAAAGAGCCAGCGATCATCCCTCTAAGAAGCGTGGAGTCTTCGATATTCGCGCTCACGCGCGCATCGGAGAGCGGTAGAAACGAGAGGTCGGATAGCAGCCCGATGCTGAATGGTATCTCCGAGAAGACAGCACGGAAGCGCCCCTCAACGATGGCACCCGTCGCGACGGAAACAGGAGAGATCGCAGTCATGGTTTGACCACCGTCGACAAGTCCGTCGTCATCAAAGGTTGGTGTCCCCACGATCATTCCGTACCAAAGGCTCACATCCACGCTCTCGTCGTCGGCACCGTCCACACCCTCGAGCTTGATCACCATAAGCAACTCGCCCTCGACGAGGGCGTTCGCATAGAGCTGGGAGAGGCTCATGGTGGTCATCCCGTCAATGACCGGGAGGAAAGTGGAGACGGCGTTGTCGACGCCTCGTGTCCCGTCGAGGGCGCTCGTTTGGTCGGGCGTTCCACAGCCCGTGGGGTCACCGAAGCGGGTCTGTTCACCGTCCAGGTTCTCGCCGTAGACTCGGCTTTCGGAGTCTCGCGTTGGAATGTCGAACATGCGCGAAACGAACACGCAGGTTCCGTCATCGCAGTTGTCATCCATGATGACGGGTATGTCGGGCCCGCCTGAGTCCGCGGCACCCCCGTCCGCGGCCGCTCCATCGGGCAGCGATTCACCAGCGTCCGCCATCTCCGCGTCGAGCTCCATGCCGGCGTCGCTGTCCATACAGACGCATCCTTCAAACGAACCCTCCGAATCACAGAGCTGCGCTCCTTCTCCACCTGGACACTCACAAACGACGCTCAACCCGGGGACGCAGGCTGCGTCATCATCCCCACACGCGGTGAGGATCAAAGCGAAGATAAGAAGTGTATGCAGTCGGCTCATGACCGACTCTGGCATCGAATAATGAGCTGCGCCCGAACAAAGTGAACGTGATTCACTTTTAGAACCGTACTATTCGGCGCAGATTCGCATGTCGTAGATCAGCTCGCTGGCGTCGGCGCTGAGGTGTCTTCTTAGCTTTTTCGTCTCGGCTACGACGGGCCATCCACTCACTCGAAGCGACGCATCCGATCTCCCTTAGGTGGGAAGACCGGGGCAAGGACCGAACCTGACTTCAGAATCCGCCCGAAACCACATCGCCGCTTCGCGACGCGCCCATTCAGCTTTCCATCGAAACCCCGTTAGGACTAAGCGGGAAGAGCATCATCCCAAAAACCCGACGAGAGACGGGTCGACGTGTGAGAACGTGCTGACAATCGACAAGATCGACGGAGATCACGCGGTCGGGCACACGGAATCTGTATTGATCAATCTGTGGCGCCGTGACGTGACGTGCGACGCGATCAGCAACCTCCTGCCGATCACACATATCCTTGGAGCCAAGGGCAAGGCCGGAATGCTGATCGTCGTGGAGGAAAGCGCGAGCGTACCCACCACGGCGGTGCGTGCGGAGATCGCGAAACTCTTGAAAGGAGCGGCTGGCTCGCTGGTGTGCACAGCGCTTGTTTTTAGAGGAGAAGGCTTTCGGGCGGCGGTGGTTCGTGCCGTCACAACGACGATCTACCAGTTGGCGAATCAGCCCTTTCCGCTCCGCACGTTCAACCATGTGGACAAGGCAGCACTTTGGATGGCCAGGTTCGAAGCCAGAGTCACTGCGAGCGATCTTGTGAGCGACTTCGGCACCCTTCGGCGGACCCTTGATGAGCATGATGAGGCACGCCGAATGATGAGCGCTTAGGAGCATCCCGCGACCACGGGTGGGCAACAGACTAGGGAAAACAAGCGAGATGTGGCCTCGTAAAGTCACTTCGCGTTCCCAGTATCAAGCCCCACTGATCGTTGCTGTGCTACACACCCAGCATGAACGCGGGCGGCCTGCGGCGAAGCTTGGTGAGTGCCATCGTCACGGCGATCGGCGCCCTCGTCCTCGTGTTGCTGCTCCTCGAAGATCCCCTCGTCGAGTATCGGCTTCGACAGCTCTCCCAAGAGCTGCTTTCAGACGCGGCGACTCAGGTCCTCGAGGCCGAAGGCGGTGAGGGGAGCTACCAGGAAGCCGCGTCACGCGTCGGCTCCGAGGTTGGCTGCAGTCTGACGGTGATTCGAGACGAGCGCGTTATCGCCCATAGCGCGTTCCCTTCTCCAGTGAGCGACGGCGCGATCTTTGACGGAGCCCTCGCGGATTTCCAGGCCAGCGGCACCGCCCACGCCGAGCTCCTTGCCCAACACGTCTACTTTGCGCGCGATGGAGACGTCATCGTTCAGGCGTCCTTGCCGACGACTTTTAGCAGCAGCGTTCGCGCCTCGGTCCGTGAGCTCGTGATCATCGGCGGCATCATGGCCGCCCTCGTCGCGGTGTTTCTCACCTACGTTTTGGGCCGGACCCTCGTCGAACCCGCTCGGGAACTCAAACGCGTCGCTGACGCCCTCGCCTCCGGCGACCTCAGCGCACGTATGGAGAGCAACCGTGACGACGAACTCGGCCAAATTGGACACGCTCTCGGCCGAATGGCGGACATCCTCGATGACCGCATCAACAACCTACGCGGTGAGCAAGACCGCCTTCGAACGGTCCTCGACGCGATGGTCGAAGCGGTCTTTGTCACAGATCCTCTAGGACGAATCACCGAGACGAACGCCGCGTTTGAGACCCTCGCGGGCAGCGAAGCCGTCGGCAAGACATCCAGCGAGGTCTTCGGCCACACCCATCTACACGAAGCCGTGCGGGCAGCACGCCACCAAGACTCGAGCCAGGTCGAGTTCGAGTTCGAAGACCGCGGCAACCGCTACTACCTCACCGCAGAGGTCGCGCGACTCCCCGACGAAGCCGGTGTTGTCGTCGTGCTTCATGACGTCTCAGGCCTCCGCCACGCGGACCGCGTCCGCCGAGACTTCGTCGCCAACGCCAGCCATGAGCTCCGCACCCCGCTCACGGCGATCCGCGGCTTCGCCGAAACGCTTCGTGACGGCGCCATCGACGACCCGGCAGCCGCGACGCGCTTCCTCGACGTAATTCTACGACACACCCGCCGCTTGGACGCCCTCGTTGGCGATCTCTCCGCGCTCTCCAAAGCGGAGTCGCCGGAACATAATCTCGCCATGGAGCGCGTCGACGTCGAGAAGGCCGTGTCCGAGGTCATGCGCGGGCTCACATCCAAGGCCGAAGAGCGAAAGATTCAACTCCTGTACATCCCCAGCGGACAGCCCGTGTGCGCGTGGGCGAGCCATCGCGGACTCGATCAGGTGCTCGTGAACCTCGTCGACAACGCGATCAAGTACGCGCCGGAAGAGTCCGCCGTGAATGTCACCGTCGTCATGGATGAGAACGTCAAGGTGAGTGTCCACAACCCAGGCCCAGGCATCGCCGCCGTGCACCATGGGCGCCTCTTTGAACGTTTCTATCGAGTCGACGAAGGTCGGTCTCGGGACGTCGGCGGCACAGGCCTTGGCCTCGCCATCGTCAAACACCTTTGCACGCAAATGGGCGCCAGCGTCGGCGTCAAGAGCGCCCCGGGCCAGGGCGCCACGTTCACAGTCTCGCTTCAGATCCCCGAGGTAGATTCCGGGGAAGAGGAGTAGCGTGGGACCACGGGACAAAACGAGTCGCTGTGAGAAGGAAAGAGCTGTGACCACGAAGCCACCGAGCGCCCCATGCTGAGCCGGCCTCATCGAGGAGTCGGGATCGAGATCTCAGACGTGGACCTACGAACCGTGGATGACGACACCTTTGCGACGATCCGTGCGCTCTTCATCGAGCACGGGCTGGTCTTCTTTCGCGGACAAGAGCTGAGCGAGGACGACCACATCGCCCTCGCGACGCGCTTCGGCACGATCAATGTGAACCGGTTCTTCCCAAAGAACCAAACTCGGCCAGAGATCGCGCTCGTCGCGAAGGAGCCTGGTCAGCGGTCGAACACCGGAGGGGTCTGGCACACGGATCACTCTTACGACGTAGACCCAGCGCTCGGTTCGATCCTCGTCGCTCGTGAGCTTCCCCCCTCCGGCGGCGACACCTGGTTCGTCAGCATGTATGACGCCTTCGAAGGGTTGCCCGAGGGAATGAAGAGCAAGCTCCGCGGGATGAACGCCGTGCACTCGTCCAAGCACGTCTTCGGCGGCAAAGGTGCGCTCCTTCGACGGATCATTCGAAGCGATGAGACGGTCTACAACCCGGAGCTGGCAGACGAGATGGACGACGTCGTTCATCCCGTCGTGATCAAACATCCCCTCTCGGGACGTGAGGCCTTGTACGTCAACCCAGGGTTCACCATTCGCTTCGAGGACCGGAGTCTTCTGAGGTCGCTACCACTCTTGGCGTACCTCTACTGGCACGCGACGCGGTCTCATCGCGTCGCGAAGTTCAAGTGGGAACCAGGTTCCGTCGCCTTCTGGGACAACCGCGCGACTTGGCACTTCGCAAAGAACGACTATGCCGGCCATCGCCGCCTCATGCATCGGATCACCCTGGAAGGCTGCGCGATAGAGCCCTCACGTTCTGTGGCGGAAACGCGCTAGGCGCACGAACGGCTAGCGCCGCGCTTCTAGTCCGCGTCGCACGCCTCCCAAGCTTGTCGCTCATGGAGCTCGGCGACAGCGACCTCGCCTCGCTCGAGCTCCCCGCTCTTCGCGTCGACGATGCGAAACGGGAGCGTTTTGGATCCAAGTCCTTGTGCGCCTACGAAGATGCAACGTAGTTCGCCTTCTTCAAACTCGCACTGAGCCTGCACTTTCTCGAGGAGCGCTTCACGGTGGAGGTGGCCATCCCCAAAGTTCCACCCGAGGACCAGCCCACCGATGATCTCGCCGTCGAGGTACTCGTAGTCTTCGAAGCAATCGACGGCGCGCGGTATCAAATGGCGGAGGATGCGGCCGTGCAAGTGCATGAGGCGAAAGCCGAGGACCTTGCCGACGAGAGCGCGAGATGTCTGCTCGTCGTAGAAATACCCAAGCTGGTCGTAGACCCAAGGCGCTGTGGTCGTGAGCCGCTCGAGCTTGCGATGGCTCTCGCCGCGAAAGAGCCAAACGCTGTAGGGCCAGTTCCCCGCGTAGTAGCGCATGGCCAAGAGGAAGGAGATCCGTGAAGGCCAGATGTTGCCAGCCAAGGGCAGCGCGATGCTTGCGGCGAACAAGAGCGCGCCGGCGGTGGTGGACGAGAACGCCTCGATGGGCGCGAGGCCAGGTCGCGCCCAGAAAAGCGCGAAGGCCGAATAGACGACCATCGCGTTCCATTCGAGGGGGACACCCATCGGGACATTGCTCAGAATATAGCCGTGAAGGACGAGCATCGCGACCATGGCGACGATGAGCGTGGTGTGGGCAGCTTCGCCATGCTGCACCGAACTGAGAACGAAGAGCGTAGGGACACCAAGTTCCATCGCGGTACCGGCGTGCGCCATCAGCCGAGCCAAAGGTGAAGGTCGGAGGTCGCGGGGATAGTCGCGGTAGACGAGTCGTCGCATCCACGCAAAACGCGTGATGGGGCTGTTGCTCGTCATCACGCACGCCACATAAGGGAAGTGCGAGTTGAGCTTGGAGAAACCTGCCCAAAACCAGAGCGCGAGCGTCACGACCTGGGCCCCGGCGAAGGCGTTTCCAGGTAGGACGAAGCACGCGAGGATGACGACGTAGTGCTCTGGGCGGAGCGCGAGGAACGCGGTCCGGTCGAGGACGCCGAGCACGCAGGCGAGACCCACGATGAGCGCGGCGAGCGTCGTGTCGAGACCCGGGAGCCAGAGCGCGTAGAGCGCGGTCCCGTGGAGCGCAGCGTAGACGCCCACATCAAGCCAGGAGCGGCGGGCGCCACCGATGACGGGCACCTTCGCAAAGAGCGGGAGCTTGGTGGTGCCGGGACGAAGCCAGTAGAGGACGCCGCCGATGGGCGGCAGATAGCGACCCGTGAGCGGCCCACTCCCGCAGCCAAAACCGGTGCCTTCAAACACCAAGCTCCAGAGGACAGCCTTCTGGAACGCCAAGGGCTCAAGCCACCAGGAGCCGATCTCACCAATGCTGCCAAGGGAGGGCGAAAGCGAGCAGAACCCAGCCCAGCCCGCCACGTAGAGGGCCATTTTCAGAGCGTAGAAGGCATATGCAGCGACTGGCGTGCCGTAGCCGTCCATCGCCCACGCATCGCAGACCATCGCGCCGCGCTGGGCGAAAGGCAGCTTGCACCACTCAACGCCGTCGTAGGGCGTCGGTTTGGGATCGAGGAGGCCCATTGCGTTATCGCTCGTGTCGCTCCAGAAACATCAGTGCATGAGCCACCTTCGCTATCGTAGTGCCGCAGGCGCTTGCCTCGCATTCTTTTTCGCCGCGAGTGCCCTGGCTCAAACATCCGCGGTTTCGCTGCGAGGCGCCATCGATCGCGAGCACCACGGCACAGAGTGGATCAGCACCGCGGACCTCGCGGCGCGCCTCACACAGGCGGAACACCCGATTCTCCTCGACGTACGTGCACCCGCCGAGTTCGCCCAAAGCCACCTCCATGGCGCCATTCGCGTCGAGCCGGGCACCACTGACTTGAGTCAGCTCCAGCTGAACGGACGCGACGTCGTCGTCTATTGCTCCGTGGGCTACCGGAGCGCAGCGCTCATGCCCGCCGTTCGAGCCGCCGGCGCTCGATCCGTGAAGAACCTCATCGGCGGCATCTTCCAGTGGGCCAACGAAGACCGAGTCTTGTGCGACGACGACGGAAGAGCGACCCAGGTGCATCCCTACGATGCGGAGTGGGGGCGCTTTCTGAGCGATGCGCGGAGAGCGCCACTCTAGTCGTTTTCCACAGCGAACGGATCGTCACGCCAGCCTTACAAATAGAAACAGGGCGGCGCCCGAAGACGCCGCCCTGCTCAGTGTCGCCTCAACCCTTCGGCAAGCGAAGACCGGCCAGACTTCCGGGACCGTCACCAACCACAACGTGGAGGTCGCCAACACCCGAGAGGATGTCCTTGAGCGCTTCCATCTCCTTGAGACGCATCGCACCTGGGGACTCTTCGAGCACCTTCGCGCTCTGCGCCAGCGAACGCATCGCCGCCACGTCTTCGCGTCGCAGAATCACCTTCGCCGCCGCTTCCTTCTCCGCCTCGATGACGCGGTTGAGGAGCACCTTCATGTCACCGGGAAGAACGATGTCCTTCACGCCAAGTCGAATCAGCTTGAGGCCCATGGCCTCTGCGTCGCTCGTCAGCGCCTCGTGCAAATGCGAAGCGAAGTCGCTCCGACCATCGAGGAGCTCGTCGAGCTTCACGCCCGCCACGTACTCACGCGCGGCAAGCTGCAGTCGCAAGTAGATCGCGTCGCGCACGGACTCCCGCAAGAGCACGCTGCGCAGCACGTCCTGCACTTCGTACTCCGCCGTGAGCGTCAAACGAAGCGTGACCTTGTCCCGCGTCATCAAGTCCTGGCCCATCACGTTGACGAGCTGCGTTCGCAGGTCGACCTTGGTGACGGCTACCGGCGCGTGGGCCTGCGTCCAGAACACATGCATGCCTGGCGCAAGCTCGCGGTCCACGCGGCCTGCCACGAAGAGCACGCCGCGTTCGTATTCCGCGATGACTTGAAACGACACCTCGCTCGCCGGAATGAGCTGCATGAGCTCCTTCGTAGGCTTCGCGAGGGCCTTTCCCGCGTCGTAGCGCACGAGCTTCATCTCGGCTTCGAGGTTCCATCGGCGGTGAACACCGGGACGTAGGTAGCGCCGCGGCACACCGTCGACGAAGAGCACTGCGCGCTCATCCTCAGCGACCTCGAACTCCTCGTACCAGTCGCTTGGGATCACCGCGCGCAGCTCCGCCGGCACGTTCATCACAAGCTCGTTGAGATCCAAACGCACCACCTCGGTCTTGCCGAAGTAGTGATGACGCCCGGGCATCAACGCGGCCGTGGCGACGCCGTTGCGCAAAAGAATGCCTCGTTCGTGGAATCGGATTTCGTGCGTGCTGAACATTGTCTTCTCTCTTTCCTACGGCGCAGTCGCGCCAGGCGGCCTCACCAGTGGCGAGACGCAAAGATGCTGAAACTCCGCCCCTCGCCCGCACTTGCGCCGAGCGCAGATGCACAACGAACGAGGAAGAGCGCTGGGTTCATCGTCGGGTCGCCGAGGCGAGGGCCCATCCCTCCGAAGAAGCTGGACTACCTTGGCCAAGGAGATGCGAGAATGAATGCAGCCGCGCTTGCTGCCATCGCTGGAGCCGCCAAAGTGCGACACCACGAAGGAACGGAGTTTCTGGATGGCCCCGATGCGGAGGGCCAGACCGTCGTGAAATGAAGCCTAATACTCTACCAATGAGTTACCGACCCGAAGGCCGGACGGGAATCGAACCCGCTACCGTCAGGTAATGTTCGACCAAAGAGCAGGCATGGTTTCAGGCCATGCTGTGCCACAACGTTTCGAACCCAGTCACCTACCCAATCACGGGGGCCTGGAACGCTGCTTTCGGTTTGTGAACACAGGACTCACTAGAGCAGGAGACGTGCCAGACGAAAAACAAGCGTTTTCTGCCTATGATGCCCACGAACTTTATCTGTTTGTATCGTGTTTTATCACGGCACAGATTGCCGAACTCGCCGTGACTGCCAGTGCACCGGTTGGGGTCTACGCACCTTGAAAAGGTCTGGTTTCGTCTCTCGAACACCCAGAATTGACACGGTGTGGCACAAAAAGGCACTGGCGCAGGGTGTGCAGCTACGACCTACATATGCGTACTATCTTCCTCTGCCTGGTGACGCTCATGATCACCACCACCGTCCACGGTCAGGCCCTCCCACCTGCGCCTGCCACGAGAGTCCTGCCGCAGCTTACACCTCTGGAAGAAGAGCCGGCTTCGGCACGCGCTCTTTTCCATGTAGGCGGCGGCGGCGGATTCCTCACCCGAGAGACCTCGTCATCCGGGTATCAGCAGCTTGAGAGCGCCCGTTACAACGCGCCCGACACCTCGTGGCATCTCAACGCCGGGGCTCAGTTCGTCGCCACGGACTGGCTTCGCATCGGTGGAGAGCTCTCCTACGAGTTCGCAGGAGACACCACAGAGATGATCATACGAGGGGAGATGGAGGCGCGCTCGACTCGTTTCCACATGGGGATCCTCGACCTCACTCTCACGCCCTACATCCGAGCAGGCCGTTTGCAGCTGGGACTTCGCTTCGCCGGCGGCTTTGGCTTCTCACGTTGGGTCCATAACTCGCGAGCCTCAGGCGGTGGAGTCTACCGAGCCAGCGCCGCGTTCGACATCTTCATTCCGCTCTCTCGCCGAAGTTCAAAAGGGCTCAACGTTCGCTTCGGCTATCAGCTCAGGCGCACTCTCCCGACGGGCCCCATCGACCTCGTCTTTGACCACTCTTCTGTCTTCTTCAACGTCGCTTTCATGTTTGGAGCCAGCTCATGATTCGCCTTGGTGCACTCTTATTCGCAATCGTCTTACCCATCAGCGCAACGCTCACCGGCTGCTTCTGCGAGGAGTTCATTATCACGGAAGAGTTTGAAAACTTCTGTGACGACGGCGTGCCCTGCGGCTGGACCGCGACTGGACCCGTGACTCAGGTCCCCACGTACCACGACAATGTTTTCGGCGTCGCCGTCCCCGCTGGCACCACACTCTCGTCGCTCGAAGACTTCGGCTCCCGCCGACCTGGGGTCTTGGCGCGATGCGACGCCGGCGCGTCACTTGTGCTCAACGGCGAGACGACGACGGTGCCAAGCGATTCCTTCGACTGGGTCTTCTCAGGCAGCGGTGCCACCACGATCACCGTCACCGGCACTGGCCAATGCGTGATCGATGACATTGGCTTCGAGGATGATTGTCTGTACTAGCGACGCTTCTGCATCCACGCCGTGCTCTTCTCGAGCACGGTGTAGAACGCTTCTGGCGCAGCACGCTTCAAACGCCAGAGCGCTTTTCCATCCGCCATGGGCACGGAGTAGATCCGCCCCTTCGTA
>JBLHKB010000059.1:0-19403 GCA_047619315.1 Polyangiales bacterium
GACGCCCCCGTTCCGCAATGGCCACCGCGGAACATTGCCCCTAACCTGGATCGAAGAATGAAGTTTGTACTCGACGCGCTCGCCGCTTCTGCCTTCGGTATCGAACATAACCTGTCGGAGGTCCGCCACGCGGAGGCTCCGCGAAAAGCGGAGCTCTACTTCGGCCCCAGCAGAGGGGTGACTGGTCACATCGATGTGACGGACGGGCAGACGCAGTTTACGCTGAAGACCGACGGCCCTTTGCAGATCGACCGGATGGCGTGGCCCATGGGAAGTTCTCAAGGACAAGTCCTCTCGGACCTTCAATTCCAAGCCGTGGATGTCGACTTGACGATGCACGGCGCGACGGCCAACGGACACACGTCATTCGACAGCGCCAGCGCGGACGTTCTTCGCGTTAGCCTGCCGGCGCTCGATGAGTTCGCCGCGAGCGATCTGCGTCTCAAACGCTTCGACCTCCAAGCGGATGCTGGCCAACTTCAGGTCCGCATCGCTTCGATCGGGTTTGCGCTGCTGCCCATCATTATCCCGGCTGGCTCCGTTCGTTTTGAGCGAGTGCTGTGTGAGGATCTAACGTTCACGTTCAACCCGCGGGGCTCGTGGGAAGCTAGAATCGGCAGCCTGCGGGCGGGCCGTGTGGCCTACAACCTCGCCGGTGTAGAGGGTTCACTCGAAGACATTCGTGTGTCCGCGCTCTCGGTTCTTTCCGCCGGCGATAGCCCGACGTTTCGTGTGGAGTCCATCACCGTTGCGAGCGCCCACGCTCGCTCGAAGGACCTTCGAGCGCTTCTCGCTTCGAAGAAGCCCGCAGACAAGGCTCTGCCGCGAAGTGCCCCGAGCCCGGAACTCCTCGCGTTGCTCGATCTACTCAGCGGCACCTTCAACGTCGACATCATCACCGAGATCGACCTGCCGATTCTTCCGGCGTGGCGCGCGAAGCACCCCGTGCGAATCATCATCGAAGAGGGCACGGTCAACTACAAGGAGCTCGAGAACAATATTGGCGATCTTGCTGACGCGGTCCTCGATTTTCACGTCGACGACCACACGCTGAAACTCGACAAGGACATCCCGCTCATTCCCTTCGACCGTCAGACGCTCGTGCAATGGCCGCTCCCGGAACGCGAACGACCGCTCGCCGACCGAGGGCGCGTGCGTCTTGCGCGGCTCGCTCAACCCCTCGTCAAGGTTGAGAAGAATCCAAAGGGCAAAGACAAGGGCGTGCGCTTTCTGGAAGAGATCGCTGCGACCCATATTGATGTCTCTCTTCGAGTCGCCGAGCAGGCGTCCGTCAAGCTTCCGGCGGGGGCGACTCTTCGCCTCGGTGACCCCGACACGCCAGGTATCGAGTCCCTCGTGGCGAAAGGGAATATCGTCTACCGGACCGACGACACCGAGGAAGAAGGAAAAGTTCAGCTTGGTCTTCGCCGCACGAACTTCGCCCTCGGCAGGCTCTACGTGGCTGGCCAGCGCCTCAGCGCGGCCGTTCAGATCGAAACCAGCGCCCTCAATGCGGACTTTTTGGGCACGAAACCGACGGCTTTCGAGTTGAGCCTCGAGCGCGCGAGCGCCACCTCCCTTGTCCTCACTCCGAGCTTTAGGAAGGACATCCTCGACGAAAGCCCGCCGGATGCGTCCGAGGACAGCCACTGAGGAGCTGCGCCAAAACTGTCCTCCAGAGGTGGCAACACTGACAGGCGAGCGCAACGTGCCAACCAAGAGGTAGTTTCCTCACCCTCCGGCTCCTCGAGCGGTCAAAATGCTTTGAACTTTCACCGAAGCGGCCATAGAACCGAGGCATGAACCTCCCGCGCCACGGCATCGAGATGACGGTCCCTCTCCTTTTTGAGCAGGGTGTTCCTGGCCGCCACGGCTCATCGCTGCCAACCAGTGACGTGCCCGCCGTCGACGCCAAGGCTCTATTCGGCGACGCCTACCGAAGCGTCCCCGCCGAGCTACCGGAAGTGTCGGAGCCTGAAGTGTTCCGACACTACGTTCGGCTCTCGCAGCAGAACTTCGCCATCGACCTCGGCATGTACCCGCTCGGGTCGTGCACCATGAAGTACAACCCGAAGGTCAACGAGTGGGCGGCGCGCATTCCTGGCTTTGCGAACCTGCACCCAATGTCCCCCGATTCGCAGATTCAGGGGGCCCTCGAGCTGATGTACCGCCTCGAGCAAGGCCTCGCAGAGGTCTGCGGAATGGACCGAGTCTCGCTTCACCCCGCCGCCGGCGCCCAAGGCGAGTTCTGCGGACTCATGATGATTCGCGCGCACCACGCCGCAAACGGCCGCAACCCCACAAAGGTGCTCATCCCGGACACTGCCCACGGAACGAACCCCGCTTCGTGCAAGCTCAACGGTCTGACCGCTGTGCCCTTCCCGGCCGGCCCCGACGGTGTGCTCACTCTTGAAAAGATCCGGCCCTTCGTCGACGAGGATGTCGCCGCCGTGATGATCACAAACCCCAACACCGTCGGCCTCTTCGAAGGCGAGATTCAGGCCATCGCCGACCTCGTCCACTCCAAGGGCGGACTCGTCTACGGCGACGGCGCAAACCTCAACGCGCTGATGGGCCGCGCCCGCCCCGGCGACCTCGGCATCGATGTGATGCAGTTCAATCTGCACAAGACCTTCACGACGCCTCACGGCGGTGGCGGTCCGGGCTGCGGCCCCGTCGGCTACAAGAAATTCCTCGATCCATACGCGCCCATCCCCGTCGTCGAGAAGGACGAGGCCGGCAAGTTCCACCTCGACTACGGCAGCCGCCCGGGCACCATCGGTCGCCTTCGTTCGTTCCACGGAAACTTCGGCATGATGGTTCGCGCGTACGCCTACATCCGCGAAATGGGCGCCGATGGACTCAAGAAAGCCACCGAGCTCGCGGTCCT
The DNA here is from genome assembly GCA_047619315.1 of Polyangiales bacterium. Lineage (GTDB taxonomy): Bacteria > Myxococcota_A > Polyangia > Polyangiales > Houyiibacteriaceae > JBCCRV01. The sequence goes on from JBLHKB010000059.1 coordinate 2,891, forward strand.
CAACGCCAACTACCTGCGCGTCCGCCTCGGGGAAATCTGGAACGTCGCCTACGACCGCATTTGCATGCACGAAGTCATCATCAACGACGAACACCTCCGCGAACACGGCGTCACCACCATGGACATCGCCAAGCGCATGATGGACTACGGCTTCCATCCACCGACGGTGTACTTCCCCCTCGTCGTCAAGAACGCCATGCTCATCGAGCCCACGGAGACGGAGACCCTTGCGACCCTCGACGAGTTCGTCGAAACCATGGCGAAGATCAGCGAGGAGTCCAAGGCGGATCCCGAGATGGTGAAGAACGCCCCGCATCTGACGCGCCTACGTCGCCTGGACGAAACCCGCGCCGCTCGAAAGCCCATCCTTCGCTACCATCCCCCCGCTGAAGCCGCCGCTGAAGCCGCCGAGTAGTTCATACAGGTGACTCGTTCCGTTTGAGAAGTTTCTGAGGGGTCCATCCCTCACGAAATGTCAGAACATCCGTCCGTCGCATGGCGAACCTTGTCTCGAACCACTGCGTCGACTAAGTCGAGATCGTAAGATCTTAGACCGGGGTGGGTATTTTTATGGTTCGTTTCTTTGTTCTCTCTTTGCTCGTACTTGCCGCCTGCGGCGACGACGACCGCCGCGTCATACGCGATTCCGGTGGCGTGGACGTGGGCCCAGACGACGCCCGTGTGACGCCCGACGTCCCCGCTCTCGGCTGCACGCCCGGCGAGACATCCTGCGCCGGCATTCAGTTCTTCCGCTGCGGCGATGACGGCATGACGCGCGAAGAGGTCGTCGACTGCCCAGCGGCCTGCAACCCAACGGGAGGCTGTGTGGCCTGCACCGCCGGCACCCGCACCTGCGAAGGTGACGTCAGCATGGTGTGCAACAGCACCGGAACTGGCTTTGTGACGGCGCGCGACTGCACGGAAAACGGAAGCACCTGCAACTCCGGTGGCTTCTGCGGCGACGCCTGCGGTGCCGCGGAATCGTCCCGCTCGAACATCGGCTGTGAGTACTGGCCCACCCCTCTTTCAAACGATTCAGGCCTCGCAGGTCGTTACGACTTCCGCGCTGTCATCGCCAATCCAGGCGGCGCCCCCGCCAACATCCGTGTGTTTCAGGGCACGACCATGATCACGTCCATCGCCGTTCCACCCGGCGGCCTCCAGGATGTGGTCCTCCCTTGGGTTCCAGCACAGAGTCAGGCGGTCTCGTCGTCGGAAACCTGGAACAGCGTCGTCGTTGCGAACGGTGCCTTCCGTTTGGTCTCGGACCAGCCGGTGACCGTCGCCCAGTTCAACCCTTTTGAATACGACAACGGCACAGGAGAGGACTACTCCTTCACCAACGACGCATCCCTTCTTTTGCCGGCGCACTCGTTCACGGGCGACTACATCGTGTCGAGCTTTGTCCCCCTCTCCTCACGCCAGGAGAGCCTCTTTGGCGCACCAAACTTCTTGAAGGCACCGGGCTATCTCGCGGTGGTCGGTGTCACGCCGGAGCCCACCACAGTGCAGGTGAACGTGACCGCCAACATCGCCGCCGACACTGGCGGTCGCTTCCCAGCGGCCACGCGCGGAACCACCGTGACGTTCCAGCTCGCCCGCGGTGAGGTCGCCACGATCTTCGCCGCTCCACCCCCAGACTGCGGGCCCGGACGCCCCGGATACATGGTTCGTTCACTCGACGGCACCGAAGCCGCCTACTGCAACGAGACCGAGTTCGACCTCACCGGATCACGCGTCGCCGCCGATAATCCCGTCGCTGTCTTCGGTGCACACCAGTGCGCAAACGTTCCATACGGCGCTCCCTTCTGCGACCACCTGGAAAACCAGATGCCGCCGCTGCAGACCTGGGGCACCGAGTTTGTCAGCGCACCGATGGGCGACGTGGGAACCGCCGCTACAAACATCGTCCGCGTGATCGCCGCCTTCGAAGGCACCACGGTGACGGTCTCCCCACCTCAGAACGGCGTCAGCGACTTCACCCTCGGCATTGGTCAGTTCCAAGAGTTCACCGCCACCAGCGCCTTCCGCGTATCAGGCAGCCGCGGCATCCTCGTGACGCAGTTCTTGGTCGGACAGTATTTGCCGACGCCGGAGTCCGCGCGCGGCGACCCAGCGATGGTCGTCTTGCCTCCACAAGAGCAGTTCCGAAGCGACTACACCTTCGTGACACCTACCAGTTACAACCCGAGCACCATGGGCCAGAACTTCCTGCTCGTGACGCGCAACCCGGGTCAGGCCATCTTCCTGGACGGCGCCGCAACGACCGGCAGCTGGCAGGTCATCGGCGAGCGCGAGTGGTCCATCATCACGGTGGACGGTGGAACGCATTCGATGATGAGCGACGACACCTTTGGCGTGATCGTCTACGGCCTGGGGCTCTTCACCAGCTACGCCTACCCCGCTGGCCTCAATCTCGAAGAGATCCTGCTGCTCTGATCACGCTCTAGGCCATTGTGCGTCGATCAAGACGCACGAGCCGACCGCTAGGCAGAGAAGCGCGTTGTGTTCGAGGAGTTGGTCAACTACACCGAAACCCTTAGGCTTAGCCCTGGGGTGGAGGTTCTTATGGTTCGTTTTGTAGTCCTTTCTTTGTTCTTGCTCGCCGCGTGCGGGGATGACGACCGTCGAGTCCAGCGCGACTCCGGTGGCGTCGACGCGGGGCCCGAGGATGCTCGGTTCACGCCTGATGTCCCGATGAGCGGCTGTACGCCTGGCGTCACTTCCTGCGCTGGCACGCAGTTCTTCCGCTGCGGCGCCGACGGCATGACACGCGAAGAGGTGATGGACTGTCCTGCGGCCTGCGACCCAACGGGTGGTTGCGTGGCCTGCACGGCCGGCTCCCGAACCTGCGAAGGCGACGTCAGCATGGTCTGCAACAGCGCCGGCACCGGCTTCGTGACGGCCCGCGACTGCACCGAGAACGGAAGCTCCTGCAACTCCGGCGGCTACTGCGCAGACGCCTGCGGCGCCGCCGAATCCTCACGCTCCAACATCGGCTGTGAGTACTGGCCAACGCCACTCCCCAACAGCTCCGATTTTCCAAGTCGCTACGACTTCCGTGCTGTCGTCGCGAACCCAAGCGATGCGCCTGCAAACGTTCGCGTCTTCCGCGGCACGACGATGTTGACCTCCATTATGGTTCCCGCAGGCGGCCTTCAAGACATCATCCTCCCTTGGGTCGTTGGACAGAGCGACGCTGGCGGAGGTGACAACTGGAGCAGCGTCATCGTTGCGAATGGCGCCTTCCGTTTGGTCTCCGACCGCCCCGTCACGGTGGCTCAGTTCAACCCCTTCGAATACGACAACGGCCGCACGATCCCAAACCCGTCAGACCCTTTTGGCCCCGACGTACCAGATTATTCGTACACAAACGATGCGTCGCTCCTGCTTCCGGCTCACTCCTTCACCGGCGACTACATCGTCTCAAGCTTTGTGCCTCTTTCCACGGCTCGACCAGGCCTCTTCGAGGACACTTACTCGAAGTCACCCGGCAACATTTCCATCGTCGGAACGACCCCCGAGCCCACCACCGTACAGGTCAGTCTCGCCGCCAACATCGCCGCCGACGCTTCAGGACGCTTCGGCGCAGCCACCCGCGGATCCACCATCAGCTTCCAGCTCGCGCGCGGGGAAGTCGCCACGATCTTTGCGGCGACACCACCCGACTGCAGGTCCGGTCGCCCCGGCTTCAGATCGCGTTCGATCCTCGGCAACGACATCTCGTTCTGCAACGAAACCGAGTACGACCTCACAGGCTCACGCGTCACCGCCGACAACCCCGTCGCTGTCTTCGGCGGGCACCTTTGTGCCTACGTGCCCTACGACGCACCGGCCTGCGACCATCTCGAAAATCAGATGCCGCCGCTCCAAACTTGGGGCACCGAGTTCGTGAGCGCGCCCATGGGCGATAGCGGTGAGGCGACGGTCAACATCGTTCGCGTCATCGGCGCCTTCGACGGCACCACCGTCACCGTGTCGCCGCCGCAAAATGGCGTCGGGGAATTCACCCTCGGCATCGGCCAAGTGCAGGAGTTCACCGCCCAGAGCGCCTTCCGCGTATCGGGCAGCCGCGGCATCCTCGTCACGCAGTTCCTGGTCGGTCAGTTCCGCACCGACGAGGGTTCTGAACGAGGTGATCCTGCGATGGTCATCCTCCCGCCGCAAGAGCAGTTCCGCAGCGACTACACCTTCGTCACGCCCACCAGCTACAACAACGGCACCATGGGCCAGAGCTTTTTGCTCATCACGCGAAACCCGGGCCAGGCGATCTTCTTGGACGGCGCCGCGACGACCGGCAGCTGGGAGGCAATTGGCGAACGCGAGTGGTCCATCATCACCGTGGGCGGTGGAACTCATTCGATGATGAGCGACGACACCTTCGGGGTGATCGTTTACGGCCTCGGGCTTTTCACCAGCTACGCATATCCCGCAGGGCTTAATCTCGAAGAGATCCTGCTTCTCTGACCCCTGAAGGGCGTGTATCCCACATGTGGGACATGCGCCCCGAAGAGGCTGTCGCCGGAAAATGATCGAGCTTCCTTTTGCCCGTTCGCGCCCGTGTGCTAGATTAAGATTGTCGTGGAGGTCGTACTAAGGAAGATGGGGAAGAAGCCGGGACGCGCAGTCGTTGGCAGGCTCCTCCGTCCGCCCCGCGCCGGCTCTGTTGTCGTCATCGAGTTTCCCGATGGCCTGCATGAGTACGTCACGACTCCGGTGAAGCGCGTACTGAAGATGGCCGAAGGCAACGTGTACTACGTGCAGACCGCCAACAGCCGCTACCGCCTCGAAATCCGCTCTGCGGATCAATCGAACATCGCTGAAGCCGCTCTCTGAAGAGGCCTCTCTTCGGTTTCGAACGGAACGGTACCGAAGCTCAAAGCGTGCTCGCTGATCTTCGTTTGATGCTCGAACTGCCCTTGCCCCGCCTGCCCTAGCGGAGCGTGAAGCGCATCGAGAGGATAAAGCTCTGCGGAAGCGACGAGCGCAGCGTCGCAACATGTGGCGCCAAGCAAGCCTGAAGAGCGCCGAGCTCAAGGGGAGACTCCCCGTAGTCGCGAAAGCGCAGCTCCGGCGGCCCGCCTGAAAAGTGCAGTCGAACATCCGCGCTTCCCGCACCGAGCCCACAGTGGTTGGCGCCCTCGAGAGCGGACCAGGTGCTGGACTCAAGATCGCGATCGCGGGGACAGCGCTCGTCCGCATCGGCCATGGATCCGCAACGAAGATAAGCCAGCCGTCCGCGGACAAAGGCGGTGTCGCTGGGTAGCCGATCAGACTCAACAGAAGGCACTTCTGGAGCTTCTTCCGTTCCTGTAGGAGCGCCCATGGCGACATCCGCTGGCAGGACCGCGAGCTCTGGCTCTTCGACCTCTGGCTCTTCGACCTCTGGCTCTTCGACCTCTGCTTCGACCTCCACGACCACTTCCAGGTCCGCCTCAGGTCCATCTGACGCTGGAATCTCTATCGGCGGCTCCGGTTCAGGCCCCTCAAGCGCTCCCTCCGCGAGATCCAACGCTTCCAGACCCATCCCGCCTGTCTCGTCCCGCTCTTCGCCAAAAGTCGCTCCGACCAGGACAAGACCGAGGATAAAAGGCAAAAGGCTGCTCAACGCCAAGCGCCACGCCGGCGTTGGCCGTGTCTCTCGCAGCAGCGTCTCACTCTTCTTGGCCATCAAAACCTCCATACTCCGCGGGCACAGCGGACGGTAGCTGGAGCTTGCACAACACGCGGACCTGCCGCGGCATTTCGCCGCGTCTCACCTTTTTGACCAGAACCCAGAGAGCCCGCGAGACTGGAATAGCAGTGCGAATGTCTCGGCATGGGAAGTGCATTGCTCTTGGTCATGCGACAGAGCCCAGCACGAGTAAAAACCTCCCTCGACCGGTACCGCGACTCCCTCGGGCAGCGGAAACCCCTAAAGCCTGAAGCCGAGCGACAGCTCGCTCGAGATTGGCGTGCTGGCAACGAGCGCGCCGGACGAGAGCTTATCCAGGCGAGCTTGCCCTTCGTCATTCGCATCGCCCGCGAGTACCTCCGCTGGGGAATTCCCCTCGAGGACCTCATTCAGCAGGGCAACCTCGGCTTGCTCAAGGCCGCTGAGCGCTTCGACCCGGACCAGGGCTGTCGCCTCGTCACCTACGCCGCGTACTGGATTCGAGCAGAGATTCGCGACTACGTTGTGCGTCACTACCGAATCGTTCGACTCGGGTCGACGCGCACCGAGCGACGCGGGATGCGCGCCTACCGCCGACAGAGCATCGCCAACCACGAGGAGCTCGCCGAGGTGAGCGGAATGCCAGCGAAGCGAGCCGCCATGCTTTGGCCGCTTTTGATGCAGTCCGACTCCTCCCTCGACGCCCAATACGGGACTCAGACCCCGGGCATTGCTCGTCTTCGTGACGACGTCGAGACCGCCGAAGAGCAGCTCGACCACCACAATCGCATCGCGGCTGTGCGGAAGGCCATGGAAGTCGCAATGAAGGTGCTCAGCGACCGCGAACGGCGGATCATTGAGCTGCGCATTCTTGGCGATGACCCACCCACCCTCGAAGCCATTGGGCGAGAGATGGGCGTCAGCAAAGAGCGCGTGCGCCAGCTCGAGGTTCGAGCGCGAACCAAACTCCGTGAGCAGCTCTCGGAGTTCCAGCCGGCGGCATAGTTCCCGCCGGCTGCGTAGGATGAACGAGCGTGGTGAAGCTAGAGCACTAGACGACGCCTGGAATCTCGCAGGCTTCATCGAGACGGCGCATGCCTTCCAGGAGGAGCGACTCCAGTTGGTCATCAATAAGACGCGCAGTCGGCGCGAAGCTGCTGTCGAACTCAAATCCACCGTCATTGAGAATCAGCAGCCTGTAGAACGCCTCCTGGGCACGTGCGCCACTGAAGCGCGCATCCCACACCTGGCCCTCGGACAAGTGAATCTCGCCACGGCGACCCGCCGAGGTGATGATAAGGCGACCGGTCTTGCGACTGTTACCGACGATCTGAAGAACATCCGGCAGCGACATCTCCGTGAGTGAGCCGCTGATGCCTCGAGAGGCACCCGAGAACATCTTCTTCATCTTGGCGACGACGACTTCGGGGGATGCTGGCTTGACCAGATAGTCGACAGCTCCGAGCTTGAAACCTCGCTCGACACTCGTTCGGTCGCCCTTCGACGTGAGATAGAGAATGGGCAGCGTCCGCCCCTGCTTGCGAATCTTCTCAGCAAGCTCAAAGCCATCGACGCCGTCGAGCGCCACCTCGCTCACCATGGCATCGATACGCCCTTCTTCGATGATGGCTAACGCGCGCTTCGCGTCTCGAGCGATCTCGACGAGGAATCCTGCGGCCGCGAGCCGAATGTCGAGAATGGTTGTCTCGTCCGGATCGGGGTCCACCAAAAGTACGGTCTTGCTGCCGCTGCTCGCGGAACTACGACCTTGGACCACCTGGCGAACCAGCTCGACCATTTCCGGATCAAAAACCGTCCCAGAGAGGCCTTGAAGCGCCTCGCAGCCTTCAGTCTCGTTAAGACGACGGCGATACGGGTTCTTCCCGTGACTCGTCAAATCCGCATAGGTTTCGGCGATAGCGACGATGCGGGAACCCAGGGGGATCTCCTTGCCTGAGAGCGAGTCCGGGAAGCCGCTGCCGTCGTAGCGCTCGTATAGATGTGCGAGCGCTTTCGTCGTCGTCGTGGGGAGATTTGCGCTGGCGAAAAGACGCGACGGAGCGAGGTAGGTTTTCTTCGCCTGGGCGCGGTGTCCATCGTAGCGCGCCGCGTTGAATGGCGTGAGATGGTAACTCGATGTTTTGCCGACATCGTGAAGGTAGCCGGCGAGGATGATCGCGTCCGCACGCGACCCCTGAATACCAAGTCGCCCGCAGACTCCTCGGCATAATCGCGCCACCTCGGCGCCGTGGTCACGAAGGCCCTCGCGCTCGCGGTCGAGGAGCGCGACGAAGACATGCACCATGTCGAGAAACGCCTGTCCGTCCGCAGGAGCGGGAGGCGACATCGAGGGCGCGCGTGCGTTCTCGGACGTTAGCCCTTCACTGACTTCCGGCGCCTCGATTCGAAAAGGCTCGTCGCTTGGGCTCGGCATCGGAATGTCGACGGTGCCAAGGTCCAGCGCTTCGGACGACGCAGGTGAACCCGCAGATGATGATGACGACGATTTCGGCGAACCCGCGAGCGCCAACATGGCGCCGCCATCCGAATCAGCGCCGAAGTCGTTTCCGAACCCGCCAAAGCTAGGGCTGAATCCGCCGGAGGATGAACCCTGTTGGGTGCTCTCGCTCACCAAATGGTCGAAAGCAGTGGACTTCCCATCGTAGTGCTTGGCGATGGCCGCCTCGACAGCGGCGAAACGCGCCGCCAGGACGTCGATGCGACGAATGGTCGTCACCGACTGAAGTTCCATCGCCACGTCGTACGATTCCATATCCGACGCGACCACCAACAAGGTCTGTGCCTTGGGGTCATAGCGAATCGGGAAGCATTGAAAGCGCGTGCACATCCGCCGCGGCACCATTCGAATCGTGTCACTCTGGACGTCTGCCCGAGACAGCTTCTCCGTGGACACAAAGCGAGTTTTATAGAGCGACGCGATTCGCTTGAGCAGTGTGGCCTCGTCGATGGCCCCCATCCGCAAGAGCGTCTCCACCGCATGCTCGTCCAGTCGACGCGCCTCGATCACCACGGACCGGAAGATCTCGGCGCTAACGATATCCTCAGCGCGCAAGCGCTCTAGGAGCCGCATCCCAAGTTCGTTCTTCTCGTCACCCATACGGGGAGTTTACTCCATCGCAGAGCAGAGACGAAAGCGTGGGATGCTGACTCCCAGGAAGAAGTGGCCATGGACGCTTCACTCCTGGCAGGGTCCTCCGGCTCTGGTAGGCTCCCGCCGTGCGCCACAGCCGCCTAACCATGCTCCTCGGAGTCACACTTCTTTCGGCGTGTGGAGGACCGAGCTATGCGGGCGGCGTCTATCATGAGGGCGCCCTCCATTTCGCCGTGGAAGCGCCTGTTAGCCCCTGGCGAAGCGCTGGGGTAGAAGGCGCCCACGATCTCGCCTGGACCCACGCGGAGACGGCGGCGGTCATCCACGTCGGTGGTAGCTGCGACCCGCGTCTTGACCTGCCTCTTCCAGCGTTGACCAATCATCTTCTGATCGGGTTTACGGAACGCGAAGTTCTCGAGGAAGAGCGCCGCACGTTTCAGTCTCGCGAGGCCCTTGATTCGCACGTCGTCGCCAAACTCGACGGCGTTGTTCGCGAGCTCCGCCTGGTGGTCCTCAAAAAAGACGATTGCGTGTACGACTTCGCGCTGGTGTCTTCGCGAAGTGCATTTGCCGACGCGAACGTGACCTTCACCTCAGTTCTCGATTCCTTCGAGGCCCGATGAGCCTCGAGAGTCGTGTGATGAACGTCATGCGAGAAGTGGGCTCCGTCACGCTTCTCGGCACGCGCACGATTCGAACGCTCTTCACGACGCCCTTCGAGACGCGCTCCTTTCTCAGGCTCCTCGACTCCCTCGGAGTCCGGAGCATGGGTATTGCCAGCGCGACGGCCATTTTCGTGGGCATGGTCATGACGCTTCAGTTCGGCGTGTTCATGGAACAGTACGGCGCCAAAGAAGCGCTGGGCCGCGTCATTGGCATCAGCGAAGCGCGTGAGCTTGCACCCGCGCTGACGTCTTTGGTCGTAGGCAGCCGCATCGCCGCGGGCATGGCCGCCGAGATCGGTTCGATGACCGTCACCGAACAGGTCGACGCGATTCGCGCGCTCGGAGCTGACCCGATCCGCAAGTTGGTTGTGCCGCGGGTCGTCGCCAGCGTCGTAGTGATGCCCCTCATCGCTTGCTTCGCACTGCTTCTCGGTCTCGCCGCCAGCATCTTCATCAGCAAGGTCACCTTTGGGTTGTCACCGGCGCAGTTCATCGGCGCCAGCCTTGATGCCGTGAGGCTCTCGGACTTTACGAGCGGTTTAAGCAAGACACCGGTGTTCGGTTTCTTGATCAGCCTCCTCGGTTGCTACTACGGCCTGAACACACGCGGTGGCACCGAAGGTGTTGGACGCTCTACGACCCGCGCGGTGGTTGTCGTCTCGATCACGGTGTTGGTCGCTGACGCTCTGCTGACGCAACTTTTCTTGGCCCTATGACTCAGACGGCGAAGAGCTACAGGCCTGGCCAACGCTTGTATCGCGCTCTAGTTGCCGCCGCGTTCTTCCTCGCTCTTCTCGTGGGCTTGGTCATTGATGCTGCTTCACGCAAAACCGCGTTCGAAGCCCAGCGCCCTGAGACGCTCGCCGTCGTACGGCAGCTCGGCTTTGCCGATCTCGCTCTCAGCTCGTCTGCGCGCTGGCTTCGCGTGCCTTCCCAAAGCGAACGCAGCGCGCCGCTCACCGACGCGCCGCTCTCGTTTGACACGGATCCAGCAGGCGCCGTCCTAGGCCCCGTCGAATGAACTCGATCCGTCGGCAGCTCGCTCTTGTCGATTTCGCGCTGGGTGCGCTGCGACGACGAATGTCGCGGTCCGTCGCACTCACCGCAGCCATCGCCCTTGTCACGTTTCTCTACGGGAGTGGTTTTCTCCTCACCGACGCACTCCGCGCTGAGGTCGAGGGCGCTGCCCTCGCCACCCCAGACCTGACACTTCAACGCCTCGTCGCTGGTCGCCCGGGTCTCATCGATGCCAGCTCGGCGGAGACCCTCCGCCAAGACCCCGGCGTGCGCTCCATCGAAGCGCGCGTATGGGGCTTTCTCTACGTGCCAGCCCTCGAAGCAAACATCGTCGTCGTCGGCGATGACGACCTTCGAAGGGAGCGCGGCGCGCCCCGCACAGGTGAAATTACCCCGGAACCTCCAGCTCCCGCGATCGTCGGCAGCGGCCTGGCCGAACGACTCGCGCTCCACGCCGGAGACCGCCTCGCGATCCCTGGCGCCAGTGGCCCACTTCGTTTCGAGATCATCGAGGTTCGCTCGACCGCCAGCGCGATCCATGACGCAGATGCGATGATCGTCGATGTCGCGACAGCTCGCGCCCTGCTCGGAGTGGCCGAGGGCCAAGCCGTCGACGTCGCCATCGAGCTTGTTCGCCCCGAAGAGGCAGCAGTCGTCGGCGCACGCCTTGGTGAGCTCATCGAGGGCGCGCGTGTCATCGACCGACGCTCCATGACGCGGGCCTACGAACTTACCCTCGAAGGACGCGGCGGGCTCATGAACGCGCTCTTCCTACCATGCCTCGCGTGTCTGCTCCTCTTGGGATGGGAACGACTCTCCGGACTCGGCGGTGACGAGGTCCGCGAGATCGCGATCCTCAAGTCCGTCGGCTGGCTCACCTCCGACGTCCTCTACGCACGCCTCTACGAGAGCGCCGTTCTCGCCCTCTTAGGAACGTTCGCCGGCTGCATATTCGCCTACGTGTATGTGTTCTGGCTCCACGCGCCCGGCCTCGCCGGGATTCTCTTCGGCTGGAGTGTTCTTCACGCCGAGCTCGATCTCACTCCCCAATCCGACATCGTCAGCATGATCTCCCTCGTGTCGATCGTCGTCGTGCCCTTTATCGTTGTTGGTCTGCTTCCAGCATGGCGAGCCGCGTCGAAGACTCGGGATGGAGCGCGACGATGAGCGGTGTTGAAGCGGGCCTTGAAGCGAAGGCCGTCACCAAGCGCTACTACGACGGGGACCGAAAGACCCTCGCCGTCAAAGAAGTGAGCCTCGTGTTCGAGTCCGGGTCCTTCAACGTGATTCGCGGCGCCAGCGGCTGTGGCAAGAGTACGTTGGTTGGCCTACTCGGGGGACTCACGCAGCCCACATCCGGCGAGGTGATCATCGAGGGAACGAGCATCACGTCCATGCGCGATCATCATCGATCGCTCTTCTGCCGGACACACGTCGGGTTCGTCTTTCAAGAACTAAGCCTCATCGACGAGATGAGCGCTCTTGAGAATGCCCTTCTACCTTTTGTGCCCACCGGGGGCCCGAGCAAGGACGACCTCAAGCACGTCGAAGCGTCCTTTGAGCAGTTCGGCATCGCGAACCTCGCGTCCTCCAGGGCGAATGCACTCAGCGGCGGTCAGCGTCAGCGCGTGGCCCTCGTTCGCGCCCTTGCGCGGAAACCCAGCGTTCTCCTCCTCGACGAACCGAGTGCACACTTGGACGCAGAGAATACCCTGAACATCCTTGAACTCTTAGGGAGCGAACGCGATGCAGGGCGTGTGATCGTCGCCACGACTCACGACCCGCGCCTCAGCGAAGACGCTCGCGTCGATCGAATCATCGAGATGATCGATGGCGAGATAACACAACGAAACGGGTAATCGCTCAGCGGCTGAGCGCTTCCACGAGCTGCCCTCGGAGAATCTCGCGTGGCACGACACGCAGACGAATCGACGCCTCCTGAAGTTCAGGGCGCCAGTGCTCCGAGGGCCAAGGCAATCGGAGTACACAAGCGTCGAGACTCCGCGCCGGTGAGCTGAGGATCTCAACCCGCGGCTCATCACCGCGCTGCGGCTGATAGTGAATGACCAGTGGCGTGTCGAGCTCAAAGGGAGCTTCGTCCCCAAGGGCGGAATACACGGCGTCGGCCACACACGTTTCAAGCCCGTGCGAAAATACGGCGTCGCCGAGGCGGCGACCATCACTTCGCGTGGCGAGTCCGTGGACCTCCACCACATCGAATGCCGGCGTCTCCGCTGGCGGCGCTCGGAAGACCCAGTCACCTCGCTCACCATCACTCGTTGGTGCGACGTAGCCATCGAGGTCGACTTCACTTTCGATCTGGCAGTGGAGGATGGTCTCGACACAAACACCGAAATCGCCAGCTCTTTGGGCCGCTAGGTTCTCGCTGAGGCATGACTGAAACCCGCCTGCGTCCTCCTTTGTATCAAAGGGCTCGATCGACAAACGTCCAGAAGCGTCGGCGCGGAGAGACAGCTCTAGCCCCCCTTCGATAAAGATGCCTCGCCGAAGTCGAGGCGCGCAGGAGCTCAACACCGGCGTCGTCGCGTTCCAGATCTGCCGACGCTGGCTCGCCGTCGCCGTCTCACAGAACGCCTCGTCCTCGACGCGGTCCTCGACGCGAGTGTGTGTGTGCTCAGCGCCGGAGGTGGGGCCGATGCCCCACAGCCCGCGACGTACACGGTAAAAGCGGCAAACAGAGAATCCTTCATAGGCACACTGACCCGTGAGACCTGCGGAAGTTCCCGCCGATTTGCTGAAGACTAGGTCGCGGTCCAGCCGCCATCCACGCAGAGCGTTTGACCGCTCATGTAGGCGGAGTCGTCGCTCAGTAGGAACGCTGCGACGCCGGCGATATCACTTGGTTGTCCAACGCGGCCGAGCGTCGTCCGGTCGATGACCTGCTTCTTGATGGCAGCGTTTTCGGTCAGCGCTTTCGCAAATTTCGTTTCGATGAGACCCGGCGCGATGGCGTTGAAACGAATGCCGCTCGGGCCAAGTTCCGCGGCGAGCGTCTGAGTCATGCTGATGACGGCGGCTTTCGTCATACCGTAGGCGCCCTGCATCGGCGCCGCCATCATTCCAAGAACACTTGAGATGTTCACAATACTGCCCGGGCTTTTGCGCTGAATGAGGTGGCGCGAAACCGCCCGCGCACAGGCAAAGTAGCCTTTCAGGTTCACCTCAAAGGTCTTGTCCCAAGCGGCCCACTCGACGTTCATCAACGGGCCGAAGTATGGGTTCGTCGCGGCGTTGTTGACGAGGCCGTCGACCTGCCCGAAGCGCTCGATCGTTCCTTCCACCAGCGCGGTGATCGCCTCCTCGGACCCCGTGTGACAAGCGATGGGATGCGCCGCGGGACCAAGGCGTTCGGCCACCGGCATAAGTCCCTCGATTTTTCGAGATGCCAAGACGACCTGTCCGCCCTCGGCGACGACGCGCTCCGCGATCGCCTCTCCAATTCCGCGACTCGCGCCGGTCACAATGATGACGCGCTCTTTTAATCGATCCATGAATCCTCGCTCTTCGCTGAGACGGTTTCTCTAAGCTTCGTTGACTTCGTGTGCCGTGATGTCAGCCCACGTCGGGACAAGACGACTCGGCGCCACCGTGACCACGTGAAGCCTCAACACCACCCGCTGAACAGGCGACGTACGCGAAAAGCGGGCATGGCCCGGATGCTCGAAGACCGCCTCGGTACCCGGACGCGGATACGGATACGAAAGCTCGAACGTCTCACCGTCGCGATGCTGGCCACCGACCAAACGGCACCCAACGAAACCATGTCCTGGGTTTGGCTGACTGCTCGCGCGGTCTGTCACCGACACACAAGTCATCGAAGCGTCCATCGTGTACACCCGATTCAGCGTCCACACCTCAACGACGTGGGAGGGTCGATCCATGTGCGGTGATGGACCGTGTTGATGCATCACCTCGATCTCGACGAGTGGCGTGCGATCGTGCGCGTTGTTCTTCTCGGTGGTTCCGGGGGGCAAATACAGCTCCCCGCTCTCCGTCAGGGAAGGCGGGCTAGCCGGCGGAAGATGGCCTGATGAGACGGGGGACGAAGGAGGTCCAGAAAACCCGCTAAACTCACCAGGCCCAAGTTCTCCTCGTTTCGGCGCCGGAACTCCAGGGTCGAGTGGATTCGCAAAGCCACGATGGGTCTTTTGGGTCCGGATATCGTCGTCGTCACCGCCAGCCATGGCACAGAGATTAGCCGATGTGACGCCCCTTGGGGCGATTTCAGGTTGGGACTCCCAAAATGGGGCTCCGATCTTACATCGAGAGGCCGCATTTTCCCCCCCTCCGCCGGGAACACAGCTACAAAGGAGGTCGCACCGCTGGTATCATTCCGCGGACGAGAAAAGCGCAACGCGTTCATGGTCGATTCCTCGCACAAACCCAGTTCCTCCGACCGCCCAGCCGGCGCTCCCCCTGACGCGCCGGATCGCATGGCGATGCTGATGCGCGAGCTCCAGACGGAAGGTCTGGAAGCGGATACGGAAGCGCTACTTCGTTGGGACTTTGCTCGGCACCTCGAAAACACGGACGATCCTGCCGGTGCCGTTAAGGCGTACCTCGTCTCCTACAACCTAACGCCAGCGTTCCGCCCTCCCCTCGACGCGCTCGTTCGTATCTTCGGGCGCCGACGCTCGTTCAAGAACCTGAAGCGACTGCTTGAGGCCACTCTCAAGTCGACCATTGAGAGCGCAGGGCGTGCATCGGCGATGCTCGACTTGTCGTCGTTTGCGGAACGACACGAAGATGATCGAACGTCCGCGATCCAGTGGGCTGAGCGCGCGCTCGAAACCGATCCAGAGAGTCGCTTCGCCGCGTACACCCTCGAACGACTCGGTCGAGGAGCAGGCGACGCTTCGCTCGTGACCCGCTCCTTGGAAGCGAGAGCGCTCGCCACCGACGACCTTGTTCTCAAAGGTCTCTTCTTGCACGATCTCGCGGACGCACGCGCGGCGGAAGGCAATATCGACGAGGCCGTCCTGGCTTTGGACGAAGCCACACGGCTCCCGGCTGTTCGATGGCGCAGCTTCGCGGCCCTCGAGCGCTTGGCCCGAAAATACGATCGCCCTGCGGATCTAGCTCGCGCTCTTCGGGAGCTCGGTTCCCTCAGCCTCGCGGCGCCCAAGGGTGAGCAAGAAGATGGCTCCGGCGTCTTTCAAATGGAGCGCTTTTCTGACGAACAGCGTGCCCGCGGCGAAGGCGTCGCCTTCCTCTACGAAGCGGCCATGCTTTACTTGGAGTCGACTGACGAACCACAAATAGCGGTCACCTTGCTTGCTCAAGCAAGCGAGGTCCGTCCGGACGATGCGTTCATTCGCCGAGCGTATATTCGCGCCCTTCGGGCCGCCGGCGATGTTGAAGGCGTTTCGGACGAAGCCCGGCGCCTCGCCGATTCGGATTTGCCGGACGACATCAAGGCGAGCCTTCTTTACGAAGCGGCTCTTGCGACACAAGGCCACGACCATTCAACGGCGATGGCCACCCTCGAGCAAGCACGTGTCCTCGCTCCGCACTCCGCGGCGCTTGAGGCGACGGAGAATCACTGGCTGCAAACTGGTGGGTACCTCAGCGAGTGGGTCAAATCACTGGAGCGCAAGATCCCCGAGGGTGCGTCGCCCGAAGAACGAAACGAAGCATCCGCGAACCTGTGGCGAGCCGGCATTGTCTCAAGCCGCCGCCTCGGAGATTTTGCGCGTGCGCGAAAAGCGTTTGAGCTCGCCGCGCTCCATGCCGAAAACTCTCTTCCGGTGCTCCGTGATCTCTACGAAGAATGCCTGATGCATGAGGAGTACGCCGCCGCCCAAGAAGTTCTTGCGGCGATGTGGGGCCAGGAGCTTGAGGACGAAGAGCGTTCCGCCCTGCACGCGGATCGCGTTCGCCTGGCCGTGGCATCGGGTGACGAAGCGACGCTCCGCACGCATCTTGAAGAAGCCCTCGCCGACGAATCTACACACAACTGGGCGCCGGACGCCGTGCGCCTCTTTGCCGCCCGCCTCGGCGACTTTGCCCTTCTCGCGAGCGCCCACGAGGCGCTCGCGACAAACG
>JBLHKB010000060.1:0-19311 GCA_047619315.1 Polyangiales bacterium
TTCGCGCTCCAGTGAAGAGGTCCGTCAAGAGTGCGACCAAAGAGCGCCGGCGTCCGTCGCAACCCCTCGCCCCGATCCGTGAAGTCCCAGACACGGTGGTCCGAGTCACCGCCCGGATGACAGCTGGCGCAAGCGATATAGCCGTCCCTCGCCAAGCGAGGGTCGAAAGAGTCCTCAAAGAGAACACGCCCGCGGAGGACATCTTCGGCGAGGGGCTCGTCCGACACCAACGTCAAACGGGCCTGGGGCGGGGTCGGGCCCATGGCTCTCACCGAGTACGCACGAAGCTCGCGGCTTGTCTCTGCGTTGACGAAGAGCGTTCGACCGTCCCTTGAGATGGCGAGCCCAGTCGCACCAAAGCCAACGTCGAGAAGCGACCCGAGAACCTCACCGTTCAAGCGGTCGAGACGTTCGATGCTTCGATGGGCCTGATCCAGCACAAAGAGCGTGTCCCCTCGCGGAGAAAATACCGCGGCGGTGGCGAGACCTCGATTATCAAAAAGAAAGCGCTCCTCCCACGCCTCTTCGCCATCAGCGCTCACGACGCGGAGACCCGCGCGGATCGATGTCTCGAAGGTCAACGGGCGGTCACTAACGAAGGTGCCCTCACCAATATTCGCTTGCTGCCCGACGACAACAAGGTGGGAAGCATCAGGACTCGCGACGAGCCCGCCAAGCAGCGTAGGCACGCCGCCGCTTTCGGTGTCGGCGCTTGGCTGTGGGTCGAAACGCAGTGACACGGTGCGCGACGCGCCATCCATCCAGAAGAGCTCACCCGCGTCGTCCGCGGAGCGAAAGCGAGCCGCCACCACGCCGCCTCTTGGCAAGGCAGCGATAGCGCGTACGTCTCGAACGGCGGCATGAACCTCCACCAATGACAGACCGCCCTCCCCTGTGAGCTCGGCGATAGCGCCGATCCCCTGCAAGGTGACGAAGGCTCGACCGCCGTCGATCGCCACTCCTCGAGGCCTCGACCCCGCTGGCAAGTCGAGCACCTCGACCTCGCCGTCGTGTACAAGGGCCACGCGTGCATCCCCATCGCAGGCGACGACGAAACGTTCCTCGTCGTCGGCCATCCACAGCGTCACCGCGACGGGGTCATCACAGGGGCGCACTCGTTCGGATTCGGTCAATAGGCCGGCGTCGAAACGCGCGAGCACGAGACTTCCGGTGTCGGGAACGACCACGGCGACGTGCTCGGGACCCACGCTCACTGTGGACGAGTGGGAGGACTCGAAGGTCGGCGGATCCGTGACAACGAGAAGCGCGCTGTCTTCACGTCCATCGGTAAGCGTGACGCGGATCGGGTAGCGCCCACGGGCCTCAAAGCTTCGCTCGATGCGTGGCCCTTCACTCCGAAACGTCTCGGAGCCAACCTGCCAATCGAATGGTGCCTCCGCGCCCACGACCTCAAAGTATACAGCTTCGCCAACGTTTGCCCCTTCCGGCGCTCGAAGACCGAACGCGGGCGGGCCGCCGTCGAAGATATCTTCTGCGGCGTCATGAGATGCCACGTCGGCGGCGTGCGTGGCGGCATCTGGCGTGGAGTCGTCTCCACAAGCCAGAGAGAGAAGCGCGCCGAGCAAAAGGCAGTAGCGAGGAGCCGACATCAAGGGCCCGTACGGAACTCACTGGCAAACGCCTCGATGAGCGCGTTCCCGCTGAAGTCCGTGACCCCGCCCGCGGGTAGCTCAAGGGTATATGTGGTGGACGTCGCAAGCGGGCAGCGAGGGTGGAAGTTGATGAACCCCTCTTGGGCGCTAACGACGCCAGCGACGCGCCGGCCGCTCTCCGTTTCGTAGAGGCGAACGGACCCGTCGAAGGCGCTGCGAACTTCGACGTGCTCATCGAGTGTCACGCCGACACGAGAGCTCACCGCAACCCCCGTCGCTCCGTCGCGGGGCCAGACAAAGTTCACCACCGGCGGGCGATTGTCCGGGCTGACCGCGATGGGCACGATGGCGCTTCCTTGGTTGTCACCGGCATCGGCGTCCACGCTGAGCACACCGATGTTCCCAAGGGGGGTGAACGTATCGAGGTCACCCGCAAGGTTGAGTTCCTGGACCTCGGTCATTGCGCGTGGGTCCGTGATGTCGAAAATTGCGGCTCGTGAACCCATGCCGACGTAGGCGCGGTCATGCTGAAGGAAGACATAGCCTCCGCTCCCCGGAACGCTGATCCCGCCATGATAAACGGGGGCGCTCGGGTCTCGGACGTCCATGGCGACGAGACCGCCGCCTTCGTCTTTTCGCGCGTAGTAGACAATGCCGCCGCTGAAGTTGCTGAAGTAAGCCTCGCGGGCCGTTCCCTCGGCATCCACGGCCTGAAAGTCGCCGCCGGGGATAGCCCTGGGCGATGTTGGGTTCGAGATGTCCAACAAGACTGTACGGGCGCCGCCGGTGGCGGTCACGATCAGCAGGTTGCCCACTGCCTGAACTTGGCCGACTCGAATCGGCGGGTCGAATGCGTATTGAGAGGCGAGTACGGGACTTGTAGGGTTCGTGGCGTCGACGATGTAGACACCGTTGAAGCCGGCGCCAAGGTAGACAAACGGCACCTGCCAAAAGCTGCTCATGACGATGTAGCCGTAGGCGTCGGGGTAGAAAAAAGCAGGCACATCGAGATCGACGATGTGCTCCGGTGCCGAGGTATCTTCGACATTCCAGAACTGAATTCCGCCGCCTCCGTACTCGAGCACCATGCTCATGCTCGCGGTGACAGCGAACGCGCCCCCTTCATGGCTGAATCCGATGGAGTGGGTTTCGCGCATCGTCTGGGACCACCCGGACCCAACCGCCGTGGGTGAGCAGGCGTCAGAGATGTCAAAGAAGGTGAGCCCGCCGCGACCATACTCGGGCGCCCAAGGCATCAAGAGGTACCCGTCATACATGGTGACCAGGTTGTGGTGGTCAGAGGTGTCGAGCTCGCCCCCGTCGAGATACGCGCAGTTCTCAAACAGGGCGTCGTCTTCGAACTCCGCCGTCGGTAGTCCGGGTCCATGCGGCCGGGGCCAAGTATCTGGATCGGCATAAGGCGGCGCCTCTGCGCCTTCGCAAAGTTCCGTTGAAGGCAGCGTGATGTCGCCGGCGTCAAAGAGCGCGAGGGGGCCGCCGTCAAAACCGGGAGGTCCGCCGTCAAAAGGGTCTTCCGCATCCTCGACCCCCGCATCCATGACGTCGATGGCGTCGTGACCGACGTCAGGCGGCGATGCATCCACTCCAGGCGCGTCGTCCGAGCACGCGGCGCAGAGCGTAAAGAGAGCGATCCAAATCCTCATGGCCGTATCCTATCAGTCGCAGGAAGCGCTGACTCGGTCACGCTTCGGAGTCGTCTCCCGGAAGCGCCGCTTCACGGGGAACGCGCCCGGTGATGGCCAAGACGTAGAAGTAAAGAATCGACGCCACGCCCAGACCTAGGCCCACGACAACACCCCCATCGATGATGCCACGCCAGGGTTGCGAGACCTGCTTGACCGCGATGACGACGGTCACGATCACGACCAAGAACACAGTGCTCACGATTCGCTGACGACGCGTTGTGTGAAAGAGACTCATGCAGAAAGGCAGCGCCAAAATGAGCCAGAGAGGCTTTCGCTCTTGGCCGAGGTGATAGGCGCGCGCGACCACGCGTGGAGAGAAACGCTTGTGAAACCCGCGATAGCCCTCGGAGTAGGCCATGATCGCGACCCAGCCCACATAGAGTCCAAGCTGGAGGCCATTTAGGGTACCCGCTTGGATAGGCTCGAGCGCCAAGGGCGTGAGTCGATAGAGCGCATTGCCCAAGAGCGCCACGACCCAGAGGACACCCCAAGTCATGGCCACCAAGTGCATGCCTCGCGGGGGGCTAAGCGTTCGCAATGGTGGCCCTACTCGCCGCGATGAAAAGCAAGTGCCACCAAATAGAGAGCTTCTCGCATCTGCTCATCGTCCACGTTGCTTTGAATGTAGCCCGACAAAGCCGGCACCGCCGCCTCCGTTCGCTCAGCGAGGGGGCCACCAGCGACGGAGTCGAGAGTGTCGAAGCCGACAGCGGCGAGGGCCTTGCAACCGCGGTGTCGACGAAAACACTCCGCCAGCACTTCGGCGTGAAACACTGTGTGGACCACGCCCTCCCCCTCCCCGACGTTGCGCATCTTTGCTGACAAGAACTGCGAGAGAGACGGCTGCTCCTGGACGAAGTTGCCTAGGGCAACCTGCGTGTAGTTCGGCGAGTCCTTCATGCGTTCCGACACTTCGGACACAACACCTGCGACGAGAGCTTCTTCCATAATTACGATCTATGCGTTGCTTACCAAAGGATCAGCGACGCCAGGTGAGCCCAACGTTGTAGTTGACGAACTGGTCGAGAATGCCGCCAGCAATGAAGGGGTCACCAGTGAAGTCGTCGTCACCGCGCACGTTCGTCGTGTAGTAGTAGCGGCGAAGCTGGACGCCTCCCCAGAATTCCACCGTCGCTCCGTCCGACCCAAACTCAAACTGGTAGCCCACTGTGCCGCCAGCCTCGATGGACCCGGTGCTCGTCAGCGGGAACCATTCGTCGTCGTCGATCCCTCCGGCGTCCATGACGATATTGTAGGCGCCATTCACACTGAAGCGGACGGGACCTAGGCCAAATCGCCCTTCAAGTCCCAAGCGAATAAACCGGTAGTCAACTCCTGGCACCTGCGGAAGGTTGTTCTCAACGGCGCCGCCAGCTTGGTTGGAGTTCACAACGAACGAATGCCCGCCATAACCCACGACGAACGACGCCTCGTGGACGTCAAAGGGCAGCCGTGTTCGTAGACCGAAAAAGTAAGACTGCGAACTTGTAGCGAAGCTTGTGCCATCTCCGCGAACAGACTTGATGCCAAATGCGCGTTCGTAGTTCGCATCAATTCCAAAACGTGACGCCCAGCCATCTGAGAGGTGAGACCCGGGGTAATACCGGAGTCCGATGGTGATGGATGGACCGCCGTCGAGTTCGTAGCCGCGGAGACGACTGTACAAGTCATTTACGTAGCTGAACTTTCGGGAGAAGAGCGAGGCGTGAAGCGAGACTTCAAACGCTTGTGGAAGCTGAGCCATGGGTGTGAAAACGTTTGGTCCGTCGTCATCATCCTCGTCTGCGTCGTCATCATCCTCGTCTGCGTCGTCGTCGTCGTCGTCGTCGTCTGCGTCGCCATCGGCGTCCACGTCGGTGTCACCATCGTCATTGCGCAATGGGGTCGGTGCGGAGGTTTGCTCGAGGAGCGGTCCAAGGCGAGAAGCGGCCTGGCGACGAGCGGACGTGCTCAAGGAACCTGCAGAGCGGCCTCGGAACGTAGTGTCGCCAACGATCCCACCACTTGTCCCGTCGCGGACTTCGATGCTCGCGGTGTAGCGGCGGCCTCGGCGCTGGGACCGGCCTTCCATGAGCGCGGAAATCCCGAGCTCGCCAGCGACGGCGGCGAGACCGGCGGCATCGGCGAGATCAACACCTAGCTCTTCCGCCTTTGCTTCGACGACTGAGAACTCGATGAGCTCCACGCCATCGAGGTTGCCGAGGGCACGAACGATCTGGTTTCGGACGCGCGATCCAGCCGAGCCCACCACGCGGCCGACGGAGACAAGTCGTGCGCCGCTGGGGCCAGCAGATTCAGATTCAGATTCAGACGGCGAGGACGAAGACGCCCCCATGTGCTCACGGATAGGGTCTTCAAGGTTGCCAGCGAGTCGCGCTCCGAGCCCACCCACGCCACGCGCGCGTCCGCTGACTTCCGCCAGCTCTTCGCCAGCGCTGTTATAGATCTTTGCGCTTCCGGTCCAGCGACGGCCTCGGCGTCTAACGCGACCGAGAATCACAATATTTGCACTCGTCGCCTGCGCGATTTCTTCGGCGTCGCTCCCCTCCGAATCACCAAGGTCGACGAGCTCGATGCCGGCCCGTCGCAGCCGAGTCGCGATGGACGATCGGACCGTGGATCCGCGAGCGCCGGCGAAGTCACCGATGGCAACTTGGGCGCCGGCGAGGTTTGGGAGGGCCAGTGCCGACAGCGCGATAAGCACGCCGCCGAGTGCCATGATTCGCGTCATCACTCAGCCCCGCAGTAGCAGTAGTCGGCCATTCGGCCTTCTTGATTGCAGTTGGATTCTCCGCCGCCTGCCATCGGACTACAACCTTCTTCCGGTGTACTCTGAATGCAAATCAGTCCCGCTAGGGCACAGGTCGCGTTGCAGTCACGCGATGCGTCGGAGACGGCCTCGCAGCCATCTGCGAGTGTCTCGCAGAGCATCAGGCCAGCGCCTTCGATGGCCGTGCAGTCAAAAGCAGGACCTGCGTCGTTGCCTGCATCCATTGGGGCTGGACCGGCATCCATGCCAGGTCCGGTGTCTTCCGCCGGGGTCGCGGCGTCCATGACGCTTGAGTCCGGTCGCGGTCCAGCATCGCTTCCGGCGCGTGGTGCGCACTGGCCGCCCATCTGCATTTCAACCTGACCACCACCCTGCACGAGCCAGCGACCGATGCACTGAAGCTGTGGCTCCGGTAAGACACCGTCGAAGGGCATTCGGTCTCCACAGCTACCGTGGGTGGCGCGCAACTTGCGAATCAAAAAGCTGTTCTGCCAGAGGCTGGTGTCGATGATCGGAATGCCCAACTCATTGCAAGCCGGTGAGGATGCGATTTGACCGCTCAGACGATCGAAAAGTCCTGCGCTCTCCAGGTCGACGGCATTGTCCGCGCTGTCTTCGTGCTCAGCGCCGTGACACGTCGAGGTCCCGCAGGAATCAACGAAGTACGCTTCGACGTCAAAATCTTCGAGGGAACACCGAGGAGCGGACTGCTCCGGGAAGCAGTCCGGGTTTTCGAGGGAGCCGGGACATCCGGCCGCCAAACACGCAACGATAAGTGAGAGACAAACGCGTTTCATCGTCGTTGAGGATATACGGTCGGCTCCGCAGCGGAAAGCGATATTCAGGCCGCCATGACCGTGCAGCACGGCCAAATGACCGAAAAACGAAGGCTCCCGAGTCACGCCGAACGAAGGAGGACAGGCCACACACACGACAACTCACATGTCGGTTGGAGTACGGAACCCTGGTCGAATATGGCCGGCCACCAGCTGAAAAACGTCGCGGGCGGCGGAAATGCCAAGAACGAGGTCCGTGTGGCCATACGGGGTGTCGACCTCGTCGAGCAGAATGAACCGCTTCGGGGTGCCCACATCACATCCCCACGCCTCAAATGCGGCACGAACGGATTCTGGCGGCGCAATGTGATCCGCCGCACCTGCGATGAAGAGCGCCGGGATCGTCGTGTGAGCCAAGCCCGCGAGAACAGCGTCTCCGGTCTGCAGCGTCAAGGCTCCATCACCGGCGATCCAGCGCGCAAAGTCAGCCGCCAACGATGCGGGAATATCCTCGACCATGTTGATCATCGCGCGGGCTGCGAATCCTGGCCCGAGGTGGCGAGGGTTTGCCAGAAGACGATGCAATGGGGTTTCAACGAAGTCAGCGGCAAACGCCAGCGCACGCGAATACAGCTTGAGCGGCAGTCGGGGCACACACCAGCGCGGTACGCGTGCGAGGATCCGGATGCCCGCCAGAGGGGATTCAACGCGACCCGGAGAACCGATGAGTACAGCGTGACGCACCTGCTCGTTCGAGAGCGCACCTGCGGCGAGCGCTCCATAAAGCAGCATCCCGCCCATCGAATACCCCACGTAGTCCACGGAGGGCTCCTGAGTGAGCGCGCAAATACGGTCGACGGCCTCGGGCAAATCGTACAGAGCCATCGCTTCGAATCGAAGACTCCGCCGACGCCTCAACAAGGTCTCCCACCAAGCCGCCGAGACACCACTACGCAACGTTAGAAGCCAAACGTCATGGCCTTCTGACTCAAGCTGACGCGCCATCGAGACTTCAGGCAACGCGTCGACGCTACGGTGATTGACGGCGATCCCGTGGACGAGCAACACCGGCGTACCGATTGCGCGCTCGTTGATGCGGCGCAGCTCATAGAGACCCCCGTCACTCGCGGAGCGACGTTCGAAGAAGTCGTACTTCATCTCGACATGAAGTCGGCGGCCCCAAAACCAGAGATGAAGCCAGAAGCACACCAGGGCGACGACCAGGCCAACGGCGATCCAGGCCAGCACGCCGCCAGCGACTCCAAAGTAGAGGGTGAGGAATCCGCTCACACTCTACCCTGTCACGGGCGACCCGACCGCGCACCGTGACAACCTTCCGTTCACTCCCCACAACGCGATATGCTTTGGGCGTGAGTCAAACTCCTCTCGATCGTGCATCTGAGCTGCCCGGGCTGGAGCTCGCGCGCGCGATCCTTCGTGATGCCTATGGTGTTGAGCTTCTCCTTGCCGACGCCAGCGGGGCACTCGCTCATCAGAAGGGCGGGGTCCGTCAGCCTCCATGCAGTACGTGCAAGGACATCCTCTTCACACCCGAAGGGTTTAGGCGCTGCGACGCTTACTATCGTCAGTTCGAGCCGCGACAGCCGACGCTCTGCCATGCTGGTTTTCGGGCGATCGGCGCTGAGTCCAACGACGGCGTGCGTCTGATCGTTTCGGGACTGCGGGGCGAGGAAACGAAAGCGACGTTGACGGCGGATGAACGCAGAACTGTGTCCGCGATTCTCACGTTACTCGCCGGACGCCTGAACGCTCAGACCACCCCAGACGACCGCGATGGATGTTGGGGACTCACCGGCCGTTCACCCCAGATGCAGCGCGTCTACGGCTCGATGCGGAAGCTCGCTGAGAGCGACGCGACGGTGCTTGTGTTGGGCGAGAGCGGGACGGGCAAGGAGCTCGTTGCTCGAGCACTCCACGGAAACGGCCCAAGGCGAGACGAACCCTTTGTGGCGCAAAATTGCGCAGCGCTGCCCGAGAACCTCTTGGAGTCCATGCTCTTTGGGCACGTGCGTGGCGCTTTTTCGGGCGCCGACCGCTCCCACGATGGCCTCTTCGCGAGCGCGACCGGCGGCACGCTTTTTCTGGATGAAGTGGGTGAGACCTCCGGCGCGTTTCAGGCGCGCTTGCTTCGCGTCGTCCAGGACGGAACGTACGTCCCGCTCGGAGCAACCAAGACGCGTCACGCCAATGTGCGCATTGTCGCCGCGACCCATCGCGACCTGCCAAAAATGATCACAGAGGGGACCTTCCGGGAAGACCTCTTCTACCGCCTCAATGTGCTCTCCCTCACTCTGCCGCCTCTGCGCAGCCGCAGCGGCGATGTCGAACACCTGTGTGCTGAGTTTGTCCAAGAGTTCGCGTCGGCACGCCCCGATTCAAACGCGCGACAATGCATCCTGCGCTACGGCTGGCCAGGTAACGTACGCGAGCTGCGAGCGGAGGTTCAACGCTGGGCCGTGCAGCATCCGCACTTGGACGAGATCGGTCCGCGTCATCTGTCCCCCGCAGTCCGAGGCGCCGCGGGATTCGGCCAAAGTGAAGAGCTCAAGGAAGTCGCCGCCCACCACGAGGAGCAGAACCCCGTGACGTTGGCAGCGGCGGTCGCTGGACTGGAAAAGAACCTGATTCGCGACGGCCTACATCGCACCAAAGGCAAAAAAGCCGCCCTTGCGCGTGAACTCGGCATCAGCCGAACCACGCTCAATGAGCGGCTCAAACGCTACGATCTCGGTTAGCGCTACATGGCAGGCGGCACGACGACGACCACGGGCGTCGATGTGCGCTCGCGGGTCATTGGGCCGTTCTCGCCAAGCTGTCGCTGGTCGTTCCAGCCCCAACATTCGACGCCATCGGCGGAGACTCCGCAGCCGTTGGCCACGTTCAGATCGACGTCTGTGAACGTCGAGTCCGAATCGACCATCAGCGGCGTCCCTGAGCAGTCGGGGTTGACGGTTCCGACGGAGCACGTGTCGTGGCTACCGACGGTTTCGCCGTCGCCGAGCTGACCTTCGTCGTTTCGACCCCAGCACATGATGTTGCCTGCGCTTGTGACCGCGCATGTCGTCTCGCCACCCGCACGGATAACCGTCGCGGAGAGGCCGGGCACCATCGCAGGAACGGCCTCCGAGGATGAGTAGGTTCCAAGACCGAGCTGGCCGGCGCTGTTGTTGCCCCAGCACCAAACGTCGGTGCCGACAAGAGCACACGCGTGGTTGCTACCAAGGGCCAGCTGAGTCGCGGTGCCTTCAAGGGCGACGGTCACGGGTTCAGGCGAGCAGTCGTACGTGATGACTCCGTTGCCGCAGTCGACGTGCGTCGCATCGTCGCCAAGCTGGAGGCTGCTGTTGTCGCCCCAGCACTGAACGCCCTCGGCGTTTCGAGCGCAGGCAAACTCGCCCCCTGTGGACAAAGCCAGCTCTTCAACGCCGCTGAGTCCTGGGACCGCGATGGGAATGAGCTGTTCGATCTGCGAACCGTCTCCGACCTGAGCGCTGTCGTTGTTGCCGATGCACTGGACGCCACCTTCCGTGGTCAATACGCACGTGTTGCCGAAGCCTCGAGAAACCGCCGTGAAGGCTTCGAAACCCTCGACGATTTCTGGCTCGAAGCGACGAATACGTTGGTCGGTTCCGATGGGCGGTGCGTCCGAGAGACCCCAACAAGCGAGGCCCGCTTCGGTGGTGGCGCAGACGCCTGGACCACCCGGGTGAAGGTCCGTCGCTTCAAGGTTCCTGACGCGCACGGCGGCCGGCGAGCAATCGAGGGGATCGGGGTCGCCCATTCCGCAGACGTCGCCGTGGCGCATGCGGTTATCACCAAGCTGACCAAAGAGGTTGGCACCCCAGCACCAAACTTCCGAGTTGCGCAGTCGCGCACACACAGCGCTGGTGTTCACGCCAACCTCCAAGACATCGCAGTCTGCGCCACATTCGGGCACGTTGGCGTCTGGCTCGGGGCCGGCATCCGGGTCGGGACCCACGTCAGGCGCCGAGGTGTCTCGTCCTGTGTCCCCCGCACCTGAGTCTGCAGGACCCACATCCCCACTCGGGTCGTCGTCACCACATCCAAGGGCAAGACCGAGTATACAAAGCAAAGAAAGAGTTCGATTCATCCGTCTCCAGTAATGCCCACGGCCTTCGCCGTCAAACAACCGAGTGGGAACGCCCAGGCTGAGCGTTCAGGGAGCGCGGGGAGTGAGACCCACTTCTAGGACGGTGCGAGTCCCTTCCTGAAGGTTAAGTTGTTGAACGAATGGCTCAAAACCAAGCTTTTCAACACGTACTTCGTGGAGTCCAGGGGTGGTCTCGAGTGTTCCTGGATGGTGTCTAGGCCCCTGGTCGAAGACCACCGTCGCGCCGTCCGGCGCGTGGATCAGAAGTTCCGTCGGGGCTTCTCCCCCCATCAGCGCGACGAGCAAACCCAATGAGAAACCAGCGATCCCAGTGGCCCCAAACCAAAGCGGGCTTCGATTTGGGCTCCCCTTGGACGCGGAACCCTCTGCTGGCGTGGCTTGAGCTTTGGACTCCGCGGCGGTCTCCGCGACGGTGTGCGCAGCGTCAGGGGAGAGCGACAAAAATGGTGGCGCGATCGGTGACTCTTGCAGATCCGTTGGATGCCGAACGGGGTGCACAACCGGGTCGACCATCGTCTTCTCGATGTGCTTTCCAATGTCCGACCAAGCGACAGGAGCGGCGGGACCATCAGCGAGGGGCTCGGTACCCAGCCGGGTCACGACGGTACCAGCCGCTCGGGGAGCGCTTCGGTCCGCGGCGAGAACATCGGGAAAAAGAGCACGAACATACTGCGCGAGTTCAACGGTACCGGTGGGACTCGCCAGACCGCGAAGGTACTTTTCGAGGTCCATGCGCAGCTCAAGGGCGTCCTGGTAGCGGTCCTCGGGCAGAGGTGCGAGTGCACGCCGTGCGACAGCCTCCAGCTTTCCGCCCAAATCCCGGAGGCGTTCGGCCGCAGGAATCTGACCTTCACGAGCCAGCTCTTTCGCATGCTGTTCGTCGTCATGGGGAAAGAGCTCATCCCCGGTGATCATCTCAAAAAGAAGAATACCGACGTTGTAGAGGTCGCTGCGCGTATCAAGGCGCTCTTGCCGCGCCTGTTCCGGAGAAAGGTACGCAGCCTTGCCAAGAAGGGAGCTGTCCGCACGCCCGGCTAGCTTTGCGACTCCAAAGTCCGCCACCTTAACGGCACCGTCGAAGGACACCAGCACGTTGGACGGAGTGACATCTCGATGGACGACCCCGAGGCTCACTTCGTTCTCGTCGATAAGTCCGTGCGCGTGGGCGAGGCCTTCGCACACGAAGGACAAGAGCTTCACCGCGTGCCGGGCCGGGATGGCTCCAACGCGGCGTGAGCGATGCGCCACGATGCGCGCTCGCTCGATGAGCGCGTGAAGATCGATCCCGCGCACCAGCTCCATCACCAGATAACCAGCGCCGTCGTGCTCGCCAAAATCATAGACGTGAACCACGTTTGGATGGTTCATCTGCGCCGCGATACGTGCTTCGTCCTTGAACAGGTTCGAGAGCTCCGGGTTCGCCGTTAAGTGCGGGAGCATTCGTTTGATGACGAGGTCACGGGCGAACCCCTCGGGGCCAGACTTCCGCGCCAGGAAAATCTCCGCCATCCCTCCACGCGCAAGTTTGCGAAGGAGTGTGTACGGACCGATTGGAATGCCGGCGGCCACGACGCGACCCTAGCAGGTTGGCAAAATCAGGCTGCGAGAATTTCTGGGGGCGCGCAGCCGTGCGTCGGACTCCGATGTGGCTTAGGGTGGCGCCGTGGCAGCTCCAACCGTTTTCCTCTTCGATATCGACGGCACACTGATCAGCACGGGAGGGGCCGGCCGGCGCGCCATGGCCTCGGCTTTTGGTGCCGTGTGCGATGCCCCCCACGCGCTCAAAGGTGTGAAGCTCGGCGGCATGACCGACCGGCTCATCCTTCGTGCCGGATTCGAAGCCATTGGTCGAACCTTCAGCGAGACACTCTTCACCTCTGTGATGGACGAGTACCTGCAGCATCTTACTCACGAAGTTAAGACTTCCGAGGGCTACATCGTCTACGAGGGAGTGCACGAAGCCGTCGAAGCGTGCCGCGCGATTTCCGGATCGGCGACGGGACTCGGCACCGGCAATATCGAAGCCGGTGCGCGAATCAAACTACAGCGCTCAGGCCTGGATCAGCACTTCGCCTTCGGCGGTTTCGGCAGCGACGCCGAAGATCGAGCTGAGCTCATCGAAGCTGGAGCCCGCCGCGGCGCCGACGCCCTTGGTGTGGCACGCAACGGAGTCCGTGTGGTTGTGATTGGAGACACGCCCCGAGATGTGCACGCTGCCCACGCCATCGGCGCGCGATGTATTTGCGTGGCCACGGGGGGCTTCACGTTTGAAGAACTCGAAGCCGCCTCCGCCGACGCTGTTTTCCACACGCTGGCCGCGCCTGGAGCCGTGGACGCCATCACGGCTGCCTCGGTGAGCTGAAAGGACATGGGCGCTGCTCGGCGACCGTGGTAACAACGCCGTGGTGAAGACAGGTCTGCTCACAACCAACGCCGGCGGCGAAATCGTCCTGAAGCGGGTGCGGGTGCGCATTTTGAGTGGAGACTCGGCCAATTCGGAGCTGCTCCTCGACTGTGGAACCCGCACGATTGGTAGTTCCGTCGATGCTGAACTCACCGTATCGGATCGGAGCGTCTCGCGATTCCACGCCGAACTTGGACTCCTCGCGGATGGGGTTCGCCTTCGAGATCTCGACAGCACCAACGGCAGCTTTGTCGGCGGACACCGCATTGAGTCGATGGTGCTGCGTCCACCCTGCGAGTTTGTACTTGGAAAGGTCCGCGTAGGGCTCAGTCCGGCAGACCTCCCCGCGCCGGACATCGTCCCGGAGGCGCGAAGTTTTGGTGAGCTCGTTGGAGAATCTCCCGCGATGCGACGAGCCTTCGCGCTTCTGGAAACAGCGGCGCTCTCCGAGGTCTCTGTGCTCATTGAAGGCGAAAGCGGGACAGGTAAAACCGCCGCGGCGCGGGCACTTCACAAACGTTCGACTCGGCGGGATGGCCCATTCGTTGTTTTCGATGCGATCGCGCCCGGCCCGCTCGAGCAGGCCTGGCAAAGCGCGCGCGGCGGCACTCTGCTGGTGGAGAATATCGACTCGGCGGCTCGGGCCCTGGCCGAAGGACTCGAGGCGCTGACGGGACTCATCGACCGGGGTGAAGACGTGCGTCTCATCGCGACGGCGCGCTGTGATCTTCGCGACGCCGTGCAGAGCGGGAACTTCCCTCGGGCACTCTATTTTCGAATCGCGGCTCTGCGGGTTCATCTACCGCCCCTTCGTGAACGTCGTGAAGACGTTCCTGTGCTTCTCGAAGCGCTGGCGAATCATTTTGGAGTCGAAGGCATCGCCGAATCCATCGATGCCAGCAGGTTTCTCCAGTCGCCCCTCGAGGGCAATATTCGCGAACTCCTGCAGGTGATGCAACAGGCAGCCTCGACGCTTCCACGTACATCCCAGTTGCCGCCGGCGCCTCCCGTTCAGACGGACGTCTCGGGCCTGCCCTTCAAAGCGGCGAAGGAGCAGCTCCTCGACGCGTTCGAGAAGCAGTACATCGAAGGCCTGCTCACGCGCCACGAAGGCAATATCAGTCGCGCCTCCGTCGAAGCAGACCTCGACCGAAACTACCTCTCGCGCTTGGCCAAGAAGCACGGGCTTCGCTAGCAGTCGGCTACGGGCTGAGAACTACGTGAATCGCCACCGGGCCGTCTGGATGCTCCACGACGATGGTGCTCGCAGGGGCCGCGTCGAAGTGAACAGTCCGATTCTCACCAAGGTAGTTGAGCGGTACGCGACGAGCGATCGCATCGCCGCGGTCGACAACGGTCAGGGTGTCGCCTGTCACAGTGGTTCGACCTCCCACGTCGAGAAGCCCCGCTGTATCGAGCAGCTGCCACGTTCCGTCGTGTCCACCCCCTCCATCAAAGACGATAATGACGCCTCCACGGCGGAGGAATGACATGAACGCGGTGGCCCAGGTCGTGCCCAAAGCCTGCAGTTCGAAGTTGCTGGCTCCGCTCTGCGAATAGACGACGAACACGTCAGCATCCATGAGCAGAAGGGGAACGGAGTCCGGCGTCGGCGCGACGGTTCGTGTCCATGAGCGGCCGGCTTGGACGGCGACCTGTTCGATGGCTGCATCGACGCCCGCGGTGGCGATGGCCTCGCCTTCGTACACGAGAACGTCCACCGTGCTGCCGAATGGAATGAACGCCGCGTTGCCAGCGAGGTAGTTCTGTCCTTCGCGTCCAACGCGATAGTCGTGTCCGATGAGGACCACGTGGCCCTCCGACGCCGTGGAGCAGAGGCCATCACGGCAGATGCCGCTCGAGCAACGACGTCCACACGTGCCGCAGTTGTCACGGTCCGTTTGGGTGTTGATGCAGAGCCCGCCGCACAGAACGAGGGGGTCTTCACAAATGGCTTCGCAGCTTCCGGACGAGCACACCTCATCCACAGCACATGAGCGGCCGCACTCGCCACAGTTCCGTGGGTCTCGGTCAGGCTGAACACAGCGCTCCTCGCAGCACAGCTCCCCAATATCGCAGGAGCACATCGGCGTCCCGCTATCCGGAGAAACGCCATCTGGGAAGGTTCCATCCGGCAGGTCGCCGTCGAGCACGGCGCCGTCGCGAATCGCGCCGTCAGGGTTCACGCCATCAGGCAGGTCTCCGTCGCGGAGCGAACCATCCGGGAAGCCGCCATCCGGCACGTCGGCGTCGGGGTCGTTGCTCGTGTCCGGCATAAGGCCGTCGCGAATGAACCCATCAGGAATATCTCCGTCGCGAACTTCCCCATCACGGAGACCGCCATCGAGGACGGACACACACATCGAGGTCACGCAGTTCTCGGTGAGCTCACAGACGTTGCCGCAGGATCCGCAGTTGTTGCGGTTACTCGCCAAATCGACGCATTGATTGCCGCAGCGCACGTAGCCTTCGGCGCACTCAGCACCAACGATCGGACTCCCACAAGCTGCGAGAGCCCAGCAGGCGATGATGAACGTTCTATTCACTGTTCGCCCCCAGCATCTTCATTGAAGCGCATGATATCTTCGCCTTCCGCGCCTTCTGCGCCTTCTGCGGCAGCTGTCTCAGTGGGCCGACGTTCGGTAACGACAAACTCGACACGGCGGTTGCGTTGGTGAGCTTGTTCGGTGGCGCCTGGATCGCGGGGGCGGTCCGTTCCGTGGCCTTCGGCATCGATGCGTTCGGCTTCGACGCCGATGCGTACGAGCTCTCGCATGACATTGCGGGCGCGACGCTCCGAGAGGCGTCGGTTGTAGGTGGCGGAGCCACGGAGATCAGCATGCCCTTCGATGCGCATGCGCGTCCATTCTGGGTGCTGCCGAACCAGCTCAACGATAGCGTCCAAGACAGGACGCGCCGCGCTTTTGACGCGTGCGCGCTGAAAGTCGAAGAGAACACGCTCCTCGAGAACAACTCGGTCGTCGATGAGCTCGATGAGACCCTCGTCGGGGCAGCCATCCTCGTCATCCACGCCATTGACCACCTCGGCCTCATCGGGACACTCGTCGACGGTGTCCAAGAAACCGTCCCGGTCATTGTCCGGGTCAGGGCATCCATCCTCGTCCTCGAAGCCGTCGATGTCTTCGGGGTCATTCGGACAGCTGTCCACATCGTCGGTGATGCCGTCTTGGTCATTGTCCGGGTCAGGGCACCCGTCCTCATCCTCGAAGGAATCAAAGTCCTCGGCGTCATCGGGGCAAGCGTCTTCTTCATCGACGATACCGTCGTAGTCGCGGTCGCTGCGCCGGACGACTTCCTCAGCCTCTTCGACCTGTGCCCGTGCATCAAGGAAGGTGATCTCAAGCCCGATCGAGAGAAGGTTTGCATCGCCGCCGTTAATGTTAGCAGACGGCTGAAACACGTGCATGTAGCGGATCGACGGACCGATATCGACAATGCCGAGCTCAAAGCCAAATCCGGCGCCGAGTTCCATCGTCGCTCGGATGTCCCCGCCCGTCAGGGCTACCCCACCGACGGCTTCAAGCCAGAGTCCTGTTCCACGGCGTGGGTCCTCTGTCGTCGAAATGGGCCGCAGACGAAACGCCAAGCCAAGGGACGAGAACGTTCCGATCCCTGGGTCTGCTACGGAAGGGTCCGTCGGCGTAGGGCCGTCGAAAAGGAAACCGCCACGGAGTCGCGCGCCGACGAGAATCGCCCGATTAATGGCCCGACTCAAGCCTATCGCCCCACTCAACCCAGGCCCAAATCGGTCCGCCTGAGGCGCAGCCAAAGGAAGCACGAGGGTTGGCTCAAGGTGCAGAAGCCATGGCTCCGACTGAGCGTGGACAGTTGAAGTGCCAAACGCACCAAAGAGAAGACCTAAAATGAGCGAAGTACGCACAACACGTATAAACGGACGACAGCGCCGGAGGTTAAGAGATGAGAAGATCTTGAGGGACTGCACACCCTTAGGGTCCAATAATTGAGCTTTGGACGCCACAAACTCGGTCAAACTTGACGTATCCAGCGATCCGCCGAGCGGTATCGTAAGATCGCATCAGGCCCTCACGGCCTCAGAGATCCAAGGTTTCGGCCTCAATGTGAGGCGCGCGCTCCATAATGTAGCGATAACGGGGGGCTGCATCTTTGCCCATAAGCTCCTGAAGCAGCTGGTCCGTCTGAAGCTCACCCTCGATGACGACGCGCTGCGCACGGCGACGAAATGGGTCCAGCGTGGTCTCCTTCAGATCCTCGGCGGGCATCTCGCCCAGCCCCTTAAAGCGAGAGATGTCGGGTTTCACGTTCTTCGGCAGGTCTCCGAGGATGCGGTCACGGTCTTCTTCGTCCAGCGCCCAGTAGGTCTCGCGACCTGCGTCGATACGGAAGAGCGGCGGCATCGCGAGGTAGATGTGCCCGTTGCGAACCAACCCCGGCATCATTCGATAGAAGAATGTGAGCAGCAGAGTGGCGATGTGATGTCCGTCGGCGTCAGCGTCCATCAGCAGAAACACTTTGCCGTAGCGCAGCTTAGTGATGTCGAAGGACCTGCCCACTCCGCACCCGAGCGCGTCCACGATGTTCTGCAGCTCCTTATTGGCCATCACCTGCGCGGCGGAAGCACGCTCAGCGTTGAGGACCTTTCCGCGAAGCGGCAAGATAGCCTGAGTCTTCCGGTCGCGACCCTGCTTTGCGCTTCCACCAGCGCTGTCACCCTCGACGAGAAAGAGTTCGCTCTCGTCTGGGTTCGTGCTCTGACAATCGCTCAGTTTGCCTGGAAGCGTCAGCCGGCTCGTCGCGCTCTTGCGTTTGACTTGCTTGATCGCCGCGCGACTTGCGGCTCGGGCTCGCGAGGCGATGACAATGCGCGCGACGATCGCGTCGGACGCTGTTCGATTGTCCAAAAGCCACTGCTCAAGGGCGGTGCGAACAGCGGCCTCCACCGCCGGGCCGACCTCCGTGTTATTAAGCCGCTCTTTGGTCTGTCCCTGAAACTGCGGCTCCGCGACATAGATGCTGAGCATCGCGACGATGCCTTCGCGAATGTCCTCAGCTGCGATCTTTACGCCTTTGATCTTCACGTCGTTCACTTCGACGTAAGTGCGAATCGCTTTGTTGAGCGCAGACTTGAGCCCGCTCTCGTGGGTCCCGCCGTTCTTCGTGGGAATGCCATTCGCGAATGTCTCGATGCGCTCGTCGGAGGCTTCGGTCCACTGAAGCGCAAGCTCCAACCGGATGTCATCCGGCCCCATCGTGAAAGGCTCAGAGTGCACCGGCGGTTTACCGCGCTCCATGACCCGACGCTTTAGGAACTCCTGAATGCCGTTGGGATGCTCGAACTCTTCGCGAACACCCTTCTCATCCTTGAAGATGATCCTGAGTCCCTTGTGCAAGTAGCTCTTCGCTTCGAGACGTTCACGAATCCGAGGCGAGTCAAACTTGAGGCCCTTGTTGAAGATCTTCGAGTCTGGCCGAAAGTGAATTTGTGTGCCGCGCTTGGAGGTCTTGGCGCCCTTCTTGAGCTTCGTCGTCGGCGCACCGATGGCGTAGCTCTGCGTGTAGGTCAGGCTGTCGCGCCAAATGGTGGCCGTGAGCTCCGTCGAAAGGGCGTTCACCACAGAACTGCCCACACCATGAAGGCCGCCGCTGACTTGGTAGTTCTTCCCTTCGAACTTTCCGCCGGCATGCAGCGTTGTGAGGATCACCTCCAGCGCGCTCACCTTGAATTTGGGGTGCTTGCCGACGGGAATTCCGCGACCGTTATCGCTGACCGTGGCCCCCTTGAGGTCCTTGTCGAGTTCGACTTCGATTCGTGAGGCGTGGCCGTTGATCGCTTCATCGACGCAGTTGTCGACGATCTCCCAGAGCAGATGATGGTAGCCCGTCGCGTAG
>JBLHKB010000061.1:0-18990 GCA_047619315.1 Polyangiales bacterium
GCCTCACGAGTCAACTTGTTGGCTCGTCTTGTCGAGCCGTCTGAGACGGCGAGACAAGCCAAGGCGTAATCGCCCCGACCCCATGGACGGTCACCGCGACTGCCGTCCACCTGGACCGAATACCTAGAGCAAAACTGCAAACGTGTAACCCGGAAGGAACCGAGCGAAGCGTTGTTGGATGGTCCCGCGACTGCCGTTCACTTGGACCGAATACCTAGAGCAAAACGACAAACGAGTAACCCGGAAGGAACCAAGCGAAGCGTTGTGCTACGAAGCAACGTGGATGTGGGGAAATGGCTTGGATGGACTTGTGCTCTGGCACTCTTGAGCTTCGTTTCCACCGGCGCCCACGCCCAGTCGTTGAGCGACCAGATCGAAATCGTCGAGGAAGACGCTGCGAACGAAGGCGCCGCGACTGAGTCCAGTGAACCCCAGCTCGACCCCGAGCCCATTGAACTCGCACCGCGAGAGGTGCCTGACTACGATGGCCGCGAGCCTGAGGGTGAAGGCGCGCGTGGCGCGCTCTGGATCCCACGGCTTCTTTTGGCGCCACTCTACTTCGTCACGGAGTACGTGCTCCGGCGACCCTTGCGCTATCTGTTTTCGCTCGGTGAGACTTCTTCAAAAGACCCGCTGCGCTTCTTCGTCTTCGGCAATGGGCGCCTCGCCATCGTGCCAACGTTCCTGGCAGACTTTGGCAACCAGCCGAGCGCCGGCATCTACGTTCGATGGAATGACGCGGGTCATGAAAACCACCGGATGCGCCTTCATCTTGCGACATGGGGCAAGCACTGGCTCAAGGGTCGAGTCACCAGTCGCTGGGAGAACGAGCGCTTTCGCGGCGAGCTTCGATTGTCAGCATTGCGGCGCCCCGATGGACTCTTCGCGCGCCTTGGAAGCGCGGCACGCCCTGGTCTACGAACGGCGCGGTATCAGTTCCGCCGGCTTGAGGCCCTCGCTTCATTTGAAGCGCACCCGTGGCGCGAGAGTGTAATCGAGGCGCGCGTTGCGCTGCGCGAGCTTCGCTTTTCGAACGACGCGTTTCGTGGACCAACGGTGAGTGACTTTGTGGCGAATGGCGACATCGATGAACTGCCCGCGGGTTTCGAAGGCTATTTCATCGCCGAGGCGAGAGTCTCCGCTGACCTCAACTCGCGGCAACGGGAAGGCAACACCTCGGGCTTTGAGCTGCGCCTCGCTGGTGGATATGCAGTGGACGTGCGAACGCCGCAGGAGCGTCAGTGGCTTTCATACGCCGTCAACGTGGCGGGACATCTCGACATCGGCCATCGGCGTGTCTTATCGCTCTCGGCGACCGTCCAAGGGACAGAGACGCTGGCAGGCGATGTCCCATTTACGGAGCTGCCTGAAGTGGGCGGCAGTGAAGCGCTTCCTGGTTTCAGGCGGGATACGCTCCGTGGAGAAAGCACCGCCTCATTGGTGGCTCGCTACAGCTGGCCCATTTGGGTTTGGCTCAACGCGACCCTTCATGTTGGCGTGGGCAACGCCTACGACGGGCGCTTCGAGAACATGAGCCTCGACAATCAGCGCCTGGGCTTTGGCGTAGGATTCTCCGCCGTCAACAACATTGACCACATCGTGAACTTCATTCTCGCGTGGGGCACAGACACATTTGAACGCGGCGCGAGCGTCGACTCATTCCGGCTCACCATCGGCGCCACCTGGCGGCTCTAGACGACAAGCGCGATGACGGCTTCCTCGCGCTCCGCAGCCCCGACATAGAACTTCAAGACGCGAGCAAAGACATCGCTGAGGTAGATGAGGTCCTCGGGAATTTCCTCGTTGAGACCGAGAGCTTCGAGCTCTTCTTTGTAGTCGTTTACCGCTCCCGCGCGACGGCGTCCAAACTCGCCATGCACCTCAAGGTCTGCGAGCGCGGGATAGTTCTCTTTGACGAAATCATCGGACAGCTCACCGAGGGCTTTCGCGACCGCTTTGACCCGCTTCGCTTCGAGCAGCTTTGGTATCTCAAAGCCGAGAGACTGGCCAAACTCCGTACCGCTGTGGCCCAAGATCGCGTCCTTCGCGGCGCTCTTCTTCGTGGTGCCATGGGCGAGAATCTTATCGAGAGCATCCCAAGACTTCTCGAGGCTGAGGAGCCCTGGAACAGAACGACGCTCGTGGAGCGCCTCGAGAACCAAGGAGGTGTCATCTTCGAGAAGCGCTCGGCGCTTCTGTGACAGTGAACAAAGTACTCCGTACATTCCCATCGCGGCCTCCTGCGTTGCGGGAGACTACCTCGCTTCGCTGCTCACGCGATAGGATTGAATCGCGTCTAGGAACCAAAGCGGAGCGTGTAGGCATAGCGGGCGTCACCGCCGCTCGCTCGGCCACTGACGCGGATCTGCTCTGCCGCGCGCTGTAGACAACGCCGAAACGACGGACCGCCAATCGTGACACCCTCCGCATGGGCGCGGTTCACACCACCCGAACCACGAATGGTAAACGCGATGATGGCTTCGCCGGCTTGAAGAGCGCCATTCTCAAGCATACGGCTGTAACAACGCTGAAGAGGCGCGCCGATGCTGCGAACGGCGCGACGGACCAAGTCGTGACTCGCCTGGCCGCTGCCATCGACGCGTTCGCCGACGAGAACCCGTACGTTGGCGACGAGCTGAACATCACGTTCAACCATCTGCGTCGCGTCGTTGACCGTCGCGACGCGGGCGGCGGCGCCCGTGAGCTCCTGCACCCGTGTGGTCGGTTCAAGAGCAGCGCTGCGGGGTGCGCAGGCTTGAAGCTCTTCACTGAGAGCATGCACTCGCTGCTCCAGCGACACGATGGCTCGTGCGGCATCACCGCGAGCCTGTTCGTCACTTGCCCGAAGTTGCGTTTTCGCTTCTCGCACCAACGCAAGGTTGGTCTGAAGTTGCTGAATCAGGGGCGAGAGGCACCGCTCCATCGCCGTAGCGCGGGACGTCGCCTCGCTAATTCCCGGGGGCTCCTGGGCTTCGGCGCGGACCGCCAGAGTGGTGAGAACAAGACACAACAAGCCAGTGGAACAGCGACGCATGGTCGTAGGACGCATCAGATGCGGAAAATGTTCAAGCGCGAAGCTTGAGGCCCACCATATTCGTTCGCATTAGGTAAATGGTGGACACTCGGATGAAGATGGTTTGACGGCTCCCACCGATACCAGCCTTTCACCCGTGTCCATCTCCCCCGATGGACACCGGCGGCCTTCTTGACCGCTAACGACGACGCGTTCCGCATGCCGCCCTTGCGGGTGCGCTAAACCAGATAGATCCTACGCCTTCGCCTCCACGCGGTAGAGCATCGCGTAGAGCAGTGGAACGACCATCAGGGTTAGCATCGTGGCGAACATAAGACCGAACATGATCGCGACGGCCATCGGCTGCCACATCGCTCCACCGCTGATGTAGAGCGGTATCAGCGATGCGACGGTCGTCGCCGTCGTAAGCAGGATCGGCCGGACGCGCTGCTGAGACGCGTTGATGATGGCCTCAAGAGGATCATCCGGTGATGCATCAAGCTCGAGCTGAATGCGGTCGAGTAAGACGATGGCGTTGTTGATGACGATGCCCGCCAGCGACACGATGCCGAGCAAAGTCATGAAGCCAAACGAGCTACCCATGACCACGAGGCCCACCACCACACCGATCATCGCAAGCACGATGGTCGAGAGCACGATGGTCGACTTTCGGATCGAGTTGAACTGCATCACCAACAGCAAGATGATGATCAGGAGTGCGATGGGCATCTTGTCGCCGATGCTGGCGTTCGCCTTTACGCTGGACTCCATCTCGCCACCGAGCTCGTAGCGCACGCCGACGTCCCACGTCGCGCTTTGCTCATCGAGCCAAGGCTGAATCGCCTGAACCACAGCGATGGCCGTGGTGGTTTCATCCACGTCTGCGCTCACGGTCACAGTTCGATAGCGGTCACGTCGAAGTACCGCGGATGCCTCGAAGGCCAAGTCGATGTCGGCGATCTGGGAGAGCGGAACGCTGCTTCGGCGAGACTGGGAGAAGACCGCCAGACTGCGTACACGCTCCAGGTCATGGCGATCGGCCGCGACGCTCCGGATGATGACGGGAATGCTCTCGTCTTCTTCGCGATAGCGCGTGCTCTCGAGGCCCGTGAGGAAGGTCTGAAGAGCCAGCGCTGCTTCTTGGTTGGTTATGCCGGCTCGACGGGCACGCTCCTCGTCGATGCGGACCACGAGCTTCTTCACGCGCGGGCCCCAGTTGTCGTCGATGTCCCGGGTGCCGGAGATATCGCGAAGCTGTCCCTGGACTTGCTCCACGAGCTCGAAGAGCTCTTCGGTGTTGGGCCCCGAAAGACGGATCTGCACGGGGTCACCTGCTGGCGGACCAGCAGAGAGCATGCGGATGTTGGTGCTCGCATCGGGAAAGCGTCCCGCGACGAAGTCACGTAGCTCGTCCATGGCGCCAAGAGCCGCTTCGGTGCTCGTGGCGTGCACCATGCGCTCGCTGTAGCCACCGAGGGAAGGCGAGGGAGAGAAGCCGAGCGTGAAGGGGACCGGCGTCTCGCCGATGAACGTCGTCCAGCTCGTGATGCCTTGCTCCTCGATTTCCGAATCCGGGTCCGGAATATCCACGCGGCGTTCTTGAAGCCAGCGGTCCACCTCCGCGGACATCTCTTGGGTGTTCTCAATACGCGTACCGACGGGAAGTTCGATACCGGCCATAAAGAACGGGCTCTCCTGCGAAGGAAAGAAGATAGCGGGCACGAGGGACCAAAGCTGAAGCGACGCGATGAACACAGCGAGGACTACGCCCAAGGAAACCCAGCGGCGCTTCAGGAACACGCCGAGGCTCGCGCGGTAGGCGCGGTAGACGCCGCCATTGAAGGTCTCTTCTTCGTCCTTTGGCTTCAAGAAGAGCACGCAAAAGAGGGGGATCACCGTGATGGAGAGCACCCACGAGATAAGCAGCGTGATGGTGACGACGGTGAAGAGCGCGCCGGTGTATTCGCCGACGGCGGACTCCGCCAAGTAGATGGGCAAAAACGCCGCGGACGTCGTCAGCGATGAGACCAAAAGCGGGACGCGCAGCTCCGCACACGCATTGACCGCGGCATCGACTCCCTTCTCGCCTTTGTTCATGCGCACGAGGATCGCCTCACTCACGACGATGGCGTTGTCGACCAGTAAGCCGAGCGCGATGATCAGCGCCGCCAGACTCATCTGATGGATGGATTCGCCGACGAGGGAGAGCACCCAAATCGTGATCACCATGGCCATTGGAATCAGACTCGAAACGACGAGCCCCGTTCGCATGCCGAGGAAGAGAAGCATGACCACAAGCACGATGCCGATCGCTTGAAGTACGCTGACGACGAACTCGTCGACCTTCTTTTCAACGTCTTGGGGCTGGAAGTACGTCAGCTCAAAGTCGATGCCGTGGGGATAGCGGGCCGGGAGCACCTCGAAGAAATCACGGATCTCGGAGCCGATCTCCACGAGATTGCTGTCGTCGGCGACGTTGACGGCGAAGGTCAGGGCGCGCTGTCCGTTGACGGTGACAAGGCCCTGCGTGGGCTCGCGGTAGCCGCGGCGAATCGTCGTGACATCGCCCAAGTAGGCGACGCCGCCGGTAGGGAGTTCGATAAGCGTCCGTCCAAGCTCTTCGACGGAGCTGAAGTTGCCGCTTGGCTCAAGCGCGATGCGTTCGCTGCCGATATCGATCTGTCCGCCGGGAACGATGATGTTTCGCGAGGCGAGGATCTGCTGCAGAGCGACGGGCGATAGGCCGAGCCGCAGAAGCTGCGCGTTGTTGAACTCGACGTAGACGCGTTCTTCTTGATCGCCCTGGATATCCACGCGGCCCACACCATCAATGTGTAGGAGCTGGTCGCGAATCGTCTCGCCGATTTCCGTCATCTCGCGGTTGGAGAAACCGTCCGCGGTCATGCTGAACATGATGGGGTAGATGTCTCCCAGCTCATCGTTGATCGTGGGGCCGCGAATGCCACTCGGCAGCTCGCCTTCAATGGCCTCGATTTTTCTCCGAAGCGAGTCCCAGATAGGACGCACATCGGAGAACTGCTCGCGAATGTTGACGTTCACAATGGAAACGCCCGTTCGACTGGTGCTCGACACGAAGTCGAGCTCCGGGATGGACTGAACCGCCTGCTCGATGGGGTCCGTCACCAGCATCTCTACGCGGTCGGGGCTCGCGCCGGGGAACTGCGTGACGACCATGGCCGTCCGAATGATGAACCCTGGGTCCATCTTCTGCGGCATGGCGAGGTATGCAGAGATGCCACTCACGAGCAGCACCGCGAGCAAAACAGCGGTCACACGATTCGAACGAATCGCTGTAGCGGTGATGCTCATTCCGAGTCGCCTTCGTCGTCCGCTGGACCATCATCGGCGACGGCGGGTACAGGTTCGGCGCGGTCATCTTCCTCTAGAACTCGCACTTCGAGCCCCGCGTGAATGCGACTGACGCCCGCCGTGACGACGCGGTCGCCATCGCTGAGACCCTCTTGAATCTCGATGCCGTCGGCACCCACGTTGCCCAACTCGACGCTAACGCGGCGAATCACTCCCGTGTCTCCATCACCGTCGACAACAAAGACGAAGCGGCCGTCGGTGTCTTCACTCACGGAGGTCACAGGAACGATGTGCTGAGGAGCCTCTTCCTCGCTGAGGTCAAAAGCGAAGCTGACCTCTGCTGCCATGCCGGCACGAACATCGCTGAGGTCCTCGGGCAAGCGGACCGTCACGGGAAAGACAGAGCTTCCCTGCATAGGAACGCCAACTTCGTAGATCGTCCCGGTCATGGGCTCGTCGTGGGAGTCCACGTGGACTTCTACTTCGTTGCCACGTTGGACGCGGTTGATGTGCGACTCTGGAACGTCGACGGCGACTTCAAGTTGTTCTCCGACCTGAAGAACCGCGATGACTTGACCCGCCGCGACAACCTCATTGCGCTCCACGGAGACCGCGCTGATGGTGCCACCATCCGGCGCGACGAGCGTTGCATACTCAAGCTGCCGCTGAAGGCGTCGGACCGATTGAGAGATCGCCGCCGCCGCCGACTGCGTGGAGTCGCGCTGCGCTCTCGCATTGTCGAGGTCCTGGCGTGAAGCGTTTTGATTCGCGTAAAGGGCGCGAATGCGATCGTAGGATGCAGCGGCCTGGCGAACTTGCGCTCGAGCTTGCCCTGCGGAGGCGCGGGCTTCTTGAATCTGTAGCTCGATGTCCGTGGGATCCACGGTGGCAAGGCGCGCGCCGGACTCCACGGTCGCGCCCACGGTGATGTCCAGCTCGGCGATACGCCCAGGCACCTGGAAGCTCAGCCGCGTCTCGTTACCGGCGCGTACGGCGCCACTGAACGAACGCGAGCGCGAACCATCGTCGGAGGAGACTACGATGGAGCGCACGGGTCGGATGATCTCTTCGGCGGGGGCTTCTTCATCACCCCCGCAGCCGGCGAGGCCGACACTGAGCGCCAAAGCAACGAAAGTTCGTGTTGTGCGGGTCATGTTCAATCCTAGTTCTGGCGTTGTTCGGCAGCGTATGCCGTGAGTCGTTGTCGGAAGTCGACGCGTTCAGACTCGCGAAGGCGAAAACCGAACTGCCCCATCGCTCGCTCTACGCGAACAAAGTCTACGAGGAAGTCATAGATGGCGTTTGCTGCGGAGAGCTGTGTCAGCAGCGCTTGGCTCTGAGCGTCGATGAGCGTGATGATCGTCGTCGCTCCGCGTTGGTAGGCATCCACAACCAGGTCAAGGTTCTGGTTAGCGGCGTTCGCGGCGTCTTGGCGCAGGCGCATCGCGGCGCGAGACGAGGCGGCTTGGTGCATGGCCGCCAGAACGCCTTGCTCGATCTGCTGGGCGATGTCGCGGCGCTGCGTTTCAAGCTGGCCGATCTGCGCTTGGTTCCCGTTGATCTCCGGGTAGCGTGCGGCGTCGAAGAGTCGAAAGCGGAGACCCGCGCCGAACTGCCACGTGAAGTTGTCCCGAACGATCCCAGGAATACCCGTGTCCTCTGCGGAGCCTGCGCCGCTTCGATGAAACACATGATTGATGCCACCAGAGACGAATACGTCGGGGGTGTAGAGCGCTCGGCGAAGACCGGTGATCTGATGTTCGAGAGCTTCCAGGCTGGCATCGATCTGTCGAATCTCCGGCGAGTTTCGCACAGCCTCCTGCGCCACGAACCTGCGCAAGATGCGAAAGGAGCGAGGGTCTTCGAGATAGCGAATCACGGAAGGGTCCAGCGACGACGCGTCTTCAGGAGTCTCGGGTTCGATGGGTCGGAAGGGCTCTTCGAGGTCATCCCGATTGAGGATGCGGTTGAGGGCGATCTCCGCTTGGTTGCGCTGCGCCG
This sequence comes from Polyangiales bacterium, assembly GCA_047619315.1. Lineage (GTDB taxonomy): Bacteria > Myxococcota_A > Polyangia > Polyangiales > Houyiibacteriaceae > JBCCRV01. Next base: position 8,345 of record JBLHKB010000061.1, read on the forward strand.
ACGCCTGAATGATCGAGGCGCGGCCATCAGCGAGCTCGATCTGCCAGCGGAGGGCCTCGGAGCGATTGGCACTCCCGATGGAAACGCGGACCTCCGCCAGAGCAAGGTTGCGACGAATCCGCTGCAAGTTGTCGCGGTTCACTCGCTCGGAAGTGCGGGCGCGAAGCACATTCAGATAGGCAGTCGACGCATCAAAGATCACGTCGAGTTCTCGCGACTGGATGGCGTGGTGCACGGCGCGCTCGTTGGCGCGCGTGGCTCGAATCCCTTGATGGAGCCCCGGGGAGTAAACGACCTGCTGCGCCGACACGCCCCAGCTGAGTTGACGCTCGGCGTTGCCAAGGTTGTTGGCGGCGTCGGGGTCGAGCCAGGTAAAGTCCGCGTTCGCATCGATGGTCGGAAGCCATCCGCCGCGGGTCTGCCGCACCTGTTGATGAGCGACATCGGCGTCACGCCGGACAGCGCCGAGCCCAAGATTCGCCGCAAGCGCTTCCTGTACCGCCATCGGCAAATCGATCTCTCGCCCGCGGTCGGCATTGGCTTCTTGCCCGACGAGGATGGCTTCGACCATCAGCTCGAAACTTGGGGAGACTGATATCGCTTGAGCCGTCGCCATGTTGATGACGAGTTCCGGGCGCTGCTGAAAGAGCGTGCTGAAACTTGAAGGTTCTTCGCCGTCGAGCGCTTCGGAGATATTGAGCGCCATGCGGCGAGCTCGACGTTGGTTCTCGTCGGCGGGGATCAGCGTGACAAACGCGCCGCGATCAACCCACGAGCGACCTCCTCCGGCGTACGTTGGAAGACGACGAGCATTCAAAGCATCGATAAGCGCTTGTTCAGCGCTCTCAGGAAGCTGAAAGAGCGGGCCGATGTATACAGCGTCGGCGTCGCTCGGGATCGACGCCATGATCGCCTCGACGTTTCCCTCGACGGGCAGAATACGAATGTTCCCACCACCCTCAAGCGCGATGGACTGTGGAAGCTGCTCGAGGGCCTCGGCGAAGTAGCGGTCGATGATGAGCACCGGGTGCTCACGCCGGACGACGGCGCGAAACTGAGCGATGTCACGATTGAGATCGAAGGGCCGAGCGAGATACGAGAGGTTTCGCCGGCCGCTGGTTCCTTCGTCATAAGGCAGCCCGTAAATCCGAGGTGACGCCGATGGCAAGAAGACTGCCTTGGTGAGGCGTTCTACCTGCCCGATGGACCGCGACGTGTGGATTCCGTAGCCGATAACGAGGTCGATGGTTCGATCGGCAAGGACCTGCGCGACTAGGACGTCTGCGCGTTCACGACTAAAGTCCCCCACGTGGGTGGGTGCGGCTGGGAACTCGAAGTCTTCGTAACGGCTGCCCAGCAGAGCCGTAACTTCTTGGGCGAGAAGCGCAGTCTCACGAGTGAAGATGTCCGAAGGGCCGTCGGTGATAATCGCGACGCGCGGTGCGTCCGCCAAGGCCGGTGCGCTGAACAGCGCTATGAACAAGGTCGCTATGCAGAGGCGCCAGGCAAGTGAGGCCGGACGCGCAGCGTCTCTTGAGAGTCTATTCTGGGCCATCGTCGTCCTCGGATTCGTCGTATTTCACAGAACTCACGCAAAAGGCGCGTCGTGAACTGCTGTGTCGCGGGACCCTCGTCAACGTCAACAACAATTCGACTTCTCGGCTAAAATGGTGAGTCGAGCTGCACCCTCGAGGTCGAATACAGCGATACCTGCGAGCTCTGCTGGAAGGGTCCCGCCAAGTCCTAGGCGCTCGCGTTTTTCATTGCATTCGCACCTTCCGCGAACCACTCGCGAAACATGCCGGTAGTCTCGCCGAACGCGATTATGGCGCGGTCTGCGACTGCCAGCGCGCACGCTTCCTTGCAGCCGCCCCGCCCACAGAAAGCGGCTCTTACTCGCCCGTCAGCTCTAGCCCGCGGCGCGTGACATAGGAACGGATGGCTCGCATCGCTTCGGTGCCGGTGGGGTCCCCGAAGCGACTGCGCACATACGCGTTCGAGTTGGCTAGTACGACGATTCCAAAGTTGGGCCCATACCAAACGTCCGCCGATGAACCCGCCCCGGCGCCATTGTGGCCGTGCATCAGAACACCTTCGATGGTCGTGCTGTTGAGGATCAAGCCACGGCGCGTGTTGAGCTCTGAGTTCGCCACTTGTTCCATCCGGGCGACGCTGTTGGGTTCGAGCAAGCGTACGCCCTCAAGCTCGCCGTCGTTCATGAACAAACGAAGGAGACGGGCCATGTCGACGAGGCTGCCCTTCAATCCTCCCGCCGGGTAGTAGAGAATCTCCATCAAGATAGGCGCGAAGGAATCTGCGGTCGCGGCATACGAAACCGCGAGTTGAGCGGCGTCGACATCGGCGAGAAAGAAACGCGCGTCCATCGAGAGCGATTCGAGCAGCGCCGTGGACAGCGAGCGAAAGTCTTGCGCCGTCGCCCCTTCAAGAGCGTGACCAAGAAGCGCGATGCCGAAGTTGGAATACGCGTAGGTGGTTCCCGGCGCCTCGACGCTGAAGTTCTCAGGCGCGTAGAGATCGCCATCTTCCGTCGCGTAGCTCGCCGTAAAGACACCGAGCTCCTCGTCCGGATCGCCCTCCGTGAAACCGTTGAGAAAGAGAGACAAGGTGTCGCGCAGCCCCGAGGTGTGAGTGGCGAGCGACCGAATGCTCATAGCCTCGTTTGGGTGCAAGGGGTGTATGAGGGGATGTGTCAGGTAGCCCTCAGCGTCGTCTTCCAGGTGGAGCTGAGCGGCCTCGACGGCCTGCATAAGCAAGAGTCCCACCACAAGCTTTGAGACCGACGCAACGCCGAAGAGCGTGTCTTCACGGATGGCCTCGTCGGTGTCGACGTCTTTCACGCCGTGCGTCGAAGACCAGAGAACCCCGTCAGGTCCCACCACCGCGACGGCGAGTCCTGGGATACGCCCGAGCTGCATCTGCTCTTCGAAGAAGCGTTGATCGACCTCTTGTTCGCGGAGAACAGGCGGCACGGAAGAATCGATGGACTGCGCGTCCGATCCGGAATCCGCAGCCGGCTCGATGGTGATTTCCTCGCACGCGAAGACAAGCGACGCCGACGCGATACAAAACAGCAGTAGGCGACCAGACGGCATCACACTGGAAGTGTGCCGAATATTAGGCGGGCCTGCACTCCTGGTCGCGCCAAGTCTCGAGGGTGGCTTTGAAGTACGTTTCTAAGATGTGGACTCCAAACCTAGCGCGGGCAGGCCTTTGCAACACTGGCCTTTTGTGCACTCGTTTCCTGTGATCCAGAACCGGAAACGTCGAGACCGGCAGCTTGGACCTTTCTCTGGGCTTCTCGGGTCGCCCCTGCAACTGCAATCAAGGTGCCGCGGGAGGAAACGTCGAAGAGCGGACCGGGAGAAAGCGACAGCTTTCTAGGGACTCGCCGCACACGACATTGCAGTGCATGAACTGGGTGGGAGTGTCGAAACTTCGTTGCTCGACGCATCTGGCTTCGTGGAAGCGGGGTACTCAGCCAAGACCACGGCCCTACCGGTTTGTCCACATCCCATGTCCTACTCTTCGAGCTGCAAGACGACCTCTGTGGAGGGACGCACGCCCTCCGCCACCGGAACGAAGCTCCCACGTATTCTGAGATCTTGAATACGCCGAATCGGCATCGCCACGCCGTCGCTGTTGTCGAATGTCGTGTCGACGAGCGTCATCTCAACAGAAACCCTGTCTGGCAGAGGCCCCCGCAAGCACTCCCCAATTTCGTGAGCCACTTCATCAGCCACTGCGTCGGGTGCACGAGCGATCTTCTCACCGCATTCGGGATCCTGATCGCTTTTGCCTACAGCCCTTTGCACGTCCCACGCCACTTGGAAGTACAAGCGCCGGGCAACCTCCGCAGAGACGAGCGCTATGCAGACTTGCTCACAGCTAGCCTTCACGCCGTGGCAAACGTCCCGAATTTCAGCCGCCGTGGAGGTGGACGCGACGTGGATCGGAGTGCCAGGACGAAAGCGCGGGGTCTCAACAAAGGGGCACGCGTCGATAGTGCTCTGGGGAAGACGAGCGAGAGTATCCGCGAGAAAGTCCGGCGGCATGAGACTCTCACCATTAGATAGGTCGCAATTGTCCGTGCTCACCGAGCGCTGCCCGGCACCACCACAGGCTATGCTCATGAGGCTGAGAAGGATCGATGCGCGAGTGATCACCTTGGCGAGCTAGCGCTGCTGCTGCTGCTGCTGTTGTTGAGCGATAAGCACGGCGACTGCACCACCAGAAGCCGCCGCTGCTGACCCCGCGCTGCTTTGAACGTTCGGCGGGGAGCACACACAGCCCGTTTGGTTTGCGACGATCACGAGCGACTGCAGCTCGAGTCCGGCGGAGCCGCACAAAGAGACACACTGGGTAACGTTGTCCCTGGGGATGGTGCTGCGGTTCGAGGCGGGTTTGGGCCCGCAGCCGAGGACCAGCATCGCAAAGAGCGGAGCCACCGCAGCGAAGACGAGTCCAATACGCTTGTTCTTGTTCATGGTGATCTTTCTTAGTTTCGATCGGTTTAGAGCGGCTGCACGAACACTTCGCGGCGGCCACCAGCCTTGCGACTCGCTGGCCCGATGACGCCGTCGGCTTCCATCTTGTCGACGAGCTTCGCGGCCTTGTTGTAACCAACGCTCAGCTGTCGCTGGAGATGCGAGATCGAGCAGTACCCTGCTTGCGCCACGACGGCGACGGCCTTGTCGTAGAGTGGGTCGTCTTCGTTCGAACCGCTGCTGCTACTGTCGTCTTCGCGGGGTTTGAGGATGTTCTCGTCGTACTTGGGCTTGCCCTGTTCACGCAGGTGGTCGCAGATGGCCTGGACCTCGTCTTCGTCGATGAAGGCGCAGTGAACACGTTTGAGGTCGCTAGAGCCCGGCGGGATCATGAGCATGTCGCCACGTCCCAGAAGGTTCTGCGCGCCAACGCGACCCAGAATAGTTTTGCTGTCTTCGCGCTGGCTGACCTTGAACGCCATACGTGCAGGGAAGTTCGCCTTGATCATACCGGTGATGACATCGACGGAGGGACGCTGCGTCGCAAGAATGACGTGGATACCGGCCGCTCGGGCCTTCTGCGCCAGACGCGCAATGCAGGCCTCGACGTCCTTGGCGGCGACCATCATCAGGTCGGCGAACTCATCGACGACGACCACGATGTAGGGGAGCTTCTCCGGCGTCGGCAGCTCCGTGGGCTTCTCTTCGCCCGTAGGATCGGCGACCACTTCATTGCCGTGCATGTCCATGCCGCGCACCTTGCCGGCTTTGCTGCGCATGAGCTTCTCCGGCGCGAGTTCACCGGCGAGGACCTTGTCGACGCGGACGTTGTACGTCGTGATGTTTCGCGCGCCGGCGTCGGCGAAGAGCTGGTAACGGCGCTCCATTTCGTCCACGGCCCACTTGAGGGCAAGAGCCGCCTTGTTCATGTCCGTCACAACGGGCAGCAACATGTGGGGGATGCCGTCAAAGACCGCGAGCTCAACAACCTTCGGGTCGATCATGAGCATGCGACATTCCTCCGGCGTCTTCTTGGAGAGCATGCTGGCGAGCATGACGTTAAGGCCGACGGACTTACCGGCACCCGTCGCACCGGCGACGAGGAGATGAGGCATCTTTGCGAGGTCGCCATAGACCGGCTGGCCTTCGATGTCTTTTCCGAGAGCGATGGGCAACGCGCCCTTGTGGTCTTCCCAGCGCTGATCTTCGAGGATGCTTCGCAGGTACACGATCTGGCGGTCGTCGTTAGGTAGCTCAATGCCCACGCGAGCCTTGCCCGGGATCGGCGCTACGATGCGAACCTTCTGCGCGGCCAGGGCGAGGGCGAGGTCGTTTTCGAGACCGGCGATCTTGGAGATCTTCGTGCCGCTCTTGGGCTCGAACTCGTACATCGTGACGACGGGACCTGGATGGATCTCGTCGACGCGACCCTTCACGCCGTAGGACTCAAGCTTCTCCGTCAGGATCACTGCATTCTGGCGCAGCACGGCTGGGTCGACACGAATTCGATTGGCCGGCGGACGGTGGAGGAGATCGATAGGGGGCAGAATAAAAGGACGATATCTGCCCGTTGGGTCTTTCACGGGCTCCGCCACCTTGGTGGGAGCCACGCACGTCTCCGACGGGGCGATGATGCGCGGACCGTCGTCCTGGCTTGGCTTCTTTGGGGAAGCCTTCGCTTTGCTCACTTTGACTTTGACGGGAGCAGGCGCTTCTTCCTCTTCTTCGTACTCTTCCTCTTCTTCGTACTCTTCTTCGTCTTCGTACTCTTCTTCTTCGGCCTCTTCTTCTTCGGCCTCTTCTTCTTCGTACTCTTCTTCTTCGGACTCTTCTTCTTCGTACTCTTCTTCTTCGGACTCTTCTTCTTCGGACTCTTCGTCACCGAGCGCCGTATCTTCTTCTTCGTCGTCGTCGAAGTCGGACTCGGTATCGTACTCTTCATCGTCCATGTGGATGACGGGCTGCGCGGCGTCCTCACGCTCTTGGCGACTGACGCGCTCAAGCTCGCGCGCTTCGCGCCACGCATCGGCGATGGCACCAAAGCCCTCACGCATTCTCATGCTCGCTTCATGTACTTTGCGACTGGCAAATCGAACGCCTGCGATAACGGAAACGTGCGTCCGGAGCACAAGGGTGATGAGCAAGATCGTTGTGCCGACGACGTAGGCACCCGCGAGTCCAAGGAGGCTGCGAAGCACTTCGCCGAGCACTTCGCCGAGCACACCACCTGCGAGATGACCACCGAACACGCGCGTCTCGCCAAAGGCGAGGTGCAACATTCCACAGCCTATGAGAACGATGACGAGGGTGGATGCCACCGTCGCCACGCCCAGAAGACCCCGCTTGCCTCGAAACAGACGCCAGGTTGTGCTGGCCAACTCCAAGGGCAGAACCCACGCGACGATCCCGAAAGCAGACACCACCAAATTGGCGAGTCCGATTCCCACGGGCCCAATTAGACCCGTCTCGGCGTTGAGTTCGTACGACCAGAGAGCGAGGGCCAAAAGGATGGTTCCCGCCGAAGTTACGAGTCCTAAGACCTCGCGACGTCGATTTCCCTCGCCAATTCCCAATAGATCGCCCGCTGAGGAGCTTCTAGCAGATGTAGCTTTTTGTGCTCTCAAGTGTACACCATCCTACATGTAGTCTAGATGATCCAAAGCTACAGCGTCAAGAAAGCGTCAGATAACCCGTTGTTCGGATTGCCCACGTTAGGAGAGAGGTGCGCACAAGCGGCCGAAACTCTTGATCCTACAGGGGAACTGTCTACTATCAGGCCGCAGCCATCTGCACCCCCTTCCCCCTATAAAACGGTATCGACAACGCGATGCACGCACCCCGCCCCCTGTTCACCTGCCTTGTCCTTGCGTTGTCCTTCGGGGCACTTTCGGGCTGTAAAGTCACCTCTGAGGATATTGCCTATTGGAAGGGCACCGTTAAGGGGCCCGGCAAGATCGTCGCGGTGGTCTTGGCGGACCGCTATGACCTTTCTCTGCGCACCGAAGCCGGTCTCGCTCTAATTGAAATGGAGCGAACCGACGAAGACGGCGTCGAACTTCTGCAGCAGGCGATTCAGCGTCTTGCTCGCTCAGACGAAGACGCCACCCACGCCATCGTCGACGGCATGGCACCGGGACTCATCACGTTGATGGAAGGAGAAGGGGCCGAACAAGACGAGAACTTGGGGCCTCCGCTTCAGCAGATTCGCGCGAAGGACGCCGCGTACTTTTTGATCTCTCACGCGACTCCGGAGACACGCCCGAACCTCGTGTCCGCCGTGGTGCGTTGGTACTCTCGCGACTTCGCCAACCGTTCGCTCTCCGGCAACTACTCCGTGGAGCAGGTTGTTCGTTCACTGGGCCCCCCCGCCGCACGCCAGCTTGTGGATGCCATGTCGTACGAAGTTCCGCAGCAAGCGCTCGTCAAGATCGCAGAGCTCATCGGACAGATTGGCGACGACGAAACCAAGCGACTCGCAGGTGCCCGCCTCGTCGAAATCGAGACTGCGATGGAGGGTCAGGAGTTCATCGATTGGCTCAAGTCAAAGATCAACGAGAGCCTGGAATCTCAGGGTCGAGAAGCAGACGATGGGCGCGTCACGAACATCGCCCTTGTGAACCGTGAGGGCTTCATCAACACCGGCGCGATCCCTGCCATGAAGCATCTTGCGGGCGTCGAGGCCGTACGAAACCGACTCATGGTGATCGCTCTCGCGGCCCCGTCTGCGGAGATGAACGCGACCTCGCAGGAAGCGATCAACACACGACGGCAGCGCGCTTTGATGGCCCTTCAAGGCAACGCGACGGAGGCTCAGCTCTCGCAACTTTTGGATCTCGCTCTGAGCGACCCCGCTGTTCAGGATTACGCTTTCGACCGCATCGGCGACATTCGTTCACCCGACGCGATTCCTCGTCTTTGGCCGCTCGTCGAGAACGGCGACAACGAAACGAACCGACAGCGTTGGCGCGCTGGAGAGCTCGTACTTTCCCTTGGCGGAGCAGACGTCGTGACGGAGTTCTTGTCGAAGCTGCCTTCGGACAGCGACGCGGATTACCTACCGCAGGAGCTTGAGGGTTACGCCACGCAGATGAGCCAGATGACACCGCAGCCCGTGGAAGTCATCGAGCGACAGCTCAGCGCTCGCGAGTGGTACCGACGTGTGATCGCGTTGAACTTCATCGCACGCCGCGGCACGCAAGCAGACATCGCCAAGATGCAGCGACTCGTTTCTGACCGAACCCCAGTTGTTGGGGACGGCTGGGAAGGCCGCGAGATTGAAACTGTGGGCAAGGTCGCGGAGGCAGCGATCGCCGCGCTTCGTGAGCGACTGGCGACCCCAGCCGAGGCTGCAGCGGGGGAGGCGTCTGAATGACAGACCAAAACAAGAAGACACTGCGCAGCTTTCAGTGTCGTGACTATCTCTGGGAAATCTTTGGACAGATGTCGAGTGAGCTCGAATGCTCCGTCGACTACCTGATCAACGAAGCGATGCGCCAGTATGCGCGCTCCCGTAACTATGGGGGCCGCAGTCAGTCCCAAACAGGGATGCCGCAGGCCACGGGAATCCCAGCCAGTCCGCCGTCCCTCGGTGGCGCGCCTTCGATTCCTTCACTCGGTGGACCCGCCGCTCCACGCCCACCTTTACCTTCGGCGCCCCCTCCACCGCCTCGCCCCTCCTACGGCGGCTACCAAGCGCCAGCCGCGCCCCCCTACCCCGCCGCCGGCAACTACACGGCTGCGCCGAGCGCTCCGCCTCCAGGTATGGGCGGCTACTCCCAGGCGCCCTCAAGCTTTCCGCCGCCTCCCCGCACAAGCAGCCCGCCGCCACTTCCAAGCGCGCCCATCGCGGCCCCCGCATTCGGCTCTCGCCCTTCGCTCTCCGTGATTTTCAACGGACAAAAATACCCCGTCACCAAAGATGAGTTCATCATTGGACGCGGAAGCAAAACAGCCGACCTCCCCATCAAGGACGGCAACATTTCGCGGCGCCACGCCGCCGTCGTGCTGCAAGGCGGCGCGTACTACGTCAAAGACCTCGGCAGCACGAATGGCATCGAGTACGCCGGACGCCGCGTCGACAGCAAGCGAATCGAAGAAGGCGACATCGTCCAGATTTGCGACTACGAGCTGCGCTTCACCTACAATTAGCTCCGATTCATTCCGGCCAACTCGTTTGCAATTTGCTCTCGGGTAATCGGTCCAGATTTAACGGCAGTCGCGGTGACCATCCAACAACGCTTCGCTCGGTTCCTTCCGGGTTACACGTTTGCGGTTTTGCTCTAGGTATTCGGTCCAGGTGAACGGCAGTCGCGGGGACCATCCATGGGGTCGGGGCGATTACGCCTTGGCTTGTCTCGCCGTCTCAGACGGCTCGACAAGACGAGCCAACAAGTTGACTCGTGAGGCTCGATCGTCCCGACCCCATGGACGGTCCCCACGCCTTTCGGATCCAGCCAAGCCATCATGAACAGACATAGGATGGCGGTCTCCGATAGGTCTTAGGACCTACGTCGATCGCCGGCTGTCGCTCCACATACTCGGCTTACGTTTGCGCAGGTTACGCGGCTTTGCTGTCGGGAATTCGGTCCAGATTTAACGGCAGTCGCGGTGACCATCCAACAACGCTTCGCTCGGTTCCTTCCGGGTTACACGTTTGCGGTTTTGCTCTAGGTATTCGGTCTAGGTGAGCGGCAGTCGCGGTGACCATCCAACAACGCTTCGCTCGGTTCCTTCCGGGTTACCCGTTTGTCGTTTTGCTCTCGGGTATTCGGTCCAGGTGAGCGGCAGTCGCGGTGACCATCCAAGGGGTCGGGGCGATTACGCCTTGGCTTGTCTCGCCGTCTCAGACGGCTCTACAAGACGAGCCAACAAGTTGACTCGTGAGGCTCGAGCGCCCGGACCCCATGGACGGTCCCCACGCCTTTCGGGTCCAGCCAAGCCATCATGAACAGACTTAGGATGGCGGTCTCCGATAGGTCTTAGGACCTACGTCGATCGCCGGCTGTACCTCGACATACACGGCTTACGTTTGCGCGGGTACCGTCGTCATGCCTGACCCCACCTTCGTCCAGCGCTTCGAAATCAAGGAGCCGAGGAGGACGCCATCTTTCGATGGCGACGCCGACAGCGACGCCGAGTTCG
>JBLHKB010000062.1:0-18937 GCA_047619315.1 Polyangiales bacterium
GACGATGCGTTGGTACGCTGCGATGTCGATGGGTTCCATACGCTCGCTCCAGGCTATTTGCTCTCGAGTATTCGGTCCAGGCAAACGCCAGTCGCGGGGGTCCAACAACGCTTCGCTTGGTTCCTTCCGGGTAACATGTTTGCGGTTTTGCTCTGGGTATTCGGTCCGCGCTGGAGGCCTACCGAAAAGACGGCCTCTACGCGATGGCGACGATGGTGACGAGGGATGGAGGACTCGTTCACGCGGAGCTCACGTTGCGTATCTGCGCTCTCCTTTCTTTCTGGCTTAGCGAAGACTACACAGCCCTCGTCTCAGAAATCTAAGGCTCTATTCGGGCGCCCTCGGGTCGAAGAGCGCCGTTGAATCGAGGAGCGCCGCCGGCGTGACAATGAGCGCCTCGGGTGGTGGCAGTCTACCGAGGCGCTGACGTGCAAGCCGTCGTGCGGCACGCGAGAGAGTGAGGTCGCGCCAGCGCTGCGGCTCGCTAAGACGAACGCCCAGGGCTTGCTCAAACATCAACCACACCAGCTCAGAGCAGTAGATACGTCTTTCGTCCCACTCAAAGCGCGTGTCGTATCGGCGCCCCAGAAAACGTTCGCCATGCTCACGCAGGGTGTTGAGGGCGTCCCCTGAAAGCGCGGCGCGTGGTCGGCGAATCGTGTACTCAGCACCACGACCTCGGCGCACCCATGTCTGAAGAGCCGTCCACTTCACGGGCTGCACCGCTTCGAGCACCCAAAGAGCACCCTCTCGCTCAAAGACGACGCCGACGTGCGTCCAGGGCGAGTTCGTCACCTGCCGAATGATGCGACTCTGCGCAGAGCGAGAGCGGTGGAATATGACATCGCCCGCTTGAACGTCGTTTTCGACGCCACTCTGCCCGTGTGCAATTCCCGCCCAAAACAAGACGATGGAGACAAAGAAGTAGCGCATGGCTGCACCCTAGTGAACACATGTGGCGAAAATATGGCGCCGTCTAATCGGTGAGGTCGAACTGAGCGCAGAAGAGCTCACTCTCGATGCAGCCGGCTCGAGCGATCAACTCTGACAGGCGCAGCGCCCCCGCTGGCGTGAAGTGAATCGTTTCATCGAATGAATATTGGGCGATGGTTTCATCGGGACCAAGACGCGTGTACTCAGCGCGACTTACGCGATGACCGTCGATGAGCAGGAGACCCTCGCGCTCCGCGTAAGCGGTGGCGGACTCCGCGTAGCGCGTCAGCCCGGTCTCGCGGGCCACACCCTCGGATCGAAGACCATCTGACCCATCGACGTTGCGATGATCGGCGTCGCGCCAGCAGCACGAGCCGCGCTCACGTAGAACGCGAGTCGCTCTTGGTACGTACCTTCAAAGTCCGGGGCATTCCCTGGTTCCGTAAATCGGTTCGGATCCGACGAGCCATCGTTGTGGCCAAACTGGATCAGAAGAAACACGTTCGGCCCAAGGAGCGCTTCGGCTCTCGGCCAGTTGGAGCGCGTTTCGAAATCGAGGCTGCTTGCGCCGCTTGAACCTTCATTGATGACGTCATCCGGGCGCACGCCGTAGACGGGGAACTCGTCGCCCCACCCTGACTCGCCGGGCGTGCCGCGGTTGGACATCGTGGAGTCGCCGATGGTGACGACGACCCATGGTTCGTGCTCCGCGCTCGCATCGCCGCACTGACAAAAGCCGGTCTCCGCTGGCGCCTCGCCGCAGCCGAGGGCCCCAAGTTCGACGGCCGGAAGACAAGAAGACGTCTCGCGATAGGTGCGTAGACAATCAAGGTTCATCGCTCGGCAAGTCTCGTCGCACGTGGAGGTCGACGGAACGGTCAGCGAACATCTCGCGGTTTCGTCACGGCACGTGACGGCACCACTGACGAACTCGTTGATGGTCGCACATGTGGCCAGGGGCGACGAAGTGTCAGGCCCGGCGTCCGCCCCCGCGTCGGACACATCCGCAGCATCGACGCCAGCATCGCTTGTGACGTCTGCTCCGGTGTCGCTGTGCGCGTCGACTCCGCCGTCACGCCTCAGTGGCGCGTCCGGGCTATTGTCGATGAGCTGTCCAGTACAGGCCATCGTCAAACACAAGATCGTCCATAGCGATGCTCTGGTTTGCATTCCTAAGTATATCGCAACTGGGCGCGACCGCTAAAATCTCCTCATCGCCGGCGGGACCTCAAGGCGCGTGCCTTCAACGATGAACGCCGTGATGTCCACGTCGACGCGCACAGCGTAGCTACTTGGCCCATCGATGGAATATTGGATGCGCTCCGCGTCAACCATGCGGCGTCGACCGCGCGTGTCGATGGCGACCAACTGTGTGACCTCTCCCACCACACCAGCGGGCAGAGACACATTCGACCAACGCACTCGATTGCCCGTCGTGATCATTCGTCGTGGAGCACCGGGGATTTGGACGGATAAAGAGACCACGGGTGGCGTACGCAACGCTCGAACGCGCGCAGCCATCGCGGCGTAGGTATAGTCGCTGACCCACTCATCGCCGCAGTAGCTCATGAAGTCGTGGCGCGTCGGAGACAGGAACTCGCCGAGCCTTTGGTCGAACCCCCAAACGCCGATCACGCCATCGGCATAGGGGTACTCTGGGTCAGCGCCGCTCACTCCACCGCACGCCACATGTGCTCTGCCCTGCGTATGTCCGAGTTCGTGAAGCGCCGTCCATCCGCTCCTCGACGCGCCATACCAAACAACAACCGACGCTCGTTGAAATGGTGTATTCGTTTCGTTCAGCGGCGCCACTCCAGCGTAACAGCCGCCGGCGCAATACTCGCCGAACGAGTCTGCGGGGGCCACAAGGGCCACATAGTAGACAGCGCTCGGCGGCGCGTCGTTCGCTCTCCATGCGATCACCTGATGCAACGCATCGACGTGCTCATCAAAGTTGTCCGGACCGATTCCGTCGGCGTAGTCCCGAGCGGGCAACACCGTGACGCTCGCTTGAAAGACCGGGAACGCCGCCTCGAGATGCTCGCGTAAGGCGACGATCTCGTCTTCTCCGACGTCGGGCATGCGCATGGATCCGTCGAACCCGTAGCGCATTGGGACAAGACGTACATCAATGAACATCGCCGCCTCAGCGCCAAGCGCGTGGGCGTCGCCATTCATCGGAAAGCGAGCGCGGCTCGCGGTCGCGAAGGTCTCGCCGTCGTCTTCGAGAATATCCACGGCGAAGCTGGCGTCCGAGGTGACTAGTTCTTTCGGCACCTCAAACTCGAACAGAGTTCCAGCATCGGCATCCTCACTGGGCCCCTCGACGAGCATGCTCCCAACAAAAAGCGTGGTCGTCCCACCGCTCTCCCAGCGCAGCCGACCGAGTACCAACGAACCGACACCCTCTTCCAGATATGCCCGAACGCGGAGCCCACGCCCTGCGATGACGGGAGCGTCAGTCGAAAGTGCAACTCCATCACGTGCGATGTCGACGCCGACGCTCTGGAACACCGTCACGCGAGCCAAACTCGTTGTCAGCGCGAGGCCATACTGGGGCGGCAGCGCAAGCTCAAGAGGCTCCTCTGGGACCTCGGGCAAGAGCATCGCGGTCCACATCCACTCGGTTCCACCGGTGGCGAGCTGACTCGCGAGCCCTTCCGCCGCCTCCGCCACCGTCAGTCTTGGCAACGAGATCGTGTGAGCCGAGAGCGTGGGTGTGGCGGGAGATGCCGAAAGCGAGGGAACGAGGGCGTCAACGCCTGCATCACCCAAGGCGTCGACGAAAGGCGATGCGGCGCCGGAGCAACCCAGCGCCAAGAGAAAAAGGATTCGCACCTCCATCTAGTACGGTTCTTCCTCCTGTGAATGAAGGACTCGCGCTCCTCCGACTCCATCCCGCCAAGACGCGCTCCGGATTTGACCACGTTGAGGTGTAACTCGCGACACCGCGCGTGAATCGTTTGCAACAGCGGGTCCGGGTCGGTCGAAAAACCCCTGGCTTCTGCCATGGCTCGAAAGCTGCATTCTTTACGGACTATGAAGCTCCCGCTCATTGCCGCTCTTGCCCTTGTTTTCTTCGTTGTGTACCTCAACGCCGTCAAACTCGAGACCGAGTACGCGGTCTCCGGCGCACATCTTGAAGGCTACTCGAGCGCATCCATCATCGAGTCTTCGCAAGACAACGCGGACCTCTACTTCGCGTTTCGCGCGGCGCGCGGAGACGGGATGACCGCGAGCGGAGTCCGAGTCCGCGGTGAGCTTCGTCCAGGGGCGCCCGCTCAGATCGAAGTGACGCAAACATGGCGCCCGCATCTTGGCGCGTGGATTGAATCACAAGAAGCCGAACGGGTGATCGCCGAAGTGAAGGAGCTTGGCGACGGCTCCATGCGAGTGGCTTATGTAGCGTACTTTGACCACGCCACGAGCCATGGTGCGTTTGTTGTGGCTCCTACGCTCAACGCCAAGTAGCGATAGCCACTACTGAGAGAGCGTCAGCATATAGTCGAAGCGGCGCTCGCTTTCACCTGTGGTGACAGCGAGGTAGTAGACACCAGGAGTGAGCGCTGAAGCGTTGATGGTGGGGCAGAACTCGCCCGACGCGTTGACGCCGCGGCTGACCACCGCGCGCCCGTCGGCGGCGAGGAGGTCGAGTTCAAAGGTGGGGTCGCCATCGACGCAGGCAGTTCCGCCGATGCCGGTGAGCGCGACCTGGAGGTCACCGGCCGCTTCAACCTCAAGAACGAACATGTCTCGGTCACAGCGGCCACCGAGTACTCCGCTCGCGGAGCCATTCGTGGACAGAAGTCGATTGGCTCCCGTTGGGTCGTCGTTGGGTTCGGCTTCGGCCATGCCTGTTCCGAGCTCTGCGCGGCACTGGCTGTCACAGCCATCACCGTCGTCGTTGTTGTTGTCGTCGCAGGTTTCGCTGTGCTCAACCTCGCCGTTGCCGCAGACCGGTCGAACTGCCACAAGCTGGTAGGAGGCACCACCGGCGATGCGGCTGTCCACGCCGACGAAATACGTTCCAGCTTGAGGCGCGACAAAGGACAGGTGCTCATCGCGCCCTTCCCCACAAACATCGACCGCGTCGCCGGCCATGCAGCGGCGTGAGTCACATGTGGAGTCGAGCACATAGATGGCGGGGTTCAGAGCTGCGCCGGCGTTGGTTCGCAAATGAAAGTGCCACTTCTCGCCGGCGTTCATCTCCACACCAAAGAAGCCATCGTTGCCCGGCGCGTCGGCGCCGGTGCAGAAGCCGATGTCGCTGATGTCGTCGGTGTGTGTGCTGAGGTCGACGGTGACGTCGGTGACACCGTCCGTGAGCATCGGAACGGTTCCCAGACAGGTCTCGGCGAGCTCGAACGTCTCTCCAGCGTCCCCTGCGCCGGCGTCGGTGCCCGTCGCTCCGTCAAGGAGCTCCTCCGGGAAATAGTCGCAGCCGCCAAGGACCGTCACGAGGATAAGAAGGGAGGTTGTACGCATCATCGAAGGTAGGGGTTGTTCTCGAAACCAGGTTGCATAGTGGTCTGCATGGTCGCGTTTGTAGTGTCCATCATCGTGCTGTCCGTCGCACTCTCCATGGCGCTTGAATCCATGGTCGCGCGTCTTCTTGCACTTCGCTCGGCCCGTGCGGCCTCCTCAGCTTCAGCCTCCGCGGCGGCGGCGGCGGCTTCGAGTGCTGCCGAGGCTGAGGCTTCTCGAACAACACGTACCTCGTCCGCGGATGCTGCGGCGGCGGCGTGAGCCGCAGCTTCTCGCTCGGCGGCCTCTGCGAGAGCCTCGGCGTGCTCCAGCGCGACGGCATCGTCCTGCGCTTGTTCCGTGCGTTCCTGCTCGGCTTCTTCTTGAGCCAGAACCTCGGACTCCGCATCGCTCGTGTTCGACAACACCCAGGCCGCGGCGCAGGCCATCAGAACACCGCCAACAGCGAGCATGACCGCGAGCGTTTTCCAGCGTGGCTGCGGAGGCGTTTCTGAGGAGGGAATCATTTGCGACGACGGAGTCATCGTTGGGGCGGGAGGAAGCGCCGCCGACAGCTGCCCAGACACCGTCGCGGCTTCAGGAGACACCAGCCCTTCACGGGATGGCTCCGAGGCCTCGTGCCAGGGGCCGCTCTCGCTGGCCTTCAGCGTCGGCCGCTCCGCCGATGTGTGCGCTTCGCTTCGCTTCTTCATGTTCAGCGAAGGCACCGCGAAGACATCGCTCTGGTTCATGAGGCTGGGGCTCGCGTCTCGAATCGCCGAAAGGTGCTCCTTGATGGCGGCCTTTCGATTCACCATTTCGCTGGCGAAGGCTTCCTGCATGAAGTCAGCGACCTCTTCTTCCGTCGCCAGCAGACCTGCAGCACGTGCGGCGACTTCAACGGCTTCATACAATTCTCGGGCGGTCTGAAAACGTGCGTTCAGGTCGCGCTCCAGAGACTTCGCACATGCCGCGTCGAGCGGCGCCGCCTCTGGTGCAGCGGTCGAGGCAAGGGGAATGGGGTCGCTGATGACCCGAAGCAGCGTCGCTGCTGCTCCTCCATCGATGTCAAAGAGCATGCGACCGGCCAAGATCTCCCACAGCACAATACCGAGGGCGAAGGTGTCGGCGCGTGCGTCCACATCCGACGCCTTGGCCTGCTCCGGTGCCATGTAGCAGGGCTTCCCCTTGATCATCCCCGGATGGGACGAGGTGATTCGAGCGGCTGCGCGGGCAACGCCAAAGTCTGTGATCCGCCCAGCCCCATCGATACCGACGAGGATATTCTGGGGAGAGACATCTCGGTGAACGATGCCAAGGGGCTCGCCGTCCTCGTCGCGTAGCCGGTGCGCGGCACCAAGTCCTCGAACGGCGTCTAGCCAAATTCTCAGACCGATGCGAATGCGTTTTTCTGGCGTATCCCGCAGCGCGACGAGAACTCTGTCGAGAGCAAACCCATCGACGTAGTCCATGACGATGTAGAGACCGATGTCTGACTCGGCGACATCGACGACGCTGACTGCGTTTGGATGGTGGAGCTGCGCGGCGAGTCGTGCCTCGTCGAGGAGCATGTGCGTGAACTGAATTTCGCTCGCGAGGTGAGCGTGCATCAGCTTGATAGCAACGAGGCGTTGAAATCCACCCACGCCCTCAAGTCGAGCCAGAAACACAGTGCCCATGCCGCCGCGAGCGATCTCCGCGACGATCTCATAACGCCCGAGGAGACGTCGTGATGGCACTGGGCTCGCGTTCATTGCACGCGCCCCAACGCACCACTGAGTGCCAAACCGCCACCATCGGCCCGGGCCCATGCTGAAGGCATAAACGATGGCATAGAAGCGCGGTCTTCGTCGTCGTCGCTGTCCCAGTTGGTGGCGGCGATGGCGATGATCAACGTGGCCACGCCCGCCGCTCCGGCGGCTGCACCCAGGATGCCGGTGCGCAAGACTCGCCCACGCCCATCGTCAAAGCCTACGCGGGTTGGGTTGGCTTGGTAGTCGTCGCTTGCGCTGCCCGTGTCGACCAAGGACCAAACGAACACACCTGCGAGCGCGACCGTCACGCCGGCCCCGAGGTAAGTGATGACCGGCGACAGCCCGGACGATTCTGGCTCAGGTGGAAGCATCGGTTCGGATTCGACAGGAAGCTCCGTGTTGATGGTCTCAGGCTCCACTTCGGCAATCGGCGCTTCGAGCGAACGTGTCGCCGCTGCACCTGCGCTGATCTCGAAGGACGAGGTCTGCTCACCTGTCGAGAATCGCGCGACGAGATCATGAGCGCCCGGAAGCACGTACACACTAAACTCTCGACCGTCCTCCAACGTCACGAGGTGACCGTCGACGGACACGGAGCAGGACTCCGCGCACGAGACATCGAGTCGCCCAAGTGTGGTGCCCGCTTCAGCGAGGACGCTGGCTGTCAGCTCACTCGTCTCAGCATCATCGGCGTAAGACTCCGCGGCGACTACCGAGAGCGTGGCTGCACGCGGGAGCGCTCCAGCCGCACGGTGGTTTCGAATCGCTGAGCGAATCGCCGCGGCGGCGGGCGCTGCGCGGTGTGCGATCTCGAAGAGACGGGCAGCACCCGCGTAGTCATTCTGCAGCTGCGCAAGCTGTCCCTGTTCATAGGCGCGCGCAGCGGCCTGAACGTCTGCGCTTTCCTGCGCGTAAGCAGCATTGGTGAAGACCAAAAACGCCGTAAGAACACAAATTCGCATATCTGCATAAGAATACGCCCACCGCGTATCTCCCGCCACCTTCAGGACGACGGAAGTGCATATAATCTAGGTTATGACGATGTGGACATCGAAGCTGGGGTACTCGCCCCCAAAGACGCGTTGGGGTCTGTGGATTGGACTCTTTGTCGTCGTGTGGGCCACGCTCTCCATCGCGAGCTTTGTCATGAACAGCATGGAAGGTCTGCGCTTCCCCGCCGCTTTCCTCATCCTGGGGTGCTTGGTCGGCACCATCTGCCTCATGTTCATGACGACGGGCTTCGTTCTCGATAAGCCGAAGGCAATCCAATATACGCAGGACCTCCATTTATCGGGATCCTTGCTCAAGAACTTTATGCCCTCAGTCTGGAGCGTGGATCTCGCCGCGGCACCTGCCTACGTCCTGTGCCTCCACAAAGGCGCTCCGGCCTATGCGTCCGTTCGCTTCCTCCGTGACGAAGGCGACATCTCCATCTACTTCCATGCGCCCCAAAGCTCGGTTCTTGGTCTCTGGGTGAGTGGGAACGCGAGGCATCCACCAGGATGTTGGCTCGGGACCGTTGAGTACCGAGACAAGTTTGGGACGGCGATCCTCGAACAACTTCGCCAAAACAAGTCCCAAAACCGCTTTTGGACGGTCCTGCAAGAGCTCTCAGAAGCTCCCCTGCGCCAGGCGGATGATCCAGACATGGTTTTACTCGGCGACGACGATGATGACGACTCGCTTTCCTACCGAAGCCACGGCAAGCCAGGCCCCAAAGACCCAGGATTCGGCGCGTGGCTTTCGAGCTACGGCCTGCAGGTTTCCACCGACGTGTTTCTGTCTGACCAACACCTCGTCGCTGAGTGTACGGATGGGTCTCGGCGGGCATTTCCGATTGGAACGCCGCTTAGGCGCGAGCCCGGCGGTCTGATCATGACCACTGGAGATGAGACACACTCGATCTCCATCGACGCCGTAGTTGCAGAAGCGATCCTCGAACGGGTTCGCGGTGTGACCGAACCGGACTGGGCGCGAAACGCATGACGAACATCGCCACGACCTGAGCTAACGACAGCTGAGCGGGTCGCTTTCCCACACGCAGTCACGGACAGACTGGCAGCGCACCTGGCTCTCCCTGCTCGCGCAAAAACCTTCAAAGCCCTCGCGCGAAGCGAGGCAGCAACCTTCGTCCATCGCCGGTGCACATTCCGCGGCGTCTGACCACACGCAGTCACGCACGGACTGGCACGTCGCTAGCGAAGCGTCCATGTCGGCGCACAGACTCTCAAAACCAGCGCGCGAAGCCAAGCAGCAGCTCGGCGCCATCATCGTGCATTCAGGGGCTTCGGACCACGCGCAGTCACGCAAGGACTGGCAGCGCTCCTGGTTTCCCGAGAGGCCCTCGCACATGCCTTCGAAGCCAGCGCGGGTCGCAGAGCAGCACGCGTCGGAGCAGGCCGCCGATGACCAGTTGCACTGACGCGTCGATCGGCAGCTCTCGCCTCCCAGACCTCCGCAGAGGTCTTCGCTGCCTATCATCGCCGCAGTGCAGCAACCCGTCTCCTCGCTCATGCACGCCGGCTCGTCGGACCAGACGCACACGCCACCCCCACCAACACTTCCACATGCGCCTTCGCCCAACGCCTCGGTCACGCGACACGCATCTTGATCGGCGGCCTCGATGGCGACGCAGCAGGATCCTCCGCCGTCGATAGGAGGCCCAGCATCCAACGGACCTGCATCGGGAATCACGGGAATATCGGGAATATCGGGCGCACCCGCGTCGCGCGGCGGCGGTCCAGCGTCACTCCCTACATCGATGGACGGAGCGTCCGGAGCCTCAGGGCCTGCGTCGGTGTCAGACGAATCATCGCCACACGCAACACTCAGCAGGGCAAGGGCACAGAGAAAGCGAAGAGCGACGTTCATGGGACGATCTTATCACACGATTTGACCGATGCTTGCTCTTCAAGCGCGGCCATGCACACTGAGCCGTGCGTATTTTGCTTCTTCTTTGCTGTCTCACGGCGTGCGCGTCCAAAGCCGCTCCACAGCCACCACGTCTTTCGGACCCGACGAAGGCCGACGACGGAGGTCTTCAGATCACACCGCTGGGTGTTCTCGAATACGACGGAGAAGTTTTTGGAGAGCTCGGTGAAGACCAGCTCGACGCCTACACCTTCAACGCAGACGAGGGCGCCATCGTCACCCTCGACAACTCCCATCGCGGCACAGCAGCGGCGCTTGATTCCGTGCTCTACGTCTACGGACCCAGCGACGAAAACGGCTTCTACGGCGCGACGCCGATCGCCAGCGACGATGACAGCGGCTGGGGCGCCCACG
This sequence comes from Polyangiales bacterium, assembly GCA_047619315.1. Taxonomy (GTDB): domain Bacteria; phylum Myxococcota_A; class Polyangia; order Polyangiales; family Houyiibacteriaceae; genus JBCCRV01. The sequence goes on from JBLHKB010000062.1 coordinate 10,437, forward strand.
CGCGCCTTCGGGAACTCGCCTTACCCGCGGCGGGCGAATACTTGGCCGTCCTCGGGCTGTGGAAGGGAGCCACCGGCGGCGCGTACCGACTCACCCTCACGTGTGAATCCGGCGAGTGCGCCACGGAACCTCCGAGCATCGTCATCGACGCGACTCCGCTTCGCGTGGGCGAAGACGGGTCGAGTCAGTCGTTCGAAGTACGCATCACCACGCCACCAAGCGAGCTCGTGCAGATCTGGATCGAGAGCGACTCCCTCGACGAGGCCCTCGTCTACCCGACGCGCCTCTTCTTCTGCCCAGAGGGCCAGTTTCGTAGTGGAAACACGTGCACCGAAGAGGAGCCTTTTCGCATCACGGAGTCCGTGGAGTGGAGCCGCACGGTGACGGTCCGCGTCACCGGCGTTCGCGACGACCTCGAAGACGGCGACCGTGACTTCTCGCTGCGCTTGCGTGTTGAAACAAACGACGCGGACTACGCAGCCATCGAGCTCGATTCGCTGGAGGGTGTGAACGAAGAAGGCGCCGAGGCGTTGGACTATTCTGCTCTGGACGATCTGCAGGACGATGAGCTTCTGATGGCTCTCCAGGCGCGCATCGGCGATCACGATGTGTTCGGATACCAAGGGGCGAACAGCGCCCGAACGCTGCTCTTTGGAAGTGTGGACGTCCGCGACGATGGAATGATCGAGAGCATCTACAACGCCGACGTGATCGAAGCGCCAGGCGAGAGCATCCTTGCCTTCATGCGCGGCTTCAACACCGAGCACGGCTGGCCACAGGGACAGTTCGACCGGATCGACCCGATGGTGTCCGACCTCCACCACATCTTCCCCTGCGACATCGACAGCAACGGCACGCGCTCATCGTACGGCTTTGGCTACACCTCAAACCCTGAAGCTGTGGGTTCAAACCTCGGTTCAAGCTCGACGGACGCCCGCCCACGCGTCTACCAAGTGCGCCGCGAACGCCGCGGCGACACCGCGCGCGCTCACTTCTACATGGTCGCCCGCTACACCTTCGACGCTAGCCTGGAGATCAACTTCGACGACGATGAGTCCTCGGAGAACGGCAGCATGGAAGACTTGGAAGAAGCCGTTCTTCGCCAGTGGAATGACGAAGATCCCGTCGACGAGTGGGAACAACGACGGAACAACCGCATCGAAGCGCTCCAAGGAAACCGGAATCCCTTCGTGGACCGCCCGGACTTCGTCGAGCGCATCGCAGCGTTCTGACTCTGTCTGCACCCAAGGTGCGAAACTTCGCACACACCTTGATCTGGAGTGCGTTCCCGAGCCTGCCGATGACCGAGATCGAACTTCCGACCTCGAGGACTAGTCCCGGCAGCCGGCCTGCATTTCCACTGTGACCTCGGGTCGCGCCGCAGGTGCGCAAGAGCTTGGACAGAGTTCAACGTAGCCAGGGCGCGCGCCGTCTTCGATGTCCTGCTGGAAGAAGAAGCCTCCTTCGCGCCGGTCACAACCGTCTAGACCGACGACGCGGTTGAGTTCCGTCGCATCACCTCGTTGAAGCAAACGCACCTGGAGGTCACGCGGGTCCGGCACTGCACCTTCAGCGGGGATCGCGTAGACACATGTCCGCACGCCCGCACGAAGGGCGTTGAGCGCTTCAAGGAGCTGCACCGTGACATCGTCTTCGGTGCTGATAACCAGCGCCTCCTCGGTGCCTCCGGCTTCGGCGATGCGAACAAAGTTCTCTCGCGCTTCGGCCTCTTGTTCCGGCTCGAACACGCCGACGACAAAGGTATCGATGCCATCCGCTACGCCCGCTTGAGCGACGGACACGACGGCGGGAATGCCAGCGCTCGCATCGGGTGCTTCATCAAACGGGTCCGGCAGCGCGTCGTCGCAGGCCGCAGGGAATCCGTCCGTCGCCAAGAGCACGATGACTTTGCTGCCGGGGCTCTCCAGGCCGCGCGCGCGGGCGCGGTCAAGGGCGCCTGCGAGCGCTGGCAACGTCGGCGTGCTGCCGCCGAGCTCCTGGGTCTCCAGCGCCCTCACAATCGCCGAACCGACACCAGGCAGAAGCCCGAGATCCACTGTTGGGCGCGCATAGTCATCGGGTGCGCAGGAAGTCCGGTTCTCGCACAGACCAGCATCGATGCAGCGATCGCCACCATCGCAGATCGAGTCGACCGGGAAGCAAGGGTTGAAGTCACGACGCCCAGCACAACGTCCAAGCGGTTCACACGTCGCGCCATCGTCACACATGCTGCCTTCGCGGCAGAGTGTTCCGCCGGGGATGCAGACGTCCGGCGCGAAGCAGCTGTCCACGTCTCCGCCACACTGAGCGTCGCCGGTGCAGAAGCTCGGAACGCTCGTGTCTTCGATGGGAAAGAACGAAAGACCGACGCCAACCCCAGTGGACTCAGGCGCCTCAATGAAGCCGATGAGGGCTTCAGAGACGGCTTCAGCCTTGGTCAGCCCGGACGCCGTCACCTGCTCCATCGAGCCCGAGCTGTCGAGCAAGACGAAGATGTCGAGGCTGGCGAGATCGGCACGGGTACGAAACGGAATGCACGCCGGTCCAGCGTCCAAGGTGTCGGGAGACGCGTCGAAGACGTCGGGGACAACCGGGACGTCTTCGACCTCGGCGTCTTCACCCACTTCAGGAACTGAAAGACCTGTGTGAGACCCGCAGGCAAGGAAGAAGAAACAAAAGAAAGTCGTCAGCCGATGCACGCGGCGCAAGCTAGCAGCGCCCTCCCAAGCGTCGAGCACACGACGGGTTCACTTCTTTCCGTCGGAACGTTGTCTCTCTCGCCAATCTGTCGCTCCGTGGCGCCGAAAACGACAGATCAGACCTCAGAGCACGACTCGAACTGCGAATTAGCCCCAAGAACTCAAGGCGAAACCGCGGCACGCCCCTTGCTGTCACTCAACCCATGCAGCTCCTCTACGGCCTGACTCTGGCGAGCATCGCCTTCGCCTTGGCGATCACGGTTCCCGCTCTACTCCCAGGTCGAGATGCGCCCGCTCTTGGCGTGGCACATGCGCAGGCAGCGCCGGAGCCATCTCCGCCCCCGCTCTGTGGGAACATCTTCGATGACTCGGGCTCTCTTTGTGGGCCACGCCATCTGGAGCGCGAAGATGATGGTGCAGATGAAGCTGAACTCGTGAAATGCGACGCGCTCACGTTACTCGGCATCGTGCACGATGGAGAAGAGGCAGACCGCGCTCTCTTCGCCGGTGCCGGCGTCGTGAAGCGAGGTGAGACGATCGAGAGTGGCTACGCCCTCGTCGAGGTCCACGCGGATCGAGCGGTGCTCGCGCGTGGTGATTCGCGATGTGAACTTACCCTCTTCCGCGCTCTCGGCGAGAGCGTCTCGGACGAGTCTTTGGCCGGCGAGTTTTCGACGCGAAACGGACGTGTTCAAGTGCCACGTGCAGAGATCCGGCTCGCCGGACCGGCGTCTCTCGCGCGCCTTCGTGCGGTGCCCACGCCACGTGGTCTTCGAATCGGAGGCATCACCCCTGGTTCGCTGCCAGCGCGCCTTGGTCTGCGCAGTGGTGACTTGATCGTCCAAGTCGACGAACGACCGCTGACGCCGGACTCAGCCCTGGAGCTCGCGGCACGCCTCGACGGCCTCGCGCACATCTCCGCGCAGATTCGTCGTGGGGACGAAGTGCTCACGCTGCGCGCAGACATCATCGATTAACCCACGCCTCCTCCGGAGACCGGTGAAGATGAAGCCTCTAGCGGCAGATCGGCGCCGAGGTGATCGGGCCACGGCTGGCGACCAGCTCAACATTAGGACGTCCTTCGAAACGAATACTCCACGTGCCCGGCGCGAGGGCCGGCACCTCGCAGCGCACCGTGGGCTGCGGGGGTGGCGGCGTGAAGCACGCGCAGTCCGTCACATCTTCTGGGCAGTATTCGAGGCTCCCTAGAAGCTGAAACTCTCCAACGGCGGTGACAGAGCACGTGGGCCGATAGCAGGGACAAGGCGTGTCGCCACCATAGCCAACCGTCAGCCATGAGGGCGCGCCGCTGACGACCTCGACGTCGCCGCAGACTTCGTTGACCGGGGCATCCTCGGCTTCGCAGCGTAGCGCGAGGCACTCGCGATGATCGGATTCACACGCAAAGAGACTTGGCGCGACCTCAGCGCAAGATGCACCGAAGCAGGACGAGCAAGCATAGGTCGGCTCGCACGCTTCACCGTTCCAAAGCCAGCCCAAAAGCGACGGCTCCTCGCAGTCACCGCGGTCCAAGATCTCCTGCGGTGCGCAGAGATCTCGTGGCTCCTCCGAACACCGCCACTCCTGAAGATGCACATACTGGCGTCCGCTCTCCGGCGCTTCGAGAAGACTATGAGCGATGGCCACGTAGGTTGTGTCACCAAGCACTGCGAGAGCGGGACCGCCGTAGCCAGAGTGCTGTCCTCGGTGCAAGACCGTTCGAGGCGCCAAGGGGATGCCCAACGGATCGAGCGTCAACATCATGGCTAGGTAGGATGGACGTGAGCCTTCCGCCCAGATCAAACGCCAACCTTCAGGCGCTGCAACGATTCGTGGATAAGCCGCCGTCGGCGCGCCATCGAGGAGCTCGCGACGAGCGGACAAATTGAAGTCCGAGTCGTAGGTGAAAAACTCGAGGCGACGCGAATCCCGCGGCCCGACGAGCGCCAGCACGCCGAACTCCTCGCCGCCGCCACGAATGTTCACGCCTCGTCGAACATCGAACTCGGCGTAAGAGACCCCGGGAAGTGAAACACTCCGGTCCTCGACAATGTTTGCTTCACCGTCGAGGCGCATGAATCGGATGGAGTCTTCAAGGGCGGTCACCACCACGAAGCCGTCGTCCGTCGCTCGAATCCGAGGCGCATAAGAGCCAGACTCCAATGTGCCGACGTTGATGGGCACGTTTGGACGGCTCCCATCCCGTTCCACGCGAGCGACCAGCGCAGCGGTGCCTTCTTCGACGTTCTGACGCCACGCAGCCACGTAAATGCCGTGGGCGAATACAAGCTCCAAACAAGAGCTGCTTCCTGGACCAAAGTTGCTGCGTTCGCCAAGCGCTCCCTCAAACCCCTCGACCTCGCGAAAGTGAAGGGCGTTGACGCCACCGGGATCGCCAGACCAGCACACGCCAAAGCCGTCTCCGTTCCATGCGGCTTCGCCCCAGCCATGTGTATCTTCGCCCACGCGGCGCAGCGGCGTGACGACGCTGAAGTCGGCACGAACACGGCTACTCGACACCACACCATGCGCTCCGGTTTCGATGTTGTTGTCCGTGACGACTAGGCCGATGTCAGCGCCGACGAAGAAAATGTCCGGCGTCGTGACACCACCGCCGGCCTCAGGTCCCGCGATGAGCAGCTCACGGATTTTCACGGACGAGCAGCGCGGAGGACCCGCGTCGGATCCAGGGCCGGCGTCGCTTGCCGCATCGAAGCCAGGGCCAGCATCGAAGCCAGATCCCCCGTCAAATCCAGGGCCGGAGTCGCTTTCCGTGGATTCATCGAGTCCATGCGACACGTAGCACCCCGACGAGAACACCAAGAGGAGTAGTCCGCATGAGAGACGCTTACGCATGGCGAAGGCTAGCCCACGAGAGAGCACAAAGCCCCACCGAAAGTCGCCTCAGATTGGGGGGTTTTCAATCCCGAACATCGGTCTTATTGTGCGCGCGCGGACCCCTCCGCCCGATAAAGGACTTTAAGATATGGGACTACTAAAGAACGGCTCGAAGGGTGACGCTGTCACTCAACTCCAGAACGACATGAACACTCTCGGCTTCACGATTGGCACGGACGGTTTGTTCGGGCCCAACACACTTTCCGCCATCGAACAGCTCCAGTGGATGTTTGGCTACGACATCGACGGTATGGTCGGCAACGGCACCCAAGGGCTCATCAGCTCCCAGGTCAAGAACGGCTGGAATGCTGGAACGCGCGACGGAATCGTCAACGCACTCAAGGCTCAAGGCAAGACCGCGGAGAGCGGTGCCATCGAAGGCATCGAGCTGAAGCGCACCCTCAAGTCGGGCGTCGAAGGCTCCGACGTCGCGTACACCCAGCGCCGTCTTCGTGCGCTCGGATTCAAGTCCCCGCTCAGCGCGGTCTTCGACCCCGGCACAGAATCCGCCGTCAAGGAACTGCAGACTGCATTTGGCTACGACGTCGACGGCATGGTCGGACCCGGCACCCACAAGCTCATCAACGCACAGCTCGGCTACGGCTGGAGCAAGGGCGAAGCCGCCTCTAAGTAAAGGTTTGCAAAGGCGGGTTGGTTCCGAGCGAGGGGCCGCACACGAATCAGCCCGTTCTTCTTGCAAGCATGTCCAACGTCCGCGCCGGAATAGCAGAGCGCTGCGGCGGGTTTCTGCGACAGACACCGATGACGTCAAAAGCGACGAACAAACGTAGGATGCTGAAGCGCGGCATGATCTTCCTCGTGTTGGCCTGCGCGGCGTCCGGCTTTTTCGCATGTGCAAGCCCCGTGTCGCTGGGGTCCTTCGGCGCCGCACGAACTCCGACCGTCGGCACGCCGCAGCTCGTCGTGATGACCTACAACGTCAACTACGGCGTGGCTGGCGATGCCTCGACGCTCGCGCTCATCGAAGAGTCCGACGCGCACATCATCTTCTTGCAGGAGACGACGCCCGAATGGCAGACCGCCATCGAAGAGCGCACAGCCGAGCGTTTCCCGCATCAAATCTGGCGCTCTCCATCCGGCGGGTGGGCCGCAGGCGGTAGCGCGATCCTCTCGCACTGGCCGCTCCGGGACGTGGAGATATCGCCCAGCGCAGCTGACTGGTTTGAAGCCATCGGCGCCGTGGTCGAGAGTCCATTTGGTGACGTCCGCGTTGCCGGCCTCCACTTGGAACCCGCGGCCTCGCTGAGTGCGGCGTTGCGTGTGAGCAGCCACCACGAAGACGAGATTCATGCACATATCCAAGCACTCGAACTCGACGGAGACCTGCCCACCATCATCGCCGGCGACTTCAACGAAGAGCGCGCCGGCGCCCTTCGCGCCTTAGAGTCGATGGGCTTTGTCGACGCGACGGGCGACTATCACCCGGGTGTGCCGACCTTCGAGTGGCACCTGCGCTTCATGACCTTGAAGCTCCAGCTCGATCACATCCTGCACCGACGACTCGAGTCGTTGTCGGCGCACATCGTCCAAGGTGGACGCTCGGACCATCAGCCTGTTCGTGCCACGTTCCGTTTTCGCTAACTGTTCCTCAGAGCACTCCAGCATATGAACATCGCGCCATCCAAACTCACCCATGTCTTGGCCTAGCAACCATGGACAGCGCTTGTTCGTAGCTTCCGTTTGGCTTGTCCTGACCGCTTAGTCCGTGACTAAATGCGCCACATGCTTCGAACTCTCCTGCCAACACTTCTACTGCTCGGCGCCTGCTCCTCTCCCTGGACCTGGATGGGCGAGGCAAGCACCCTCGCCTCGGTTCCCCTCGAGTGCCCGGAGCGCGACATCGTTACGGAGCAGACGAGCGGGTTCACCTTCGACTCCGTCGGTTGCGGAAGAGCGGTTCGTCAGTCCTGTCGTGATCGCACCTGCACACCCATCGGTGAGGTGAGTCCAGCGGAGACATACGCGACGCTGAACACTCGCGCGACGACGCTCCACGCGCAGCTTACAGGGCGAGGTCCCGAGATTGCACAGGCTTGTGGCAACGGGGCACCGCTTACGGTGAAGATGCTCATCGCGCCGGACGGCGCGTTTGAACATATCTACGCCGACAGCTCGACGCGCGATTGTCTGACGGGACTGATTGGGCAACTCGCTCCAGGCAGCGCGCATGTCCTCCTGACGCATACGTTCCAGTGACCACAATGACCTTTCGTTTCACCATTGCTGTCTGCCTTGGCGGGCTCATCTTTGCGTCTGGCTGCGCGCGAAAAGGGATGCGTGCTTTTACTGCAGGTGAAACTGGTTGCACGGAAGATGAGGTCGTCTTGGTGGAAGTAGACCGGGGCTTCTCCTCAATGAGCTGGGTCGCCGAGTGCCGAGGACAACACTATGTTTGTTCTCAGCCCGGCTGCTCGCCACGGCAGCGGCCGGTCGAGTCTGAGGCCCGCGTGGAAGACATTCGAAGAGTACGGACCATTTCCCCAAGACAAGCACTCACCTTCGCCACCACAGAGGGAGACATCCGCGCCGTCCGCGCCAGACTGGTCACCGTCGATTCAGAGATGTCACTGACAGTGGGCCCAAGGAGCACCGATGAGGTTAGCGTCGAAGTCCGAACCACCACCCGCGTGCCACTTTCAGCGTGTGAGAACGTAGTATTTCGTCGCGGCGACTCCGTCGTATCGGCTCAACTTGAGGGCGGTCGCGCGCAGTTTCCTCTCGCGACCTTGTCCCGAGTGTTCAACGTCAGCTCCCGCGAAACCACGGCCGCGCGCTTCTGCGGGCGTGTTCTGCGAATTGGCATCGCGGAAGCACAGCTCTTCTCCCAGCTTGAGGAGAACATCCCGCGCATCGGAAGCGCGGACACCTCAGGCGGCGAAGAGA
>JBLHKB010000063.1:0-18909 GCA_047619315.1 Polyangiales bacterium
TTGCACCGAAGGGCTCGACGTTCCTTGGCCAGGCCAAGTGGCCGTGGAGGGTCCGCCGGGTACCACCGTGTTGGTCGACCAAACGACGTGGCATGCGGCCCTTCCGCGAACCATGGATGAGAATCTGCGCGTCTTCTTCGGACTCTGGTTCGCCGCGGCCGACGCCGGTGAAACCGAACTCAGCGACGAGTCGCTCCACGACGTGAAGGACCCATCACCGCTGTGGAAAGAGCTCGTCCCCGGAGCGACGAATTGAGTCCCGCCGTGCATGATCCTGCTGTGCTCCACGACGCGCTCCAGACCGGCGGTTACGCGGTGATGCCCTCGCTTGTTTCGCAGGCGGAGTGCGCCAGCTACGACGCGGCCCTTGAAAGAGAATGGCGACGCGTTGGAGAGCCTGCCCTCTTTTCGCAGGAGGACGTTCACATCGAAGAGGGAATGCATGTGAGCCCGGTTGGGCTGGCGTGCGGAGGGATCTTGCAGCGAATACCCGCCCTGGCGGACTTTCTCTTGAGGCCGGCTCTCCTTGCCTTCTTCGAGCGCGTGCTCGGCGAAGGGTTTGAGCTGGAGCTTGGCTCAGGCGTTGTGTCCGACGCCTCGCGCGGTTTCCTCACCTGGCATCACCACGCCGGGGGTATCGACGAGCCGGACTTACGAAGGAAAGAATACCCGCATGGGTCACGTGTTGAGCGCATTGGCTGCACGCTCTACACCGCGCCGCTTGGCGGCGACCTTGGGACCCTGCTCGTTCATCCGCGGCCCGTGGACTCACCCACTCAGCCGCCCTTTGAACCGGGTCGTGAGCCGTGGCCTGGAGCGCAGGAGCTCCACGCGCCGGCGGGCTCCGTTGTTTTTCTCGACCAAGGCACCTGGCATGCCGTGTCGCCGAAGCGAGGACCTGGCCATCGGCACTTCTTCGCGTTCTTTGTACGAAGAGCGGGCCTGGCCCAAACCAAGCGCAGAGACGAGAGCATCGCCCACGCCTTCGCGGAACGTAAGGAGCTCGCAAGAGCGTATGGGGGTGCGCGATGACGGCGCAGCGTGTTCTCTTTGTCTTCTTCACAGATCCACGACGCGCATTTAGCTCGTCCGTGGCCGCTCTCTCCGCTGTCGTCAGCGCTGCTGGGCATGAGCCTGAGGCCCTTGAGGTCTTTCGCGAATACAGCATCGAGGATGTCGCCGCGCACATCGACGCGCTGAACCCCGATGTGCTGGCGATGTCTTGCATGACGCGAGACTGGCCAGGGGCCCACGCGCTCGTCGACCGCCTCAAGACCGATACGCTTGTTCTCGTCGGCGGTTACCACGCCAGCCTGGCTCCCCTTGAGGTGGCCGAGTGCGAGGGAGTGGACGCGATTTGCATCGGCGAGGGCGAGCGACCGGTCACACGGCTCCTCGACCTTCTGTCCCGTGGTGAGCCGCTACAGACGTTTGAAGGCCTCTGGGTTCGCTCATCAAACACGGGGTGGGAAGGTGATCCACCACAGGCCGATCCTGAGCCGGATATCGCCGCGCTGCCGCCTTGGGACTACGAAGTCTTTGGGTCTGTGCCGGACGCCATCGAAGCGGGCATCAACACCTTCGGTCCCCTCATCGATGAGTACTTGCCCACGCGGGCTGGGCGAGGTTGTCCATTCACCTGCGCGTACTGTTCTGCGCCGCGCTGGGGCAAACTCGGCCGTTATTCGGAGAGCAGCCGTCGCAATACCCGGCCGGTGACACATCTCTGCGCGGAACTCGCGAGTCTGCGCGACCGTTACCAGCCCGAAGGCTTCGAGTTTTGGGACGAGCACTTTCCCATCGATCTAAAATGGCTCGAGGAGTTTGCGGAGGTCTACCCAAAGATGGTCGGGCTACCTTTCAAGGTCGAGATGCACCCAAACGCAGCCACGCGCCCTCGTCTGGCGTTGCTCAAAAAGGCCGGCTGCTCTCTCTTTCATTGCGGCATTGAAGCGGGCGATGAAGCGTTTCGCCGAGGAGTGCTCAATCGGCGAACCACCGACGCACGCCTCGCCGCCGTCTTTGACGATTGCCGAGAGCTGGACCTTGAAACGAGCGCATCGCTCATGACGATGTTGCCGGGCGAAACGCGCGAACAGATGAAGGCGACAACGGACCTTCTTCACCGCCTGAAGCCTGGGTCCTTCATGTGGTCCAACTTCCACCCCTTGCCTGGAACCGTGTTGGGCGAGGCGGGCGTGGAACACTGGCCAATGCCAGCCAGAGCGACGTTCAGTGACTACGATCAAGTGAAGACGAGCATGCCGCCGGCGGTGAATGCGCAAGAGCGCGCCGAGACCTTCGCGGAGCTTGGTGCGCTTCAACACCAGCTGGTTCAGATCGCAGCGAAGCGAGCGGGCAAAGAAGGAGGCCGTCCACGGGCGCGCCCCATCGAAGTGCCTGTGCCGATGTCGCCGCCCAGCGAAGCGCTCATTCGTACCTTGGCGCTGCCCTCGCCGGCGCGCCCACTCGCTGCGGCTTTCGACAAAGGCGTGCTGAGCGTCCAGGTCGAGCACCCCGCGATGGGCGAGAAGGTGATTCGTTTCGCACCCCTCGAGGGGCACTCACACTTCGTCCGCGCCCGTGGCTTTGGGCTCTCGTACGGCGGAAAGGAAGCGCCAGACACGTTGCTCGCGATGCTACGAGAGCTTGCCGAACGTCTTGGAGGCACTTCCCTCGAAGCCCTAGAGACGGCGTACCGAGACGCCTGACCCGCCGCTAGAGAAGCGAACGAAGTAGCGGATCGTTGTGGTAGGCGCCGACGTCTCCAACCGCAGCATCCGCCCAGCCGCCAAGTTCGGCGCTCGCGGACGCATAGGCCAACCCGACGAAAATCCGCTTGTCGTTTTTCGTCGCGGCGAGGACCGCGTGCCAGGTGCATTCCTCGATGACGACGAGGGAGCCTGCACGCGGACGCAGAACAACCTCCCTTGGCCAGTGTGAGAGCCTGGGGTCGTGAGGTGGGGCGGAGGCCTCACCCACTCGGTGGGGCTGAAGTTGAAGGGGCCCGTGGTCTTCATCGAGGTCTTGGAGATAGGTCAACGTCATGACGCGTCGCCCATGGTCCACGACGGGCCACTCCCCGCTCTGTCGGTAGATTCCATCGTCATGACCACCCACGTGATTGTGCCAAGCGAAGCGCGGCCGGGACGCATCGCTCACCACGGCTCCGGCGATTTCGAGACGCATATCCTCGCCCAAGAATGCGCGCAGCGAATCGACCACGTCGGGGTGCGCGACACGTTCGTCCGGGTCGAGGCGAGGAAGAAGCTGCGGGATCGCAAACCCAGCGGGTCCCACGTAGAGGCCTGTTTGGTGCTCCTGCGTCTGAGGCGAGTAGCAGGTGGGCTGACCTGCTTCCTCGTAGACACCGAGAATCGCCCCTCGCATTCGAGCGACCCAGCGCGCGTCATAGAGCCCTTCGAACACCGTGAAGCCTTGCATGCGCAGCTCTTCTGCACGCTCTTCAGCCACACGTGAGTGCATTCCGGAACCGTAGCACCCTGAATAGCCAAGGCCGAGCATTCGCAGATCCGATACCCTCCAGGTCCGATGAGTGAGGATTCAACGTGGGGGATGAGAGGGCGCAGCGGCAAGGTCGCGCGGCTCATCACCAACGAGACGTGCAATCAAGGGTGCGCGTTCTGCCATCGCCGCCAGCCGCAGGAGCGCCGAGAGTTTGTCGCCCTTGCTGCGGTTCGAGCGCGGGCGCGGGCCGCCGACGGGGACGTTCTGGTGATCACGGGAGGCGAACCCACCCTGCGTCGAGACCTGGCGAGCATCGTTTCCCTATGCGCCGAGGGCCCCGCGCGCTCCGTCGAGCTCGAGACCAACGCGACGTTGCTGAACGTTGAACGCGCCGCAGCGCTCAAGCGCTCAGGTCTCGACCTGGCGCGAGTGCATTTGCCAGCATGGGGCGAGGACGCGGATGCTCTGACTCGCGATCCCGGCGGTTTCGAGCTCGCCCGCGCGGGAATCGAGTCCATCGTGGCCGCTGGCTTGCGACTGGAGATTTCGGCGCCGGTGGTCGCGACGAATCGGGAGACCTTGCCCACACTCCCTGAGCGGCTGGCGGAAACGGGCTGGCCCGTGGAGGCGCTCGTGCTGAACGTGCCGCAGGAGTCACCGAATTCGGTGCTGCTTTGCACGGCACACGACGCCGCCCAGGTCATCCAATCGACGGACGTCGCGGCTCGGCGTGCTGGCGTTTCATTGCGCCTCGACACGAGCACGCCCATCGCGCCCTGTCTTTTTGATCGTCCAGCGCGGGTGGCGCATCTCTTTGCGCTTTCCCCGGGTGGCAGCATTCGTGAGGGGTATGAGCGCCGAAAAGCGTGCGAGCCGTGCATGTTGGCGGACCGCTGCCCAGGCCTTCCGAAAGACGACCCGTCGACGCCGACGCCCATTCGACAAGACCGGGTCCGGCGCCGCTTGAGCGTCATCTCCAGCATTCCCGACCAGATCGACCGCGAACTCTATCAAGATGAGATTCAGCGTCCTGTGGGGCACGCGGCCCGACGTGCACGGACGATTCGCGTCGCGTTCGCGTGCAATCAAGCGTGCGACTTCTGTTTCGTTTCCACTCACCTGCCCTCCGCTCAGGATGAAGCGATTCGCTCGGCCATCGTGGAGGCGGCGGAACGTGGAGACGACATCAACCTCTCCGGCGGAGAGCCCACGCTGCTGCCCAATCTTGAAGACTGGATCGCGCTGGCCAGAGACAAGGGCGCGGGCACCATCGAAATTCAAACCAACGCGACGCGCATCGACATGGCTCGTGCTCGTTCTCTCAAGGACGCGGGAGCCGACCTGCTCTTTGTCTCACTCCACGGGAGTTGCGCGGAGATATCCGACGTTGTGACGAAGGCCCCGGGCACCTTCGACGATACGATCGCAGGCCTCGACGCGGCGAGCGCCTGTGAGCTCCGCCTGCGCGTGAACTTTGTCTTCTGCGAAACCAACTACCCAGACTTCCCGGCCTTCGTCGAGCTGTTGACCACCCGTTACCCACACGCGGAACTGTGCGTTTCCTTCGTCGCCCCTTCGACGGACATGGTGCCTCGCACGAAGGACCTCATCCCGCGCTACTCGGACATTCAGCCTTCCCTGGCGGAGGGGCTTCGCATCGCGCGTGCGCGAGGGACCCGAGTCTCTGGGTTTGATGCGATGTGCGGGCTCCCGCTCTGTCTCACGCCTTCAGAGGTCCTCGACGTCTCGGCCCTCGCCGATGCGCCGGACGCCTACGATGGCGGCGAAATGGTCCGAGGCAAAGCCTGCGCCGAATGCAGCGCGCAGAGCAAATGCTTCGGCCTGCGCCAGGGATATGCGGAAGTGCACGGCACGGACGAGCTCACGCCCCTCTGATAGACGCTCATTTTGCTTCGGATCGGCGGTGCAGCCCGAAATGTGCACGAAGGCGCCGGAGTTCTTGGTCGACTATAGGCGGCGACTCGCCTGTGGGCACAAAACGGAGCTGCCGGCGCTGCGAGGAAGTGGTCGCCCAATAGCTGATGCAGCTCGATGAACGGTTCGCGCCGAGTATGCGGAGCGCGCTCAAAACGACCGTCTTGGGCTCACCGTCTTCGCACTCGCGCAGCGCGTCACTGAGTAGACCCGGCGCCCGGCGCTGCAGTTCATCGAACATCGCCGCGAACGAGGGCTCGTCGTCCGTCGCGTGCGCCAAGAGCGCGAGGTTGAGCTGAACACTAATACGCTCGGGGTGGAGAGCGTGTGCTTCGTCGAGGGCCACGCGGGCTTCGTCGAAACGACCGAGCAACCGCAGGGCTTCTCCGCGATGGACATGAACCGCCGCCCCGACGGTGCCGCCCATGGCCTTGATGCCTTCTTCGTTTCGCGCGAGGGCCTCTTCCGCGTTGCCGGCGACGAGCTCCAGCGCCGAGAGACCAATATAGGCCCATCGAGTTTCTGGATCGGCCTTGATAGCGCCTCGGAGGTCCGCCTCGGCTTCCTCATAGCGGCCAAGCCACATCGCAAGTTCGCCGCGGTGGCAGCGTACGAGGGCGTCGCCTTGTACGTCCGCAAGGTCTACGTCGAAGGCCTCGAGTGCATCTTCTCCGAGGCTCTGAATACGAAGAATGGCGGCCCGTGCTCTGCGCCTGGCGCCCCGGTCACGAAAGAGCGGTGGAGGAATACGGCGTGCTCGTCCGATGCTTTGCAACACCCGCGACAAGAGCGCGTCGACCTGGCCTTGGTCGCTTGTCGCCATGATCTCCGCAGCGTCGCTTTGGTAATGGAGGAGCCCATCTCGAACCTCGCGAAAGCGATGCTCTTCGGTGACTGGGCTGTCCTTCTCGCGCGTTCGAATCGAGACGAGGAGCCGCTGCACACCGAGCACGAAGAGAAAGCTATCGGGATCGCTGCGCTTCGCGTGGAGGGCATCCCGAGCTTCTTCGTAGGCGCCTTCACGCAGGTGCAGCTCTGCTTGCCAGCTCTGAGCGAGCGTATCGTGGGGCGCGCACGCGATGGCTTTGAGCAAGTGTTCGCCCGCCATCTCGACATCGCCTGAGACGACCCCAAGAGCGCCGAGAACCACCCACGCGAGGGGCAGGGAGGTGTCCATCGAGAGCGCCTCTTGCGCTACTCCTTTGGCTTCCTGATCACGCCCCTCGACGAAGTGGAGGTGAGCGATCTCGGCCATCGCTGCAGCGCGCAACGAATCGGACGGCCCCGTCATCAAGCAGCGTGAGAACGCCGCATGCGCTTCATCCGGGGATTCACACCAGAGCAGACAGCGACCCGCTTCGAGCAAGAAACGCGCGCCGAATGCGCGGGTGGCCTCCTCGTCCATGTCGGCGAGGACCGTCTTCGCTTCTTGGATCTGAGCCACGGTGCCGGAGCGGCTAAGGAGCCAGGCGAGCTGAACGGACACCGCGAGAAGTGAGGGCTCCAGCTGGCGAAGGGCTCGGGCCCCCTCGATGGCTTGCTGAGTGCAGCCTGCGCCGGAGTGGATGTCGAGAGCGCGCGTTCGCAGCGTCAGGGAGTCGTCGCCCGCGGCGATGCCTTCTTCGATGGCCCGGTGCGCGTCGAGGTTCCACCCGAGGGCCGTCGCCAAACGCGTGCGCAGTCGTCGCGCGTGGGGGTCGTCGATGGCTTCGAGTTCATCAAGGGCTTCTCCGAAGTGCCCCGCCGCAAAAAGCAGGTGAGCTCCTCGGAGGCGATGCCGTCCAGCAGCAAGAGCGGCTCGCGCGTCCGCCGCTGCACCTGCGTACTGACCCGCCTGCACCCGCGCGAGTGAACGAAGAAGCTGCTCGAGCCCTGGCTTCGCCGGTGCGTCTGTGTCCATTTCAAAGCGCGCCATCGCGTTCTGCAGCGCTTCCCGCTGAAGTTCAGACAGGGCCTTCATGCGCCTGCGCAGCCCCGGAGCGCTTCACGAAGCGCGTCGACCTCTCCATTAAACCGTTCGGAGAACTGAGCCGGCTGTTCGACTGAACGCCAGGTCTGCCAACACGCATGCGTGAGCGTCTCCTCGTAGAAGCGAGCGACAGCGAGGGCGGCGCCGTGGCCGCGACGATGAATGGACTTCGCTTGGCGCGCGAGCTCGTCCCACAGGGCGGCATCGATATCACTGAAGACGAGTCCATGAACGGACACATCATGAACCAGCATGCCGACGTCCACAGGGATCTTTGAAGAGGGAATGAGCCGGCGCAAAACTCGATGCGCGTACACGATAGGGCGTGGCGCAAGCGTGACCGGAAGCGTTCGCTCTCGGAGCAAATAGTCGACCCACTCCGGCGCCTCCATGGGTCCGCCACGGCGCTTCACCCAGCGGAGCGGAACGAACTTCTCATGCCGTGCCTCCAGTGCCGTGCGGAGTGTGGCCGGGGAGGGGACTGTGCGGGGCATTCCTTCGTGGTCGAAAGCGCAGCCGAGAGAGGCAAAGTGTAAACGAAGCCGTCGTCGTCGCCGGATGCGTGCCGGCCCTGGATAGATCGCTGCCGACGCAGGAACGGTGCCTCCTCTTGGGGCTGGGTAGTGCACCGATGTGCCGACGGACTCGCCGTGGACGACCAGCTCCCGCGCGACGGGCCGGCTCCCGTAGAGCGCCTCGTAGTGCTTCATGTCGCGGGCGAGCTCTTCTTCGATGAACGCACTCGCGGGTCTGACCTGAACTTCGAGGGCCAGCGCGCCTGGAAGCGGCGTGTCACGGGCGTACGCGCAGAGCCATGTGGGGACCGTCTCCCCTCGGGCCTCGTGCCACGCACACAGATCACCAGCGATTTGATCGCAAAGCGTCTTCGCGCGTTGGGACTCTAAAGAAGAGCCCGCTCGTTCGTAGCTGATGCTCAGCCCATACGCTTTGGAGGCTGCCGGACGACCATCGGCGGGTCGCACCTCAAGAATGGTCGTCTGACCGTTGCGAGTGAACTCCAGGCACAGCGCAGGCCGTTGTGGGTGCACATAGATGTCGTAGGCCACGCACTCTGCTGCGTAGACCTCATCGAAGCACCACCGAGGCGCCAGCATCTCGACCATCGTGGCCGGCGAGAGCGTTCGCGTGTGGGAGCTGCTCACGGCGCTACTCTGCCCTGCCCCTTTGCAAATCGCCAGCGTGTGCGCTCCGGGTTACGATGCGTCGTGGCGCTTCATCGCTTTCTTCTTCAGCTCGTGCACCCCACTCAGATCGGAGAAGCGCTTGTGCCGGGGGCGACGCTGCTTCGAGTCTCGACGGAACTCGGTCTACGGCTGACCTTCGAGGTGGCAGGGCGGAACATCCACGTGGAGGTTTTCCCCAAAGAGCCTCATCAGCGTCACGCCGCAGCGAGTGAACAGCTTTTGTTTGCCTACCGAAGCCATGGGCTGGCCGGCGCGAAGTTCGAATCCGTCGGCAAGCAGCTGTGTGAGGCGGTGGCGCAGCGCGCTCGTGTCCACGAAGCGAGCGCGCTCAAATCCATGGAGGAGAGAGCTCAGCAAGCGCGTGAGGAAGCTGGCCAGACGCGCATCCGAGAGGTCCGGGTTGAACAGCTCCTCGAGCACGTCGGACATGGGGACGTCAGCCGGAACGGCGGTTACTACACGCTGAGCCCTTATGTGGGCTGTCTCGTCGGCTGCAAGTTCTGTTACGCGGGCGAACGAACAGGAATGTTGCGCGCGCTTCAGGGTCTGCAGCCAGCTCCTTGGGGCAGCTACGTCGATGTTCGAACGAACGCGGCGGAGGTCCTGCGCAAAGAGCTCGGCGAGCTTCCGCCCTTGCCGATCAAGTTCTGCCCCATCGTGAGCGACCCCTATCAAGCGGCGGAGACGCGCTATCGCGTGACGCGCGGCTGCCTCGAGGTGCTCGCAGACGTGGCCCCAGAACGCGCCCTTTTGTTGCTGAGTCGCACGACGCGTCTGCGGGAAGACATCGAACTGATGACGCGGCTTCCCGCGCTACGTGTCGGCGCATCGATTCCGACGGTGGATGATGCGGCTCGGGAACACTTCGAACCACGCGGCGCACCCATCGAGGCTCGCTTCGCTCAACTCGAAGAGCTTCGCGCCCGCGGGATTACGACTTTTGCCGTCGTCCAGCCCATGTTGCCGGGGAATGTCGAAGAGCTCGCGGATCGGCTCCTGGCGGCCTGCGACTCCGTGTCCATCGATGTCCTCGACGGCGTCTATGGCGCAGCAGAAGAGTTCAGCGACCCGCGCTATGCCTTCGCCGCCGAGCAAGAATGGCAGGTCGCGCAAGCGCGGGCATTGGCCGCCGCGCTTGGAGAACGTGGTGTTCCCCTTTGGCGCGGTGACCTCCCGCCCGATCTCTAGAATGAGACGCTCGCCGGCGCATCCGCTGCGCCGGCGGGGAGCCTAGCTCTCTTCTTCGGGAAGAATCGCTTTCACGTGCACTTCAGCGAGCTGGGCTGCGTCTACCTTGTCCGGCGCGCCGGTCATGAGGTCGTTGCCGCGGGTGCTCTTCGGGAAGGCGATGACGTCACGGATGGACTCCGTGCCGCTGACCAGCATGTTGATGCGGTCCATGCCCAGCGCAATGCCGCCATGGGGTGGCGCGCCGTAGGCGAGTGCGTCGAGGAGGAAGCCGAACTTCTGGTGAGCCTCTTCGTCGCTGAGGCCAATGGTGCGGAAGACCTCGGCCTGGACCTTCGGGTCGTGGAGTCGAATCGAGCCGCCACCGATTTCGAAACCGTTGAGAACGATGTCGTAGCGATAGCAGTTGACCAAGCCTGGGTCCGTCGCGAGCTTCTCGACGTCTCCGTCGTGAGGCCGCGTGAACACATGGTGAGCCGCGCCCCAGGTGCCATCGTCTTCGCGCTCAAAGAGCGGTGGGTTGACGACCCAAAGCAGGTTCCAGTCGCCGTCCGTTCCAATCTCAGGGATCAGACCGAGCTTCTTGCCGAGGTGCAGGCGAAGGTTCGCCATGACGGTTTGAACGCGCGCTTCAGGCCCGAACTGCATGAGGATGAGGTCGCCAGGTTTCGCGCCGACGGTTTCGTTGATGGCGAGACGCATCTCGTCCGTGATGGACTTGGCGAAGGGGCTCTGAGTCCACTCTCCGTCTGGGCCGACTTTGGCGCGTGCGAGACCCTTGCTGCCCATCTGCTTGCAGAGCTTCTCGAGCTCGTCGACCTGCTTGCGACTCATCGAGTGCTCAGCGGGCACGACCATGGCCTTGACGATTTCTTCCGGCAGGTCCTTGCGGTAGGTGCCGTCCTTGAACTTCGCCGCGATGTCCGCGAGGAAGGATATGCCGCCACCGTCATGCTCGACGACGAGGTCCGTGAGCTCCGTGTGCTCGAGGGCAAAACGCATGTCCGGCTTATCGTTGCCGAAGCGACGCATCGACTCGTAGAAGTCGAGGCGCGGGAACTTCCCGTCCTTGTAGCGCTCGGATAGGTCGACGCCGGCGACCTTGAAGAGCTCAAACATGAGCCCTTCGATCTTCGTGAAGAGGTCGTCCTGGTTGATGAACGACATCTCGATGTCGATCTGCGTGAACTCTGGCTGACGGTCGACGCGAAGCGACTCGTCGCGGAAGCAGCGAACAATCTGGAAGTACTTGTCGTAGCCGCCGACCATGAGCAGCTGCTTGAAGAGCTGTGGGCTCTCCGCGAGGGCGTAGTAGTGACCCGGGTAGACGCGGGCTGGAACCAAGAAGTTACGGGCGCCACCAGGCGTATACTTCACGAGGTAAGGCGTCTCCACCTCAAGGAACTCGTGGGTGTGAAGGTAGGAGCGAACCGCTGCGTTCATGCGTGAACGACGGATCAAGTTCTTCTGGAGCTGCGGGCGTCGCAGGTCGAGGTAGCGATGCTCAAGGCGCTTCTCTTCGCTCGTGTCGACATCGTCGGCGATGAGAAAAGGAGGCGTCTTCGATTCGTTGAAGACGAACATCTCGTGGGCGAGGACTTCAATTTCGCCCGTCGCCATCTTCTTGTTGCGAAGCGTGGTGCCGTTGTCCTTCTGGCCACGGTCGCGAACCACGCCGCGCACGGCGATGACCCACTCGGAGCGAGCACGTTCGGCTTCAGCTACCGGTCCGGGGATTTCGTTGGCGTCGAAGATGATCTGTGTGATGCCTTCGCGGTCGCGGAGCGTGATGAAGACACAGCCGCCGAAATCGCGCCTATCGTCCACCCAGCCGAAGAGGACAACCTCTTCTCCATCATTGGCCAGCCTCAGCTCGCCGCAGTTGTGAGTTCGCTTCAGTTCATCGATAAATCGGGCCACGTTTCCATCATCCTTTCGGATGCAGGACCTACGTTCGTCCCCCGCTTAGGTCAACCCAGCGGGCCCGATTGGGGCTGTCTATTCGGCGAACTCGGGGAGGCTCTCGCCGTCGATTTGGTTCGTGATGCAGACGCCCTCACTGCAGGTTTCCCCTGTGCCGCAGGGAATCTCGAGGCAGACAGAGTCCAGTCGCAGCACCAGCTCCCGGCTGGAACCGATGACGAAGTTGGTCTCGGCGCTCACCTCCACCCGCTCGGACCCGGCGACTTCGTTTGCCACAACCTCAACCGACACCATCTCGCCGACGGCGTCGTCCGCCAGCAGCAGACCTAGAGTGATGGGGAAGCCATCCGGACTACCGGGCCCGCCGAAGTCGGTGCTGTAATCCACAGCCAAGACGCCGCTTGGTCCACGGACGTTGACGAGGATACGCCCCACGTCCGTCGTCGGAATGTCAGAGTCCACTCGGAGGACGATTTGCGTCAGCGGCTCGCCACACGACAAGAGGCAGAGGGCTGTACACAAGGATGTGCCCAAGAAGGCTGTGTGTAAAAAGCCTCGGCGTATATAGAGAGGTCTCATCGAATCACCACGGAGCCACGGGGAGCGTTGCCAACGAACGGATCTTCTTGGCCCAGCACGACCGCGGCCGTAATGCCTGCTGCAGCGCCCACCACCACCACGCCCAAGGTGATCCAAAGCCAGGTCAATGACCCGTCTTCGTCTTCGTCCACGGTTTCGCCGTTTTCATCGTCCAAGCGAATACGTGGGGTTTCTTCAAGGTCAATGCCCGCCGACGCGGTCTCTGAGGCGTTGGGCACGGAGCGCACGGTGAGCTGAACCTCTTCATGGTCCCCTTCGTCGATGTTGACGCGAAGAGACGCAACGGTTCGGTCTCCACGCTCGATCTCAACGTCACGCCAACCCGGGTTCACAGCGATGTCTTCGTTGGGCATGGCCACTTGGCCATCCACGAAGAGTGTGTCCCCTGGCTGAGCGCCGCGAACCAGCACGTTGAGGGTGGGTACGAGCGGCTCAAGGGCTTCGAGTTCGGCGCGAACCTGGCGCTGCAGTCGTCCCCTCGGCGGATCACGAAGCCACTCTTGGTACGAAGCCTGCGCTTCGACGAGCTGACCTGTCTGACGTTGCGCCGCGGCCAAGTTAGCGAGCACCGACGCGCGAGGAGAGAGCTCGTAAGCCCGCTCGAAGTGGCCACGTGCCACCTCCCAATCGTCGGCGCGCACGGCTGCGATGCCGGCACGAAACTCTTCGCGCGCATCATCGTCTTGGGCTGCGCTCAGCGAGACGGCAGAGAAGACCAAAGAGAATGCCAGAGCCGTCAGGGTGAGGAACTTCATCGAGTGCCTTTGATAGCCAATCCAGGGGTCCGCGTCACGTTTCGTGACTCGATCTGCACCTGTTTGGGGTCTCTTTGACGAGATGAGCGGCACCACGACCCTAAGTCAGCGGCAGCAGCTCACTTCGTTGAGCGGCCACAGTGTTGTCAGATGACGTTTCCACAGTAGGTATCGCAGCTTGCCGCGACCACTGGGCACTGTGCCGCACCAGAACAGCCGATGGTGCATCGATCGATGATTCCATTTACGGTTCTGCAAAACCCGTCGCCCATGAACACGCCGCAGTCGTCGTCGGTCTCACAACCCTCGTTTGTGATCAGGTCGCTCACCGCTTCGCAGGTCGTCGCTGTCTCGTCGATTCCGCAGTAGCGGGAGGTTTCGCGGCCCGAGAGCGATTCGCGCGGCTCCGTCACGACGGCATATGGCTCCGCACAGCCCGAATCGAGGTGTTTCAGACAGAAGCCGCCCTCACGCTCTTCGCCCGCCCATGCCATTCCGACACAGGCATGGTCCGCCACGCACTCCGAATCGGAGACACAGGGCATACAAGTCGGGAGAGTTCCGCGAAGGGTCTCTGTACAGAGCATCGTCGCAGGGTCGCAAGCGAAGGCTCCACAATCGACCTCAGCACTCTCTTCGCGACATCCTGATACGCACATTTCGTCGACGCAGAGGTTGAGTACAATGTCGCCCTCCAGCACCCCGATGCAGTCATCGCTCGTTGTGCAAGGAGCGCACACACCTTCATGACATGCTGCATTATCCGGCGCCGAGCAGTCCAGGCTGTCGGCGCATTCGGCGCATTCGCCTGCCGCGCACACAGCCGCCGGTGCGACGCACTGCTCGCTACTGACACACTCCACACAGCGCTCATCGTCATCGCATTGCATGGGGAGCATGCACGTTTCCTCGCAAGATCCAGCATCCATCTCGAGGCCGTCAGGGGCGTCAGGCATTGCGTCCGCATCAGCTACGCCCCCGTCAGCGATTACGCCCACGTCAGGTATTTCAACCTGCTCCGATACGCACTCCTGGCCGCGCTGGACGAACCCTGGGTCGCAATCGATGATTGTGGACTCGATGCATCCATGAGTAAGAAGACTAAGAATCAAGATTCTGGTGCGCATGCGGGTCAAGACACGCTGAATACCAGAAATGTTCCCAGGACTCGCCCATCATCATCCGGTGTGACTAGATAATCCCGGCTACGCAGGTGCCTGGGCCGCTGCACGTGCCAAAGCCGCCCCCAGCAGGGGTGCAGAACGAGCCCACCACGCTGCCGCTGCATGTCCCAAGCTCGAATCCGCTTCCGCTTGGGTCACATGTTTGAGTCGTCGTACACGCGGAGGTTAGGGAGCGGAAACGACTGCCGCTGTCCGGGTCACAGCCTAAAAAAGTGCAGGTACCCCACGCGCCGTAGGTCGGGGTTCCACAGGCGTCGCCCATGGTGTCTTCTCGAGAGCATGCCTGGGGCATCATGGAGGTGAGCGAAGCGCAGGAACCACCACCGCATGTTCGCGTGGTCAGTGTTCGGTATTGCGTTCCTGTGATCGTGCATTCGCTGGAGAACCGGCATGCATCCACAGGGCCCATCGTCACTTCCCCACAACCCATTCCATTGGTGCTCCGGGAGCACGACTGGCTCTCGTTTCGCGGAACGTCCGCACAGGCGGCGCTTCGGCACCTTCGATCGGTCAGAGTGCGGCTTTGCTCACCGCTCTCGTCGCACGTTCAATCATATCCACAGGCAGACCAGTCGCTGACCCGGGTGTCTCCACACGAAACGCCTTCCCGATCACGACTGCAGGGCATGGTCTCGAAGCGTGAACGCGTCGTGCATGTGCCAGCCACACAGAGCGGGTCTTGAATCTCGCGTGATTGCTCACCGCTTTCGACGCATGTGTCGCGCCATTCACACGCACTAAAGCCGCCAATCACGCTGGCTCCGCAAGATGTGTTGTCTGCAAGATTCGCTGTGAACTCGCAGGAAGGAACGCCGGTCTCGGAGCATGCGATGGTGCCTTCTTGGCAACGCTCTGGGTTGCATACAGCACCCTGCTCACACAGCCCGCACGTGCCACGTCCGTCGCGGAACCCACCGTCGCAGGTGCTTCCGATGACGGCTTTTCCATCTGCACAGCCGGCGCTGACTCCATCACAAGTGTCGTCCACATCGCATGAACCGGTGGCCTCGCGGCAGATGGAGCCTTCTTCGCGAAGCCCCGAACGAACGCACACCGCTTCACCTGCAGAGCAGTCGTAGACGCCAATCTCGCAGGACAGCTCCGTCTGGCACTCCTGACCGCAGAACCCGCCTGTATCGGCCGTTTCGCCCGCATCGGTCTAGAACTGTCGCTGCGTCGCGCGAAGCGCGCTGGCACATCCCGTTGACGCATATCTCGGCGCTATCGCAGTCAGCGCCGGTGATACACCCACTTGCGGGTGGCGAACCGCAGCCAGAGAGCACCCAGAATGCTGTGGCGAGTGTGAGACAGCGGCCCATGAGCCTTAAAGGTATCACCGTGGCAGCGGAAGCGCGCATTTTGCAGGGCCGCGTCCGGTCCAAGATGAGCCATTGTTTGGGAGATCTCGGTGACGCGAGCTACACTTGCACGGTGAGAGTTGGTGACAACATCGCGGGATACGACATCGTCGCGAAGATGAAGTCCGGCGGTATGGCGGCCCTTTACCTTGGGCGCCGCTCACGCAGTGGCGGTTTCGAGAAGCACGTGGCCATCAAGGTGGTCCACGAACACCTCTCGGAGAACGAAGATTTCACGGTCATGTTCCTCGATGAGGCCCGCATCTCCGCGAGCATAGAGCACCCGAATGTGGTTCATGTTCATGACCTAGGCACCACAGATAGCGGCCGCGATTTTCTGGTGATGGAGTACGTGCCAGGTGTGGCGCTCTCGCAGGTGATGCGGGCGTTTCGGCAGCAGCAGCGTCGACCGACCCCAGCCATCGCGACCTGGATCGCCATGCAGGTCGCGGCGGGTCTGCACGCCGCTCACGAGCTGACGACGGAGGACGGAAAGCTGCTTGGCGTCGTCCACCGCGATGTGAGTCCGAAGAACGTGCTCATCGCCTACAAAGGCTATGTTAAACTCATCGACTTTGGCATCGCGAAGGCCGCGGACCGAATCCACCACACGCAGGGCGCGCTGATCAAAGGCACCTTCCGATACATGTCGCCGGAGCAGGCGCATGGGACGCCACTCGACCGGCGAACCGATATCTACGCGCTTGGGATCATGCTTTGGGAGCTGCTCACGCAGCAAAAGCTCTTCGACGCGCCCAACGATATTCTGCTCCTGGACCTGGTGCGAAACCCGAAGATACCGCCGCCGAGCTCCCTCGCGCCGGATGTTTCACCCGCCCTGGATGCCATCGTGATGAAGGCGCTGGCGCTGGATCCGAACGATCGGCCAGCCACCACCGCGGCTTTTCGCGCTGAGCTCGCGGCGGCGGTCCCCGAGGCGCTGGGCGTGACTCAAGGCGAAGTTGCCGAGCTGATCGGCCTGGCCATGGAGAACCATGTCCCGGGGCCTGAAGATCCTTCGGTACGTTCGGCGATGGGCGCGCCAAGACAGCCAAAGCCTGGCTCCGCGGAGCGGCTCACGCGTGATCTTGGCCCAGCGTTGACCAGCTCTGGCTCCGCAGCGTTGAACCTCATCCCGAGTTTGGTCACGCCAACGCCCCTCGCGGTCTCGGGCGTGCGCACCGCAAACGTAACGGCCACACCCTTGATGGCTGCCTCTGTTCTGCCTACTCAAACAGGCCCAAGTCGTACGATGGTCGTTGGCGTGGCTCTGGTCTTCGCTGCGCTTTGTGGCGTGGGTGGTGCCATGCTCGCGACCCGCGGCGATATGCAGGCGGTTCCCCTCGCGCCAATGCAGCAAGTGTCGCCCCCGACGACTCAGGTCGCGGAGCCAGTGGTGGTTGAACCGACTCCAGCCGAGATCGAAACGCGCCTGCGCGAAGAAGCCGCTGCGGCAGAAGCCCGCCTTGAGGCGGAGCGAGCGGCTTTGGCGGAAGAGGCGGAGCAGGAAGCAGAAGAGGAAGCTGCGCGCGTCCGTGAAGAGGAACTAGCCGCTCGCCGAGAGCGCATTCGGCAGCGCAACATGCGCGCGGCGTCGATGATGAGCTCATCCATGATGGGCCCACTGATCGTCGACGACTTCTAGGCCCGCCACAACGCGTCACGCAAATGGCGAAGCCTAGCTGGTGACACGGTCAAGGCACCGCAGTGCAGCTCGAAAAAGCCACCTCGAACCCGCTCACCGACGAGATCATCAGCGAGTCGTCGCCTTCGCCGCTTGGGCAGACGTAGTTAAGCCTCAGGGTCGTTTGAGTGTCTCTGACGTTGATCTTGTAGTACCGAGCCGGCGAGGCGACCGCCACATCCAACGCACAGTCGCTTTGGACGGTGGTGATCGAGACGCTCGAGATCACGCCGCCTGGACCCGCGTGGCCTCCACCAGAATGTCGAAGCCCTGATCGGCGTCATCGGGCGAGGCGAATGTGCAGCGCGCCTTTGTCTTGATGGCATCGCCAGAGGGCACGTCCGTCTCGGCGTCGTTGTGGGAGTGCTGGCGCATCAAATTGCGCGAGAGGTCCGACCTCCGCTGGAGAGACATCGTTGGTGCGAGGGCAGCCCGATAGAGCGGCTATCGAGATGGTGAGGAGAACAGCGCGGTGCACGTTGAGCAGCACGACCTTCGAGTTGAGGAACCCATAGACAGCCCCTCGGGCTTCAGGCCGATTTGTGCAACACGAAGGCTGCTTCGCGGCGAAGCCTAGGCTCGCTGGAACGTGTAGAAATCCGAACCAAGGCCGAGGACCTGCGTGAGCGCGTCCAAGGTCTCTTCGCACTCACGGGCAAAGCCAGGGTCGGCCAGGTCAGCCGCATGAAGCTCTTCGCGATAGTGTTTTTGTGCCCACGACTTCAGCTGCTCGTGCTTTTGCGGCGAGAAGACAACGCCCGGATGCACATCCGCTCGTTCAGCGGACGTGAGCGGAACTCGGAGCCGTAGGCACGCGGGGCCGCCGCCGTTTCGCATGCTCTGTTTCACATCCAAAAAGTGTGCAGCGGCCAAGAGGCCTGAGTCTACCCAGCGCGCGATGATCGCGGCGGCGTTTGGGTCTTCTTTGCAGTCACTTGGGGCGATCAGGACAGGTCCGGCGGGCGTGCTGACGATCTGCGAGTTGAAGAGGTAACACTTCACCGCCGCGTCGAGGCTCAGCTCATCTTCGCTCACAACGGCGACCTTCAGAGCTGCGCCAGGCCCAAGCTTGGCAAAGCTCGTCTTGAGGGTCTCGATGGCATTCGGGTCGGCGAAGGCGTGTTGATGGGCCAGCAGCAGGTCGCCTTGGCCCACGGACACGACATCGTTGTGGAAGGCCCCAGCGTCGATGGCGCGCGGCGCCTGCTGCAGGAAAAGGAAGCGCTGGGCACCATG
Source organism: Polyangiales bacterium (assembly GCA_047619315.1). Classification (GTDB taxonomy): domain Bacteria; phylum Myxococcota_A; class Polyangia; order Polyangiales; family Houyiibacteriaceae; genus JBCCRV01. Next base: position 18,506 of record JBLHKB010000063.1, read on the forward strand.
GCGTCGCGCGATGGCTTGGCTCGCTTCGAGTGCTTGGCGCGCCGGGAAGCGAACGGGGCGTTGAAAATCGCCCATCATACTCTTGCCCCAGACAAAGACGTCCAGACCCTGGTCATCAGAACCGCCGCCGTTAAACGAGAGGCGGGTGTGGTTGGCGGCGCCTTCATCGCCAAAGGCGGCTGGAAGTGGGGTGTGATGGACAAAGCGCTCTCCAGGGAAGAGCACCTGGAGCGCGGCCGCCGTGTCGTTGCGCTCGATGAAGCGATGCACTTTGGCGGAGAGGTTCGCCGCCGTGAAGTGCATTCGACCATCCGCCGTATCTCGGCTCGCGGTGATGGTGGCGGCGTTTGCCGTCCACATACTCGATGCGCTCCAAGCCGCGTTCAGCATCTTCGGCGCGTCCC